>CAZZWN010000072.1:0-8673 GCA_964657765.1 uncultured Acetobacteraceae bacterium
CCCGCCGCTTCCGCCGGCACATGCCCGCGACCGCGATCACGGTCCGGCCCTGGGAAGCCAGCAAGACGAGGGCCAACCCGGCGCGCTCCCCACTGGCCCCCGCCCTCGCTCACGTCTGCGTCGTGGGCGCGCTCAACGAGCACAAAGGCTTCCAGATCCTGCTCGACTGCGCCCGCGACGCCGCCATCCGGGGCCTGCCGATCCGGTTCACCGTCGTCGGGCACACGATCGACGACGCCGCCCTGATCGGGGCCGGCGTCTTCGTCACCGGTCCCTATCTGGACGCGGAGCGTGACGGCCTGATCGCGCGCCAACACGCCACCATCGGCTTCCTGCCGTCGATCTGGCCGGAGCCCTGGTGCTACTCTCTCACCGGCCTGCTCGAGGCCGGCTTGCCCACCCTCTGCTTCGACGTCGGCGCGCAGGCCGAACGCGTGCGTGCTGCGGGCGGCAGCGTGCTGCCGCTCGGCGTGTCACCGCGCGAGATCAATCGACAAATCCTTGAGCACCATCGGCTAACAATGATGAAGCCGGCGGCGTTGTTGCCTCGGTTAAGGCAAGATAAACCGTTCTGGCATGAGTGAAAAAGTAGAAGGCAGTTCGGCCGTTGAGACGGCAGAGGTCGCCGCCCATACCCTGCTGCTGCGCCGCGGCACGTACTGCATCTACGTTGTCGCCATCTCCCCCGGCTTGACGGATGCGCAACTGCCCGGCCTCGGCGTCTCGGCCGCACCGGGAGAGCAGGACAATACGCTCGAATTGGCCCGGCTCTCCGGCGAACCCTGGTTGCGGCGGGTGGGCGACGCTCTGCTCCTGCGGGTGCACGCGCCACAGATCCGCCTTCTGCTGACCAGCTACAACATGGCCCGCGCGAAGGGAGCCACGCCGCCGAAAGTCGAAATCCAGCGCCTGGATGCACCTCCGCCCGTCGCCGCGGCGGCGGCGGCGGCCGTCGACAATCGCGCCGCCGACGTCATCGTCCACGTGCGCAACCGCGGCGACATCCGCGGCCAGTTCGGAGAATGGGTCGGCGACCTGGCCGGCAGTCTCTGGATCGAAGGTTTCACCATCGCGACCCCGACCACCATCGAGGCGCCCGACCTGCAATATCAGGCCGTGCTGGGCAAAGGCTGGACCTCCCCATGGGTCTCCGCCGGCGAATATTGCGGCACGCGCGGCCTGCAGATCCCCATTCAGGGGCTGCGGCTGCGGGTGAACGGCGACGGCAATCGCAAGCATGCCGGCATGCTCGCGGTCAGCCTTCGCTACGCCGACGGCACCGTGCAGGAGACGCTCCCGGTCGGCGCACTTTGCGCGCTGGACCCGCTGCAGCCCGTCATCGCCCTGCGGGTCGAGATCGTCGAAGCGCCGGTGCCGAAAGCGGGGGGAACCAGCCGCGCTGCCCGCCGTGTCGGGGCGTTGATCTCCCGGCGCCCCTCCGCCGCGAGCTGACGGGCGATGAGCGAGCGAGCGAACGCTCCCCGCCTTGGCAACCGGTTGCGTCCTGTCACTGGCGCCATCGACGCTGCCGCCCGGCTGCCGTCGGGGCAGGGCTGGATCCTGCTCGGCTGGACGCCGCTGCGCTGGGCGGAACAGGAAGGCCACGAACGGCTCTATGCCGAGCTGTCGCTGGGCAGCGTCACCGGCGAGGCCGTCACCTGCTTCTTTCACCGCGACGATGCACCCCCCGAGTTCATCGGCTTCTGCACGATCCTGGAAGGCTCGAGCCTGCCGCAGGCCAGCTTGAACGGCGTCGAAATTCCGGCGCTTCGGCTGCGTTTGCCGCTGCTCCCGCGCGAAACGCCGCTCGGCGCCATGGTGATCGCCGCCATGGCCCGAAGCTGGGCCCGGCGCGCGCACGGGGCGCAGGACATCCCGCTCCTGGCCCACCTCCCCCGCCCGCCCTTCGACGGCCGCGACACGCTGCCGGCACTCTGGCCCCCCGTGCATTTCGAGCTCGACCAGGCCCTGCATGTTCCACCGGACGGGCTCGCGCTGATCGGCTGGTTCGTCGATACGGGGGCGTCGGTCGCAGCGCTGTCCGTCTGCGGCGTCCGGCATCGGGCGCGCCTGGACCCGCAGGCCTGGTTGCCGATCCCGCGCGCGGACATCTTCCAGCAGTTCGGCAAGCAATACGGCCTAGAGGACGACCGGCTCGGGTTCTTGGCCTTCGCGCCGCAGGTCGGCGAAGCGAAGTATCTCGAAATCGAGACCATCGACGGCGGGATCGCCTACAAGCCGCTCCGCGTGCTCCTTCGCCCGCGCCTGGGGGTCATCAAGCAATTGCTGTCCGTCCCGCGCCCGCCGGCGCTCCGGCTCCAGCATGCTTTCGACACGGTGCTGGGACCGATCGTCGATGGCTTGAACATGCACCGGGCTGCCAAGCCGCCGCACTTCGCTGACCGCGTCTTCGGCGTCCTCCCCGCCGCACCGCTGATCTCCGTGGTGGTCGCGCTCTATGGCCGGGTCGACTTCATGGAATACCAGCAGGCGCTGTTCTGCGAGCGGCCCGACCCGGCGGTCGAGCTGATCTACGTGCTCGACGATCCCGCGCTGACGGAGGAGGCGGAGCGGCTGGCGTTCTCCTGCTGGGCTCGCTTCCAACTGCCGTTCCGCCTGTTGTTCCTGACCGAAAATCTCGGCTACGCCGGGGCGAACAATGTCGGGCTCGGGGTGGCGCGCGGGACGTATCTCTGCCTGCTCAATTCCGACGTGTTTCCGGGCGGCAGCGAGGGGCTGTCCTGGCTCGCCCCCCTGGTGGCGCGGTTGCAGAAGAACCGGAAGCTTGGCGTCGTCGGGCCGAGACTGCTGTTCGAGGACGGGACGGTTCAGCACGAAGGCATGCATTACGAGCGCCTCGGGTCGCATGGCGACTGGCTCTTCGCGATCCACACGGGCAAAGGCGGATGGCCCGCTCCGCCGAGCGGGCTGATCCCGGTGCGGGCCATTACCGGGGCCTGCATGGTGCTGCGGCGCGCCGAGGTGGCGTCACTCGACCCGGGGTATGTCATCGGCGATTTCGAGGACGCGGATCTCTGCGAGCGGTTACGCGCGGCCGGGCTCGGTTGCGCGGTGGATAGTTCGGTCACGCTCTATCATCTCGAACGGCAGTCGCAGGGGGCGGAGCAGCCCTGGCGCGCGAACGCGACGCTGTTCAACGCGTGGCGGTTCAACCGCCGTTGGAGCAAGCAGATCGATGGCTGAGCCGGTGCGCACGCGTCGGGCGACGGCGCGGCAGCGGCTGCTCGTGATCTGCCACGCGCATCCGCGGCTGAGCCAAGGGGGCGCCGAAATCGCGGCCTATGAGCAGTTCCGGCGGGCGCGCGACAGTGAGACGATGCAGGCTTGGCTGCTCACGTCCAACGGCGCTGCGCGGGGCACGAAACCGGGGTTCGGGCAGCCGTTCGGGGCCCAAGAATTCCTGTATACGGGTGCTGCCTTCGACGGTTTCCGGCTCAGCAACCCCGACCCATTGTTCACGCGCGAGTTCAGCACCCTGCTGCAGCGGCTCAAGCCCGACACGGTGCATTTCCACCATTATCTCGGCATCGGCATCGAGGCGCTGCTCTGCGTCCGGCAGCATGCGCCGCAGGCCAAGATCGTACTGACGCTGCACGAATACTTGCTGATCTGTCACCATTTCGGCCAGATGGTCACCCGGCCGGCGCTCGACCTCTGCTATGGCGCGTCGCCGCAGAAATGCCATCGCTGCTTTCCCGAACACAGCCCGCAAGCCTTCCTGCTGCGCGAACTCTGGCTGAAGCGCTTCCTGCGCGAGGTCGACGAGTTCATCTCGCCGAGCGAGTTCCTGCGCGGGCGCTACATCGAGTGGGGCCTACCGCCCGAGAAGATCCGCGTGCAGGCCAACGCCTTGCCGCCGCATCCGCCGGCGATGCCGCCGCGCCACGCCGCCGGACAGCCGCTGCGCGCGGCCTTCTTCGGTCAGCTCTCCCCGCTCAAGGGCCTCGAGGTCCTCATCCGCGCCGCGCGCAAGATCGAGCGCGGCGGCTACCCCATCACGTTCCGCATCTACGGTTCGTCCGCCAGCCAGCCGCAATCGTTCAAGGACCGGGTCGAGAAGGCTTTGGCCGACCTTCCGGCGAACGTGACGTTCAAGGGCGCCTACCGCAACGACGACGTCGTCCGGCTGATGGCCGAGAACCACGTGATCGTGGTGCCGTCGCTCTGGTGGGAGAACGCGCCGCTGGTGATCGAGGAAGCGCAGGCGGCCGGCTGCATCATTCTCGGCTCGGACCTCGGCGGCATCGGCGAGAAGCTCCGCACGGCCCCGAACGGCCACACCTTCGGCTACAACGACGCCGACGACTTGGCCGACGAACTCATCGCGATCCAGCGGCTGGATCCGTCGGATGTTGCTCTTTGATCGATAAGATAGAGCAAGGCTACTCAGCCCTGGGCTGCTTTTCGCGGACGTCCGCCTTTGCTGCCATTTGCTCGTGCTGCGGCGGCCTTGGCCTTGGATCGAGTGCGGCCGGCGCTATCGGCCCAGACCAGCTCAGGGAGACCCTGAGAACCGACGAAATCCTACCTGGATGCAGCAAGACTACTGGTCCGGTAGGCCGCCTGGAGGGGAATGGCCATGCCGATGCTCTCGAGGCCCAACTCGGCGCCGCCTCTAAGGAATAACGGATCCGGCGGCCAGGTGCCGTCAGCGTTCCGCCGGAAGATCTCAGCGTAAATCGACGTGCTGGAGATCAGGACGATCTCGTGCACGCTCGGGATCGTCGCATAGGCCCATACGTTCGCGCGCGTCTTGGCCTCGTTGGACGGCGATAGGATCTCGATCAGCAGGATAGGATCGTCGAGCGTGCGGGCCGGCCGGACCGGGCCGCAGGTGACCGCGAGATCGGGGATACGCTCGTTGACGTCGGATCGGATCCTCGGAACGACGCCTGGTGTGATGATGACCCGGCACCCCGGGCGATTGACGATAAGCCAGCTCCTGATCAGGCCGAAGAGTTCGCCCTGGATTGCCCCGTGGTCGATGCTGGGCGGCGACATGCAGACTGGCTCGCCATCGACCAGTTCCCAACGGCGTTGGGCCAGATCGGCTGGGGGTTCCCAGTCCTGGAATTCGTCCACGGTCATGCGATGAGGTGCGCGGAGGGTAGTGCTCATCACAACATCATAGCACGGCGCGTGGCTGCAGTTGGCCGGCCGCAACGTGAAATGCTTTAGGGTCCCGATCCAATGGCAGAATCAGTCGGGCCTGGCACCAAGGAGAGATGCGGTGGTGAAGCGGCGCTGACCGACTGATGAGGCGCTTGCGTGACACTCCGGAGCTCAGGCTCCGGCGTGGACTCGAGGTCGGCCATCTCAAGCGGCACCGGTATCTCCGGCGCGGCAGGCCCGGTCCCGTCATTCGGCGTTGCGTCGTCGAGCGCGTCGGACGGCAACGCGGCCAACTCGGCTTCGGCCTCGGCCACCCCGCCCGCGCGGGCCCGGGTCAATGCTTCCCGCGCCCGCACCAAGTCGACCTCCCCGGCCAGTCCGCGGGCGAGATACCGGCCCAGCATGAGCAAGGCACGCAAATGGCCCTTCACCGCCGCCTTGCCGAACATCGCCTGCGCCGCCACCCGGTCCATCGGGACGTCGTGCCCGCCGCCCAGCAGCGCGCCCACGGCGAACTGCGCGCCGGTATGATCCTTCGCCGCGGCCGCCTGGAACAGCGCCAAGGCCGCTCCATGGTCGCGCGGACCGCCTCGGCCATGGACCATCATCTCGGCCAGGAAAACCTGTGCTTCGATCATCTCGGAGCCGGCCGCCCGCTGAATCCAAGCCCGGCCGGCGGGCAGGTCGGCTTCCACCCCCCTCCCCTCGCACAGCATCCGCCCATACCAATACTGCGCATTGACGACCCCGTCGGCAGCCCGGCGCAACCACAGCGCCGCCTCCGGCAGGTCGCGCTCGCCGCCGACACCTTCCGCCAGGCATACGCCGTAATTGAACGCCGCCACGAGATCACCGTCGGATGCGGCGTCGTAGAACCAATCGCGCGCCTTGCCGCCGTCCTCGGCAGGCTCGCCACCGCCGGCGAGGATCAAATTGCCCAGATCCGCGCGCGCCGCCCGGTCACCGCTCTCGCCCGAGATGCGCAGCCAATACGCCGCCTTCTCCTGGTCGCGGGGAACGCCCATGCCGGTCATGTACAACGTCGCCAGGGCGCGCGCGGCCACCGGATGCCCCCCCTCGGCCGACCGCAGATACCAGTCCGCCGCCTCCACGAAGTTCGGCGGCAGCTCGCCGCCTCTGGCGTAGAGGTCGCCCAGCAACGCCGACGCCTCCGGGTCGCCGGCCAGGGCCGCCCGGCGGAGCCAGGTCTCGCCCGTGACGGCATTGCGCTCGATGGCGCGGCCCTCGAGCAGCGCCAGGCCATAACGCGCCTGCGCCGGCCGCAGCCCCTTCTGTGCCGCCTGTTTGTAGAGCTGCACCGCCTTGACCGGGTCCCGCTCGACCCCGGTGCCGACATCGGACATGACCCCGAGCAGATAGAGGCCGAGCGGCAGGTTGGCCTGCGCGGCCCGCATGATCTGCGCCGCCGCCGCCTGCTCTGCATCACGCGCCGCCATCCGCAACAAGGCGAGCCCGTAGCCGAGCGCTCCCTGCGGACATCCGGCCTCGGCGGATTTGCGAAACCAGTCATCCGCCGCCGCCTGGTCGCGCATCGGATCGGGCCCGGCGCTGAGGATGTAGCCGACCAAGGCCTGCGCATCGCCCGACCCGGCCGTTGCCGCCTTCATCCCCCAGTGCAGCGCCTTCGGGTAATCCGGCTCGTGTCCTTCGGCATCGCTGAACAGCCCGGCGGCGACCCCGCCCTCATCCCCCTGGCCGGCTCCCGAAAGATAGACTGCCGCCAGCAAGGCCTGCGCATCGACCCGCTCGGCCTGGGCTGCCTTCTCGAGCCAAATCGCCGCCGTCGCGCGGCTGGACGGGACCCCGGTTCCTTCCAGATAGGCCTTGCCGAGGTAGAATTGCGCTTCGGTATCGCCGCGATTGGCCGCCTTCGCCAGGGCCTGAACCACGGCGGCGCCACGGCCCGCTTTGGTCTCCTCCAGCGCCGCACGGATGCGGGCGGAGGGCGAGATGACGTGGACCAAACGCCGGAACAAACCTACCAACGAGACCTCAGCGCAGATGGCGGGATCGGAAGCCGAACTCTCTTATACTCATGCGCGTCCAGTAGGGACAAAGGGCGTCGCGGCACTGGCAGGGGCCTGCCCGATCGATTATCTTGAGGCCCATGGACACTGTTCCAACCGCCGTCGACAACGTTCAGGCGCCAGGCCCTGAAACCGAAGCCGAGAGGCAGGACCGCCTTGCCTGGGAGGCCGAAGGCATCGCTGCGGCCGATGCCGATATCGCTGCAGGCCGGTTGGTCGATGCGGTCGCGGTGCGAGCCTGGGTCGAGAGCATCGATACCGACCACGAGTTGCCGGTCCCATACTCCCGTCGTTGATCGGGTCTCTTGCCGCGACAGCTGAGCTACACCGACACGGCGCTGGCTGACCTCAGCGCTGCTCGCCGTTGGCTGACGCAGCCTGGTGCGGGGCCGGTAGCACGTAACAGGCTGCTGGCCATCCTGGACGCCATCGACGATCTCCGCGTTCATCCATACCGGTTCTCGCTCGGAGTGCATCCAGGCGTGCGTGAGCGGCTTTGTGCCGGCGGCTATCGCGTGTTCTACCGAGTCAGGCCCGACACCGGCCATGACGAGACCGCCGGCGACGTGCGGGTGCTGCGAGTCTACGGCCCCGGCCAGGATCGGCAGAATTTCAATCCTTCCGATTCTGAGCCTCCTTAATGTGTGCCAAGGAATAGCCCGACTCGGCGTCCCGTCTTAGAATTTGGAGGAAGCGAATTCAGGGCCAGTGATGTCAGCGCAGCTTGAAGAGGAACTGAGCCGGCTCGATGCCGCGCTCGCCGCCGCGGAGCGGCAGGCGAAAGCCGTCATGTCCGGGCTCCGGGCGCTGCGCCGGCAGGCAACCTCCGGTGTGGTGGCCGGGCTGTCGCGGCGGCTGGAGCAACTTCCGGCCACCACCGAGCCGCTGACCTCGGCCCTGGCGACCGCCAGCACGAGCTTCAACTACGATGCGGAAGCGGCACTGGCAGACGGCCACTACCTGAAGGAATTGCTGGCGGCGGCAGAGGCCAAGGGCCTCGTGCTCGTGGAACGCGACGGGCGGATCACCGCCTTTCCGCTGCTGCTCAAGCTCGAACCGGCCGTTCCCGCGGTTCGGGTCGGCCGCAAGCTCGAACGGCAGATCCGGCCCGGCGTGCTCACCGCGCTGCTCAAAAAGGCTCAGGAGAGCAGCGTCTTCAATGCTGAAGCGTTCCTGGAGACGCTGTTCAAGGCCGCCACCCATCTGGCCCGGACCGAGCATCGCGGCGACGAGCCGGGCGAAGGCGCCGTGGTCTCCCTGCTCGACATCTACGAATTGCTGACCCTGCGGCCCGGCGCGACCGCCGAGTATTCGCGCGAAGCCTTTGCCGTCGACATCCTACGGCTCGACCGCGCCCCCGATACGCGCACGAAGCGGGGCCATCACTTCAGCCTGCCAGCGTCGACCGGCAGCAAAGGCCGCTCTCGCCTCACCGTCTATGACGAACACGGCGCCGAGCACGTCTATGTCGGCATCGCCTTCCGCCGCGGAC
>CAZZWN010000072.1:8773-14038 GCA_964657765.1 uncultured Acetobacteraceae bacterium
TGGGAGCGTCTGCTCCGCACCCGGCTGCAGGCGTTGGTGACGGGAGCGGGCTATCGCTGGCCGGATACCGAGGATGCTCCGTTGCTGCCGGCATTGGCGGAGCTGAACGGCGTCGCCGCCCACCTGCTGCGGCGCGACCTGACTCAGGCGCTCAGCCGCGACATCTGGCAGGACAGCCAACTCACGCTCGACTTCCGCTACGCCATGATCGCGCTGCTCGACGCCCGTCTGACGGGCGACGAAGCGATGGCGGCGGCGGTGATGGCGTGGCTCCACGGCACGCTGCGCGCCATCGGACAGCTCAAATCCGCCCAGGTCGGGCGCCGGATCGGGCGGCAGAACGCGCGCGGCGTGTTGATGTCGCTCTGCCACTGGGTCCGCCAATGTGGTGGCGCCGGCATCGTGCTGGTGCTGGATATCAGGCAGTTGCATCGTGAGCGCCGGGTCATCACCGAGGGGCTGGTCTATAGCCCGGCGGCCGTCATGGATTGCTACGAGGTGCTGCGCCAGGTGATCGACGACGCCGAGCATTTCCCGGGCCTGTTCCTGATCGCGCTGGCCGACGACGCGTTCCTGAGCGACGACCCGCGCCGCTCGCTCAGCCAGTACACCGCCCTGCAGATGCGCGTCTGGGACGACGTGCGTCCGCAAGGCGGCGACAACCCGCTCGCGCCCCTGGTCCGGTTCGCGTGACGCAGCCCCCGCTGGCGCTGCGCACCGCCTTCGAGGCCCTCCGCGCCGGCGTGCCGAACCGGGCTGCCGTGCTGCTGCTCGGCAGCGTGGAGGATGCGATCGAGGACCGTTTCGAGACGGGCCTGCAGCAGGCGTGGAGCGGCGCGCGCCAGCCGGGCGTGCTGTTCACCGGCGGCTTCGGGGCGGGCAAGTCGCATCTGCTCGGATTCCTGCGGGAAGTGGCGCTGAAGCAGAACTTCGTGGTCAGCACCGTTTCGGTCAGCAAGGAAACGCCGCTGTCGGTGCCGCTGACGGTGTTCGCGGCGGCGCTGCGGAACACGGTTGCCCCAGGCCAGACGGATGACGTCATGACCGTCGCCCTCGCGGCGTTGCAGCGGCAGCCGGCGGCGGCGCAGGCGCTGGAAGCGGCCGTCAGTGCGGCCGATTCCGGGTTCTCGCCGCTGTTTGCCGCCATGCTGCATCTGCTGGGCCGGCCGCAGCCACCCGACATCCTGCGTCGGATGGAAGCGTTCCTGGCCGGCGGCAAACTGCCGGGGCCCTCGTTGCGCCAGGCGCTGACGCAGGCCGGCGTACGCGGCCTGTTCAATCTGACGGGGATCACCGAGGCCACGCTGGCCCACCAGCGCGAGCGCTTTGCGCCGTTGCTGTTCCGCGCGGCGGGATTTGCCGGCTGGTGCCTGCTGATCGACGAAGTGGAGCTGATCGGCCGCTATTCGCCGCTGCAGCGGGCGCGCGCCTATGCCGAATTGGCGCGCTGGCTCGGGGCGCCTGGCGTGCCGGGGTTGTCTGTGGCCGCAGCGATCACCGACGATTTCGCCTCGCAGGTGATCAAGGGCCGGCAGGATGATGAGAAGCTGCCGGAGCGGCTGCGGCTGAAGGGTGTGCCGGAGCAGGCCGATCTGGCGCTGGCGGCGATGCGGGCAATCGAGACGGCGCCCGTGCTCACGCCGCCGAGCGAGGCTGATCTGCGGCGTCATGCCGAACGGCTGCGCGTCAGCTACGGCATGGCCTACGATTGGGAGGCGCCGCCCGCGACCATCGGCGAGCGCCGCGCCAACCGCACCATGCGCCACCACATCCGCGGCTGGATCACGCAATGGGACGTGCTGCGCCTGCAAGGCCGCGCGGCGCGGCTGGAACACGGCACGGTGGCCATGAACTACGTGGAAACCGAGGATCTCGACGAGCCGCCGCCGGATGGCTGAAAAAGCGCAGGGCGAGGCCGATCGGCTCAGGCTGATCGCGGTGGCCAACGAGAAACGTGCGGCGGTACTGCGGCGCAGCCTCATGGAAACCGAGCAGCGGCTTGCCGAAGCGGTGCGGGCGAACGACGCCACCCGGCAAGACCTCGACGCGCAGCGGCTCGAGCTCGCCCATCTCCGCGCCGTGGCGGAGCAATACCATGTGCTGACCCAGTCATCCCTCTGGCGCGCCACCGGGCCGCTCCGTGCCGCCGGCAGCATGATCCCGCCTTGGCTGAGGCGAGTGGTCCGGCGGTGGCGGCCGACGCGGCAGCCCGCTCCGCTTGCGCCGCCACCCCCCGCGGCAGCAGCCCCGCCGCCACCGGTCATCGTCGACCGCTTCTCGCTCGATCAAGTGGCGCGGCCCCCCACCGATCTCATGCCGCTCATCGAATTCTACGATCCGATCGCACCCGAGGTCTCGATCGTCATCGTCAATTGGAATGGCGGGGACATGACCCTGCTCTGCCTCGAGTATTTGTGGCAGTACACGACGGGTCATCATTACGAGATCATCGTCGTCGACAACGGCAGCGACCCGGGCGATACGCAGAAACTCCGTGACACCGCGCCCTACGCGCGGATCATCGAACTCGGGACCAACAAGTATTTCGGCGAGGCGAACAACCTCGGCGTCGAAGCGGCGCTCGGGCGCTATGTCTGCTTGCTGAACAACGACGCCTTCGTGGCACCGGGATGGCTCGAAACGCTGATGCGCACGCTCGAATCCGATCGCAGCATCGGCGCGGTCGGTCCGCGCTTCGTCTATCCGAACGGCGATCTGCAGGAAGCCGGGGCGCTGATCAATCCGGACGGAACCGTCACCCAGCTTGGGAAAGGCGCATCGCTCGACGACCCCGCGTTCCGGACGCAGCGTGTCGTCGATTATACCTCCGCCGCCTGCGTGCTGCTGCGCCGCGACGATTTCATGCGGGCACTTGGCTTCGACCTCGCGTGGGATCCCGCCTACTACGAGGATGTCGATCTATGCCTGAAGCTGAGGCTGCTCGGTCTCGATACGGTATATTGTCCGGACACCACGGTCGTGCATATCGAGGGCGCCACCAGCAGCAATCGCGGCGCGGCGCTGAAGCTGGGCAACATCGTCGCCATCAACCGGAGCAAATTCCTCCACCGTTGGGGCCGCTTTCTGGAGACCGCGGGCCGGGAACGGCCGCCGCTGATCCCCGCCAGGCCGGTGTCGGCAGCATCGCGGGCGCCCCGCCGGCGGGTCGTGATCTACACGCCTTATGCCCTGACGCTCGGCGGGGGCGAGCGCTACCTGCTGACCATCGCGGTCGCGTTCAAGGATGTCGCGCACGTGGCGCTGGTCACGCCGGAGCCGGTCAGCCGCCTCCGCGTGCTGACGATGGGGCGGGAGTTCGGACTCGATCTCGATCACGTCCAGCCGATGCGGGCGGCCGACTGCTTGAACGGCCCGGCCGCCGACCTCGCCTTCGTGCTCGGGAACGAGCTCTTCCCGACCATCGGGCGCCTGGGCCGGCACACCGTCTTCATCTGCCGGCTCCCGGTTGCGGCTTCGGTGATGGACACTGAGCGGCGGCCGTTCTGGGACGATGTGGACCGGGTGATGACCGGCTCGGAGGATGTCCGCGCGCATGTGCAGCGCAGTGCCGAGGCGTTGGGGGTGCCGGCGCGTCCCATCGACGTGGTGCCGCCGCCGGTCCCGATGGTGACGATGCGGGCGGTCAAACAGCCGGGCAGAATCCTGCATGTCGGCCGCTTCGCCACCGGTGGGCACTGCGAGCGGCAGGACCGATTGATCGAGGCCCTGCGGTCGTTGCGCGATCGCGGCGTTGCGGCAGAGCTGCACCTGGCCGGGTCGACGATGCCGGAGGTGCCGCACCGAACCTATTACGCCGAGCTGCTCGAGCAGGCGGCCGGGCTGCCCATCACCTTTCACACCAACCCCTCGATGGAGGCGCTGCATCAGCTCTACGCCAGCAGCGACATCTACTGGCATGGGGCATTCGGCATCGCGATGGTCGAAGCCATGTCGGCGCGCTGCATCCCCGTCGTGTTCGCCGCGGGCGACCCGGCGTCCGATGACCTGACCGGACTCGTCGACCAGACGGACCGGCTGCTGCGGTCGACGCCGGACGCGGAGAAGGACGCGATGCGGGACGCGGCAGAAGCGGCGGCGCAGGCCTATGACGAGCCGATCTTTCGGCGCCGGATCCGAGCGCTTGCCGAGGAGCTCATGCCCGAGACGCTGGTGTCATAAGCGGCCTCAGGCCCGGGCGAGGAAGCCGTTCGCCTGGAAGAAGCGCCATGCGGTCCCGATCATGTCGTCCAGCTCGGGGCGTTGAGCCTGGAAGCCCAAGATGGCCTTGGCGCGAGCGGGGTTGGCGATCACCTCTGCCGGGTCGCCGGGCCGCCGCGCAGAGACTGAAATGGGGACGGGCCGGTTGGTGACGCGCTCGACCGACGCCAGGATCTGCGAGACCGAGTATCCCTGGCCGACGCCCAGGTTGAGCGCCTCTGAGGCGCCGCCATCGAGGAGGTAGTCGAGCGCGGCGACGTGGGCGGCGGCCAAATCCATGACATGCGTGTAGTCCCGCACGGCCGTGCCGTCGGCGGTGGGGTAGTCCTGGCCCAGCACGTCGAAGCACGGGGTGATTCCGGCCGCCGCCATGAGGGCACGGGGAATGACGTGCGGCTCCGGGTCGTGCATCTCGCCGAGCTCTCCGTCGGGATCGGCGCCGGCGGCGTTGAAGTAGCGCAGACTGACGGACCGCAAACCATAGGCGTGGTCGAAATCGCGCAGCATGTCTTCGACGATCAGCTTGCTGCGCCCGTACGGGCTGAGCGGCTTCTTGGGCGCATCTTCGCCGATCGGCAGCTTCCCCACTTCGCCGTAGATGGCGCAGGTGCTCGAGAAGACGATGGGCGGGGCTCCGGCCTCGACCAACGCCTCCAGCAGGGCGAGCGTGCCGGCGACGTTGTTGCGGTAGTAGAGAGCCGGGTGCTGCATGGACTCCGCGACATAGGCATAGGCGGCGAAGTGCAGGCAGGCGACGGGGGCGACCGACTGGATCGTGGCGCGGAGCCGGTCCTGGTCGTGCAGGTCGCCCTGGGTGAAGTCGCCGAAGCGGATCAGGCTGGCATGGCCGCGCGACAGGTTGTCGTAGCTGTGGGGGTCATACCCGGCGCGGGCGAGCATCTTGCAGGCATGGCTGCCGACATACCCGGCGCCGCCCGTCACCAGCACCTTGCGGCGCGTCATGACGACCGGCTGGCTAACAGAAGACGGCTCGCGCCTTGATCGTGAGGGGTCACCTAGCACCTCTCAGGGGCGGACCGAACGGGG
>CAZZWN010000073.1:0-13929 GCA_964657765.1 uncultured Acetobacteraceae bacterium
GCCATGGTGCCGATGAACACCCACTTGGCCAGCACGGGATCGACCTGCGGCCAGTTGGGAAATAGCAGCTTCTCCGTGCCGAAATACTCCGGCCGCACGAACCGCGCCTGCAGCGAGATCAACACGCCGGCCAACAGGAACACGAGCCAAAGCGGCGATGTGACATAGCTGCCGATGCCCATGAGCAGATGCAGCCGGCTGACCCAGTGCAGGCCGCGGCCGGGCAGCACGCCCGCATGCTGCAGGTTGCCCTGGCACCAGCGACGGTCGCGGACGGCGACCTCCGTCAGCGACGGCGGGCTTTCCTCATAGCTGCCCCCGAGCGCCGGGACCATGTGGATGGCCCATCCGGCGCGGCGCATCAGCGCCGCCTCGACGAAATCATGGCTGAGGATATGGCCGCCGAACGGCTTGCGGCCCGGCAGCGTCGGCAACCCGGCCTGCTCGGCGAATGCACGCGTCCGGATGACGGCGTTGTGGCCCCAGTAGTTGCCTTCCGAGCCATGCCACCAGGTAATCCCCTGCGCGATAAGCGGGCCGTAGACCCGGCCGGCGAACTGCTGCATGCGGGCAAACAGCGTGACGCCATTGACGATCACGGGCAGGGTCTGGATCAGCGCCACGCCTGGGTTTCGCTCCATGGCGGCCGCGATGCGGACGATTGTCGCGCCCTCCATGACGCTGTCCGCATCGAGCGTCAGCATTTGCGGATAGGCACCGCCCCAACGGCCGACCCACTCGGCGATATTTCCGGCCTTGCGTTCGGTGTTCTTGGGCCGGCGGCGGTAGAAGATGCGGCCGTGCCCACCCGTGCGTTCGCGCAGGTCCAGGAATGCGGCCTCCTCGGCGATCCAGACATCCGGTTGCGTGGTGTCGCTCAGGATGAACACGTCGAACCAGTCAAGACGGCCAGCGGTTTCCAGCGACTCATAGATCGCCTGCACTCCGGCCATGACCCGCCCGGGATTTTCGTTGTAGGTCGGCATGAGCAGCGCCGTGCGGACGCCGAGCGGCGGCAGTTCGCCCATGGGCTGCAATCCCAAGATTGCCCGGCCTTGCAACATTGCAACAAGGCCACCCAGGGCACTCGTGAAAGCCAGAGAAATCCAAGCGAACAGCGTGATGAACAGGACGAGCACGATGACGCCAAGTACGGACGGCCCATTGCCGTTCAGCACGAAGTACATCTGCTCGCCGCCACCGGTAGTCAGGGCGACCGCGCCGCCGATCACCAGGAGCCGCCGCAGCGCCAAGCCAGAGGGTGCGGTCGCAGGCGCGTTGCCGCCAATAGGACGCGCGTGCAGATCCTGCACGGGCATGGCCATCGGCGCCTCCTCTGGAAGCGCCCGGAAGCCGATCAGGCTGTCCAGCGGTAGATCCACGTCTCGGTCAGCGGACCCTGCTCGCCGAGCAGCAGGCAATGCATCTCGACCAGCTTTTCGCCCTCTGGCGCCATGTCGAACGAGATGCGCCATCCTCCCGTCTCTGGGTTCGCCAGGGACAGCACGTTCGAGAGCTTGCCCACGCTGCTGCCCGATTCGACACGCAGCTTCGCGTCCGCTGCCAGTCCCTTGAAGACGTCGCCGGCAAAGTCGAGCACGAACACATGCGTGTCCGCCGCCTCACCGGCGCCGACGCGAGTTGCGGCGACGCGGGCGAGCGGCGCGGCGCCGGGCCGGTCCCAGCCCCAGTGCATGCGGTAGGTGAAGGGATACTCGCCTTTGCCGTTCAGCTTGTCCTTTGGGCGCCAGAACGCGACGATATTGTCGTTGGTCTCATTGGCCGTCGGGATCTCGACGAGTTCGACTGCGCCCTGGCCCCAGTCGCCGATCGGCTCAACCCAGAGGGCCGGCCGTTTTTCATAGCTGACCTCCAGGTCCTGGTAATCGGCAAAGCCGCGCTTGGGCTGCAGCAGGCCGAAGCCGCGCGGGTTCGTGTCGGCGAAGCCGCTGATCTGCAGGTCGACCGGGTTGGCCAGCGGACGCCATAGCTGCTCGCCGCGGCCATTGGCAATCGCGAGTCCCTCCGAGTCGTGCACCGCCGGCCGCCAATCGTCGAAACGGCGCCGCTCCTTGTTGTCGAAAAAATACATGCTCGTCAGCGGCGCGATGCCGGGTTCGGTGAGGTCGACGCGCGGGTAGAGGACGCTCTCGACATCGAACATCGTCACGTCGCCGGGTCGTATCGTGAACCGGTAGGCGCCGGTTGCGCTCTTGCTGTCGAGCAACGCATGCAGCACGAGCGAGCCTATGCCCTGCTGCGGGATTTCCAGCCAGAATGAGCGAAAGCTGGCGAACTCCTCGCCCCGGGCATTTCCGGTGCCGATCGCCAAGCCGCGGGCGGAGAGGCCGAAGACCTGGCCCTTCGCCACTGCACGGAAATAGCTGGCGCCGAGGAAGACGCATGCCTCGTCGAAGACGTCCGGCTTGTTGATGGGTGCGAAGATGCGCAGCCCGGCATATCCGAGGTCGTCCGGCACCCGGAACGCGGGGTCGGCGTAGTCGAACGCGTCTGGGCTGTAGGGAACAGCCTTGGCCTGACCGCCAGATACCTCGAAGATGTCGACCCGCGTTCGATAGAGCGCGCCGCGCGGGAAGAACCCGACGGTGAATGGCAGCTTGCGGCCGAGCCAGAGCGCATGATCCGCCTTGAACCGGATGCCGCGATACTGGTCATAGGTGAGCTTATCGACGGCGGCGGGCAGCTTCGCATCCGGCTGCTCGTATGGCTGCTTGGCTAGGCTCGCGGCCAAGCGGCGGACCGTGGAGCCATCGAACGGTCCGTCCGCCGGATCGATGGCCGCTTCGGCTGCCAGCGTTGGCCGGCCGCCAAGGATGGCGGCGGCGGCGAGCAAGGTGCGTCGGTGCAATGGCCCAGGCCTTTCTGTGAAAGATAGGCTTTCTCGTAAGACATCGGCTTTTTTATGACGGGTCGTCTGTGCTCGCACGTCGCGTAGCGTTCCGAGAGCGGATTGGCAATGCGGCAAACACAGCGTCGTCGCGGATCCACTCGGGCGACAGCTCGACTATCCCGGTCGGCTCGCCATCCGCCTTCAGCTCATACGACACGCTTCCACGTTGGCCCGGCTGAACTACCCGGTGTCGGCCAGCAGCGTTTCCACCCTCCCCAACACCTGTTAAGTCCGACAGGCTGCTAGCCGGTCACTCACGAGGAATCATCATCCGTAACCAGCGCGAACGACAATGGTCACTTGCAAGATGCCGCTGCCGGATCGGCAGGACGATCGGCGCTCGCATTTGCGCGTGATCATGGCTAGAGGCAGGCACTGCCGCGCTGATGAAAGCGTCCAGGCCCGACGCATGTCATCCATCCCTAAACGGAGGATACCGCCCATGCTGCGCACCCTGTCATTCCTCATCATGACCGGCCTGGCTATGCTGCCCGCGGCACGCGCGCAGGCCCAGACGTCCCCCGCGACCCTGCTGAACGTATCCTACGACCCGACGCGGGAGCTGTATGCCGCCATCAACCCGGCCTTCGCGAAGGCCTGGCTGGCGCAGACCGGGCAGGCCGTTCAAATCCGCGCAAGCCATGGCGGCTCGGGCGCGCAGGCCCGGGCGGTGATCGACGGGCTGGAGGCGGACGTGGTGACGCTCGCGCTGCAGCCGGACATCGACGCCATCAGCGAGCGGTCCGGCCTGGTTGCGCCGGGCTGGCGGAGCCGGCTGCCGAACGGGTCGGTGCCCTACACGTCCACGATCCTGTTCGTGGTGCGCAAGGGCAACCCCAAGGGCATCCATGACTGGACCGACCTCGTGCGGCCGGGCGTCAGCGTCATTACGCCCAACCCCAAGACCTCCGGCGGCGCGCGCTGGAACTATCTGGCCGCCTGGGGCTGGGCGCTGCGCACAAACGGCGGCGACAAGGACCGCGCCCGGGCGTTCGTGGCGGAGCTGTTCAAGCATGTCCCCGTGCTCGACACCGGCGCGCGCGGCAGCACCATCACCTTCGCGCAGCGCAACCAGGGCGACGTGCTGCTGGCGTGGGAGGACGACGCCAACCTCGCGGTCCGCCAGATGGGCCGCGACCGGCTGGAGATCGTCGTGCCGTCGCTCAGCATCGTGGCCGAACCGGTCGTGGCCGTCGTGGACAAGGTGGTGGACCGCCACGGCACCCGGGCGGTCGCCGAAGCCTACCTGCGCTTCCTGTGGTCGCCCGAGGGGCAGGACATCGCCGCCCGCAACTTCTACCGCCCGACCGACCCGGCCGTGCTGGCGCGCCACGCCGGGCAGTTTCCGAACGTCGCCACATTCACCATCGCCGACACCCTGGGAGACTGGCCCGCGGTGCAGCGCGAGCACTTCGGCGATGGCGGCGTGTTCGACCAAATCTACAAGCCCGGCCAGTAGCGGCGTGCGGCGGCGGATCCTGCCTGGCTTCGGCCTGACCGTGAGCGTGACGTGGGCCTATCTCGGGCTGTTCGTCCTGGTGCCGCTCGCGGGTCTGCTGATCAAGGCTGCCACGGCGGAGCCCGGCCGGGCCTGGGCGCTGTTCACCGACCCGCGCACGCTCAGCGCCTTCCGGGTCAGCTTCGGCGTCTCCGCCGGCGCCGCCTTGGTCAGCGTGCCCATGGGCCTGCTGCTCGCCTGGGTATTGGAGCGCTACCGCTTCCCCGGCCGCCGCGTGCTGGACGCGGCAATGGACCTGCCGCTCGCGCTGCCCACCGCCGTCGCCGGCATCGCGCTGACGACGCTGTATGTCCCGAACGGCTGGATGGGGCGGCTGCTCGCGCCGCTCGGCATCACCGTCGCGTTCACGCCGCTCGGCATCGGCGTGGCGCTGCTGTTCGTTGCCCTGCCCTTCGTCGTGCGCGCAATTCAGCCGGTGCTGGCCGGCCTCGACCCGGCGGCCGACGAGGCGGCAATGATCCTGGGCGCGTCGCCGTGGCAGGCCTTCCGCCTCGTGATCCTGCCGCCCCTGTTGCCGGCAGTGGCGACCGGCACGGCGCTGGGGTTCGCGCGCGCGGTCGGCGAATACGGCTCGGTCATCTTCATCGCCGGCAATCGTCCGATGGTGTCCGAGATCGTGCCGTTGCTGATCGTGACCAAGCTGGAGCAATACGACATCCCCGGCGCCGCGCTGCTCGGCACGGCGATGCTGCTGCTGTCGTTCATGCTGCTGGTGGGCATCGACCGGCTGCAGGGCCCGGCGGGACGCCGCCATGCCGCGTAGCCTCAGCGTCGGCGAGGGGCCGGCGTGGCGTGGGTTGCTGATCGGGGGGGCGCTGCTGGTGGCGGCCTGGCTGCTGGTGCTGCCGCTGGCCGTGCTGTTCGCCGGGGCGTTCTCGGGTGGGGTGGAAGCGTTCGCCGCGGCCGTCACCGATCCGGACGCGGCGGCCGCAATCCGGCTGACCCTGGTGGTCGCCGCCATCGTGGTGCCGGCCAACACCGTGTTCGGCGTGGCCGCGGCCTGGTGCGTCAGCCGCTTCCGCTTCCGGGGCCGCCGGCTGCTGCGGGTGCTGGTCGGACTGCCGTTCTCGGTGTCGCCGGTCATTTCCGGGCTGGTGTGGGTGTTGATGTTCGGCGCGCAGGGCTGGTTCGGGCCGCTGCTGTCCGACACCGGCATCCGGATCGTCTTCGCGCTGCCGGGCATCGTGCTGGCCACGCTGTTCGTGACGCTGCCTTTCGTAGCCGGGCAGCTCATCCCGCTGATGGGCGCGCAGGGCGTCGGGGAAGAGGAAGCCGCGCTGGTGCTGGGCGCCAACGGGCTGCAGGTGTTCCTGCGCGTGACCCTGCCGAAGATTCGCTGGGGCTTGCTGCAGGGCGTGCTACTATGCAGCGCACGGTCTATGGGGGAGTTCGGTGCCGTATCCGTCGTGTCCGGCCGCATTCGCGGGCTGACCAACACCGTGCCGCTGCACATCGAGGTGTTGTATCAAGAGTATGACATCGCCGCCGCGTTCGGGGTGGCGACCTTGCTGGCCGGGGTCGCGCTGCTGACGATCGTCCTGCGCGCCGGGTTGGATTGGCGGGGGCAGGCGCTGCTGGCCCGTGGTATCCAGGCGCGTCTGGTGGCGGAGTGATCCGGGTCGAGCGCCTGTCCAAGCAGGTCGGCGCGACCCGCATCCTGGACAGCGTGAGTTTGCACGTGGCCGCGGGCAGCTTCGTCGCCCTGCTCGGCCCGTCGGGGTCCGGCAAGACGACGCTGCTGCGGGTGATCGCCGGGCTGGAACACGCGGACTCCGGCACGCTGTTTCTGGCCGGGCGGCCTGCCGGCGACCTGCCGCCGGGGCAGCGGGGCCTCGGTTTCGTGTTCCAGGGTTATGCGCTGTTCGAGCACATGACGGTTGCGCGCAACATCGCGTTCGGCCTGCACGTCCGCCGCCCCCGCCCGCCCCGGCGCGAGATCGCCGCCGCCGTCGAGCGCATGCTGGCGCTGGTCCGGCTGCAGGGCTTGGGCGATCGCATGCCGTCGCAACTGTCCGGCGGGCAGCGGCAACGGGTGGCGCTGGCGCGGACCCTTGCGGTCGAGCCGCGCATCCTGCTGCTGGACGAGCCGTTCGGCGCGCTGGACCGCCAGGTGCGCGAAGAACTGCGGGGCGAACTGCGCCGCATCCACAACGCGCTCGGCACGACCACCTTGTTCGTGACGCACGACCACGAGGAGGCATTGGCGCTGGCGGACCGTGCCCTGATGCTGGACCGCGGCCGGCTGGTGGCCGAGCAAGCCGGGGAGGGGCGGCCGGCGCCGGGCGTCGTTTTGGCTCCAACGATCCCAAATAGGCCGTCCTGGCCGTCCAGTCCGTCGGACCGGATTCTCGAAGCCTGGGATTGACCCGGTTCGATGGACGGTTTGTCGACGTGCGGGCTACGTCTCGGCCATGACGGTCTGCATGTCGGCTTCATAGGTCATGGGTGACCGGTATCCCAGTCCCGAATGCAGCCGCACCGGGTTATACCAGCCCTCGATGTAGCTGAAGCAGGCCATCCTGGCCTCGGCCTGGGGTGCGAACCGGCCACCGCTGAGCAGCTCGACTTCGAGGGTTAAGAAGAAGCTCTCGGCCATGGCGTTGATGCTCCTATGTCGGTCAAGAGCCGATTGCGGGCGCATCGGCCATGGTTGGTCTGGCGCAGAGATACCCGGAAATCTCACGAGCGACGTAGCGTTTGAGGCAACGGATGATTTCGGCTTTGGACTTACCTTCCGCGGTGCGCCGGCGGACATAGTTCAGTGTTGGCTGGTGGCCGCGCATGCGGACGATGACCACCCGGTAAAGGGCCGCATTGGCTTGGCGGTTGCCGCTGCGGTTGAGGCGGTGCCGGTCGGTTTTTCCGCTCGGCCGCCCCGGCCAGCCCGACGACATCGCGGCCTCGGTTGCCTTCCTTGCCTCCGACGATGCGAGTTGGATCACAGGCGAGTCACTGCTGACGGCCGGCGATGCGGGAATGTAGGAGCGAAGCAGGATGCGGCGGCGGCTCGAGACGCAGGCGAGGAGGCAGTAGTCTCCTGGCCGCGTGCCACTCAACTGACGCTCTGCCGTCTAGTTGACGCTCACGACGACCTTTCCGGCAGTGCTTCCTGCGGCAACTGCGTCGTGGGCAGCTCCTACCTCTCCCAATCCGAATGTCTGGGGATCAAGCCGCGGGGCGAGCTTATCAGCCTCGATCAGATCCGTCGCTCGTTCCAGGATTTCGCCGTGGTGCGCGCGACCCTCGCCGGTCAGCAGGGGCAGCAGCGTGAACACGCCTGAGTAGGTGCCAGCCTTGAACGACAACGGCGCCAAAGCATGCGTGCCCCAGCCGAGCGCGCTCACCACGTGGCCAAATCGGCTGACCGACGCGAAGGAGGCGTCCAGCACCGCTCCCCCCACGGTGTCGTAGACGAGATCGAACCCGAGGCCGCCGGTGAAAACCTGGACCTGGTCGTTGGCGGGCATATCTCGGTCGATCGGGGTGGCGCCATTGGCTCGTAGCGCTTCGGCCTTCGATACCCTGTCCGTTGCGAACACCTCGGCCCCGAAGGCGCGAGCGATCTGTATCGCGACGTGCCCAACGCCTCCTCCACCTCCCTGGATCAGCACGGTCTGCCCGGACTTGACTCCAGCTCGGTCAACCAGGCCTTCCCACGCCGTGATGACGACCAGCGGCAATGCGGCGGCCTCTGTCATCGACAGGTTCGCGGGCTTGCGTGCCAGCAGGTCGGCATCGACCGCCGCGTACTCGGCGAGCGAGCCCTGCACACCGCCGACGCCGCCGGTCATCCCATATACGTCGTCGCCGCGGCGGAACCGCGTGACCTCTGCGCCGACTTCCTCCACCACGCCAGCCATGTCGATGCCGAGAATGCCGGGCAACAGATGCCGCGCGTGGGCTGCGGCACCTGCGCGTATCTTGGTGTCGAGCGGGTTCACGCCGCTGGCGAGGATGCGCACCAGCACCTCGCCGTTGCCCGGCACCGGCCGGGCGATCTCAGCCAGTCGAAAGGGCGCATTCTCACCATCCAGCATCATCGCCATCATGGTATTCACGTTCATCGAATTGGTCCTGACGCCGTTCGCTGGCGTGCTACCGGGTTTAAGGCTCTCTAACGGACGAGTGACGCCTCGCCGTTTCCGAAGGACCAGTCGTCGGCGTTCACCGGCACCAGGTTGATGACGACATCTTCCCGCCTCACCCCCAGCCGGTCGTGCAGCGCATCCGCGACCTGCTTGTAGAAGCCGCGCTTCTGTTCGAGCGACCGGCCTGCAACCAGGGTGAGCTGGATGACGATGCACCCTGCCGTTCGATGAATGCCGAGGAAATCAGGATCGAACACGAAGTTTTCGGGATCATGTTCGGCGATCACCTGGAAGCGATCGCCGGGTGGCGCTTTGAGGACGTCGATCATGGCTTGATAGACTACGTCGCCAACTCCCTGGCGGAACTCGGCGGACTTACCTTTGATCATATCGATGCGGGCGAATGGCATTTCCTATTCCTTTGCGGATCGTCGGTTGGAGCGCCGCGACTTCGATCGATGACGCGATGCTGGTCGCTACGCGCTCAATGTCCGCAACTCGCCGCGCGCGAGCCCAACCAGGCTACGGAAGAGCAACCCGGCGATGGTGACTGTCGCAAGCCCCAGCATTGCGAGTGCGATCACATCGGTGACGACCCCCGGCTCGGCGGCGGCAAACTTCAGGGTGGCAATGGCAGAGGCGGCAAGCGGGAAACTGACCGCCCACCACGACACACGGAACGGGCAGCAATGCGCGAGGCTGCGAAGACGATTGAGCAGCACGGCCAGCATGAACAGCGTCAGCACGTAGAGCGACTGCGCGAACAGATCGACCTGCCCAGTCGTCGCCACGTAGGTGGAGAAGCCGATCGCGAAGGGCGCTACCAGGATCAGCAGCGACGGCTGCAACGCATCGGGCATCGGTGGCTCGAACACCAGCCGCGACAGGATCAGCGTGAACAACGGCACGGCGAAGAAGAGGCCGACAGCTAGGCCCAATACCATCACGCCGTGCATGGGCGGCAGGCCAAGGCCGGGAAGCGCCAGGGGCACGTCCAGCAGGCCGACGACCGGGATGATCCACGCCGGGGTCGCATGGGCAACCAACTGCCGGTCGCTCATCCAGCGGCTGACGATCAGCCACGCGAACGCCACCATGCCGACCGTGCCGACGCCCCACATGACCTGTGCAGCCAACAGGTTGAACGGCGCCAGGAGGATCGGCAGCAGCAGGAAGCTGATGAGGACCGTGCCGAACAGGTTGCCGGCGATCGGATGACCGAACTCGGCGAGAACGGCGCCAGGAGCGATCGCGAGCTTTGCCAGGTAGCCGAACGTCACCAGGATGAACGCCGCGGCCGCGACGACGGCCACGCCGTCCGCCGCCCATAGCGGCACGCCGTAGCGAGCATGCGCAAGGCGCCATGCGACGGAAAGCCCGGTCAGGCCCATGACGGAGCCGAAGAGACCGACGGGCAGGTAATCGAACTGCGACTTCGCTGGCACCTGAGTCGAACGAAGGTTGGTGGCGCTCATGATTGAATGGCCTCCATGACCAGGTGCTGTGCCAGGTCCAATGTGTGCGCGAGGTGGGCTGGAACGCCGACCGCGAGCGTTGCGCCGATGGGGTGGAACGAAACCGAACCTCCAGTCTTGACGACACCGA
Organism: uncultured Acetobacteraceae bacterium; assembly: GCA_964657765.1. Taxonomy (GTDB): domain Bacteria; phylum Pseudomonadota; class Alphaproteobacteria; order Acetobacterales; family Acetobacteraceae; genus CAHJXG01. Next base: position 10,124 of record CAZZWN010000073.1, read on the forward strand.
CGAGCATGCGCAGCGGGGGATCGAGTGCGGTGCCTGGTGCCGCGGGCACGAGCGGCGTGCGAACATGGTTTCCCATCAGACGTCGTGACGCTGCAGAAAGTCGCGGATCAATCCGGAGATCTCGAGATGATGGGTCTCAAGGGCAAAGTGGCCGGCGTCGAGCAGATGGATTTCGGCGTCCGGCAGGTCGCGGCTATAGGCTTGCGCGCCCGCCGGGATGAAGTATGGGTCATTGCGTCCCCACACCGCCAGCAACGGCGGCCGGCTCTCGCGGAAGTAGCGCTGGAAGTCGGGGTAAAGGGCAAGGTTGGTGCGATAGTCCAGGATCAGGTCAAGCTGGATTTCCTGCGCATCGGGCCGGTGCATGTAGTGGATGTCGAGTGTCAGCCCGTCCGGCGACAGCCGCTCTATCGGGGCGCCGTGCTCGTATTGCACGTGAAGGGCCGCGTCGGTGAGCGCCGCCTGACGACAGGCCTCGCGGGTTGCCGGTGTGGGGTCGGCCCAGTACGCCTTGAACGGTCCCCAGCCGTCGCTCAGCCCCTCAAGGTAGGCGTTCCCGTTCTGGGTGATGATTGCGCTCACTCGTTCCGGGCGCCGCATGGCCAGTCGGAGGCCTGCCGGCGCGCCGTAGTCGAAAATATACAGCGCGTAGCTTTGCAGGTTCAGCGCGTCGGTGAACCCCTCCATCGTCTGCGCGAGTGCGTCGAAAGTATAGTCGAACTGGCTCCGCGGCGGCGCTGTGGTGTTGCCGAACCCCGGCAGGTCGGGCGCGATCACGCGGTAACGGTCGGCCATCAGGGGGATCAGGTCGCGGAACATGTGCCCCGCAGTGGGAAAGCCGTGCAGCAGGAGCAGCACTGGCGCGTCGGACGGTCCCGCCTCGCGATAGAACACTTCGACATCGCCCACAGTCTGGGTCGCGTAGCGCACGATGACGTCCTTTCTCTCAACCATTGGTCCATGCTCCATCATGAGGTCAGGGCGGCCAGGGGATCGATGAGTTGCGCTCGCACGCAGCCAGCAGCCCGTCCTGCAGGTCCGGGTCGCGCGCCTGCGGATTCGGGGAGCGACGGCGCAGGTGATAGAAATACTCCCCCGTCACAGTCGCCCCGGGGTCGTCGCTCACGGCCAGCCACGCCTGGGTGCGGTGTGCCTGGTCCATGTCGTCCGGTGCCCCGGGACCGCCCATGCGGGTCGGCACCCAGCCCGGCTCCAGCGCGTTTGAAAGCACGTCCGGCCAGAGCCGCGCCGCAGCGAAGGCCAGCAGCACGTCGTGCAGCTTACTCTCGGCGTAGGCGGTCGCACCCGACCAGCGGCGTCGGCTCCAGGCAAAATCGTCCAGGCTAGCGTCGGCGCTGAGGTGCATGCCCGAGCTCAGGTAGACGAGCCGGGCTGGCCGCTCGATCAGGGCGGTCAGGAGATAGGGCGCCAACACGTTGACAGCAAAGACTTCAGGCAGCCCGTCTTCGGTCTCGGCCCGCTTCGGCTCACGGTAGCCGATCCCGGCGTTGTGGATTACCGCATCGAACCTGCCGAGCTTGTTGACCTGCTCGGCCACGTCGCGGGCGCCGCGGACTGTCGAGAGATCGCCCGTCACGACCGCTTCGACCTCCGGCAGTCCGCGCCGGACATCGTCACTTTTCGACTTGGTCCGGCCGTGTAGAACAACGCTGTGGCCCTGCTCCGTCAGGAGGCGGCCGGTCATCAGGCCGAGGCCTGCGGACGAACCGGAAATAAAAATCCTGGCCATGTCCCTGCTGCGCTCAGGCAGCCGCATGGAGCTGCGGAAACCGATCCTCGAATGCGTCGGGCGTATAGCCTGCGGTCCTGAACAGGCGGCTGCGAGCCGTGTCCGTCTCGGCGTGCAGCCGTCGTAGGTCCACGTCGAGGAGTTGGCCCTCGTGCTTGCGCAGCCGGCCGGCCACCATGACCTCCTGCACGTCCGCGCGATCCACCATATGGACGACGGTGCCGATCGCGTTGTGCGACGGGTAGACGGCGATACCGTCAGTCCTGATCGCGATGATGTCAGCCTGCTTGCCGGGCGTGAGCGTGCCGACCTGGTCGGCAAGCCCGAGGCAGGCCGCGCTGTTCACGGTCGCGGCTTCCAGCACCTTCCGCACGGTGATGGCTGCCGGGCCCGCGCTGGCGTCGGCGGTCCGGTGTGCCTGCGCCACGGAACGCTGCTGGAAGAAGGCGGTGCGCATCTCGGCGAACATGTCGCCGCTCATGGACGTGTCCACGTCCACGCCGAGCGCGGGCTTGATCCCGTGGTCGATGGCGGCCTGGAACGGGAAGCCGCCCGCTTCGAAGCCGAACAGGGCGTCCGAGCGCGGGTTCACCGTCACATGGGCGCCGGCCTGGGCCAGGAGCTTCCATTCGCTGTCGCTCAGGCGGGTGCAGTGATTGAAGATGCTGTCCGGGCCAAGCAGGCCCTTCTCGTGCATGTCGGTGATCCACCCGCCGGGGCCGGCATACTCAGTCAAGATTCGCAAGCCGAGCTTCCGCGCGAGTGGGATGCTCGTCTCCATGGAGTCCGGCTGGGCGAACATGCCGATGCACACGAGGACATCGCGGGCTTCGCGACCGGCCGCCAGCCGCTCCACGTCGCCGGGCCAAGTGCCGGGCCAGGTGTCAAGCGGCTTACCTACCATATGCAGCGCCCGCAAACCCGCCGCCTCGAAGGCTTCGATCGCCGCATCGCTGTGCGCGGAGCTTCTTGTGTTGTGGCAAGCGTCCAACAGCGTGGTCACGCCCGCGTCGAGGCATGAGAGCGCGGTCAGACGGGTCGCCAATCCGGAGTCCTGCGGCGTGTAGAAACGGCCGAGCATCTGGGGGATCGCCGCCATATAGTCGCCGATTGCGTCCACATTGGGCATCATGCCGCGCAGCAAGCCGAGCCAGGCATGCTGGTGCGCGTTGATGAGCCCGGGCATCACGATCATGCCGGTGGCGTCGATCACCTGCGCGCCGTCAGCGACGAGATCAGGCCCCACCGCAGCAATGCGAGTCCCTTCCACGAGCACGTCGGCACGGGTGTGATCGCCCACGTTGCGGTCGAGGCTGAGCACCGTGCCTCCCTTGAAAAGCGTGCGGCTCTGCGTGGCAGCGATGGTCATGAACGGTCCTCCTTCGGGTATGGAGTCACCCTGCGCCTTGACGAGACTTGCGCAGCACGCGCTCTTGTCAGTCTTAGCATGACGAAGGTGCGGGCTGACCATGGGCTTCGACGGGCGGCTCCTGAGCGGAATCGGCGTCATGGCGGCTGTTGTGGAAGCCGGCGCCTTCTCGCGCGCCGGCGAGACGCTCGGGTTGTCGCAGTCAGGCGTGAGCCGGGCGGTGGCGCGGTTGGAAGACCGCGTCGGCATTCGTCTATTCCATCGAACCGCCCGCGCCGTGAGCCTTACGGACGAGGGTCGGCGCTTCTTCGAGGAGGTGCGCCCGCTTCTGGCGGGTATCGAGGATGCCGCAACGGAAGCGGCGGGCGCCGACGCAGCCGTGCGCGGCCGCCTGCGAATCAACGCGGACACGGCGTTCGGCCAGTTCATCCTCGCGCCGAACCTTCCAAGGCTTCTCGCGATCCATCCCCAGCTTGAGATCGAACTCGCCATCCGCAGCCGCCTCGGCGATCTCGTTGCGGACGGATTCGATCTGGCAGTTCGATTTGGCGAGCCCGAAACCTCCTCGCTGATAGCGCGCAGGATCTTTGAAACGCGCGTTCTTACCTGCGCCGCGCCGAGCTACATCAAGCGCCATGGCATGCCGTTGCAGCCGTCCGACCTGGCCGACGGCTCGCACGAGTGCAT
>CAZZWN010000074.1:0-13808 GCA_964657765.1 uncultured Acetobacteraceae bacterium
CCGCAGGCCTCAGTCACAATAGGAGGGCGCCCGCCCGCCATAACTCCATGTCAACCAGCTGGTAAGTACCCGCAGGAACGAGCGACGGCAGATGCCCTGGTCGCCCCGCGGCGCCGATCGTGTGCTTCAGGTCAGGGCGGCGGTTCTGGACGGGCGGCTTGGCCACTCAGCAATCCAGCTCGCGGCGTAGCGCCCCAGGTTTTTGACACTCCCCTCTACAACCAGGACCCGCTGATATCACCCTCACAACTATCCGCCGACTGTCGATGGCTTCCGTTTGGGTCAGAGCACGAGCAGCTGATACCAGCTCTCATTGGTTGGAACCTATGATCCCAGCCGCATCCAACCCATACGGGCTGTTTCGGCCGAATGGGTAGGTTCCGATCAATGAGACTTGATACAAGTTTTGGCATTAGGGCTTCCAAAGATCGTCCGGCCTACTCCGGCGATGGCGCAGACGAATTCGCTCCATGGCACGATTCGTGCTTTGTTTGCGCGGCACTCGCCAATATAGGCCGTGAGAGAAAGGGACGTGACGTGGAGATCGGCGTTTTCATTCCGATTGGCAATAATGGCTGGCTGATCTCAGAAACCGCGCCGCAATACATGCCCACGTTCGAGCTCAACAAGACGGTCGTATTGAAGGCAGAGCAGTACGGCCTGGATTTCGCACTCTCAATGATCAAGCTACGTGGATTCGGCGGTAAAACCGAGTTCTGGGATCACAATCTGGAATCCTTCACGCTGATGGCCGGGCTCGCGGCCGTGACGTCGCGCATCAAACTGTTCGCAACCGCCGCGACGCTCGTTATGCCGCCAGCGATCGTCGCCCGCATGGCTTCAACGATCGACTCGATATCCAATGGGCGGTTCGGGATCAACATCATCACCGGCTGGCAAAAGCCCGAGTATGCCCAAATGGGCCTCTGGCCCGGCGACGAATACTTTGCGCGCCGCTACGATTACGTGAAAGAATACGTGCACATCTTGCGCACACTTTGGCGCACTGGGTCGTGCGACTTCAAAGGTGAGTTCTTCACCATGGATGATTGCCGCGTAAGCCCTAGGCCGCAAGCCGACATCAAGCTCATCTGCGCCGGCCAGAGCGACGCCGGGCTGGCGTTCACCGCCTCCTTTGCCGACCGCAACTTCTGCTTCGGCAAGGGCCTCAACACGCCTGCCGCATTCGCGCCGACTGCGGCCCGGCTGCAGGCGGCAACGCTGCGGACAGGCCGCGACGTCTCGACCTATGCGCTATTCATGATCATCGCCGACGCGACCGACGATGCCGCCTTCGCCAAGTGGGAGCGCTATAAACGAGGCGCCGACACCGAAGCATTGGCCTGGCTGACGCAGCAAAGCGCCGCCGACACGAAGTCCGGCCCCGACACCAACGTGCGGTCGATGGCGGACCCAACCTCGGCGGTGAACCTCAACATGGGGACGCTGGTCGGCTCCTATGCCCACGTGGCGCACATGCTGGACGAGATCGCCGAAGTGCCCGGCGCCGGCGGCGTGATGTTGACCTTCGACGATTTCCTGGCGGGCATGGACGATTTCGGCATCCGCATCCAACCCCTAATGGCAACGCGCCGGCAATTGACGCAGGCGGAAAGGGCATGATGCAAACGAGCGAAGCCAGGATATCCGGCCTGACGGCAGACCGTTCGGTCGTGCTTCCGGCGCGGCCCGAGCCGATCCGGATCGAGCCGGACAAAACCGCGCTCATCGTCGTCGACATGCAGAACGCCTATGCCTCGCCCGGCGGCTATCTCGACCTCGCCGGCTTCGACATCTCCGGAGCCGCCGCTGCGACCGCGCGGATCGTCACCGCAGTCGACGCCGCCCGCGCGGCTGGGATGCAGGTGATCTTCCTGCAGAACGGCTGGGACGCCGGTTATGTCGAGGCAGGCGGCCCCGGCTCGCCGAACTGGCACAAGTCCAACGCGCTGAAGACGATGCGGGACCGTCCGGAGCTTATGGGCAAGCTGTTGGCCAAGGGCGGATGGGACTACGCCATCGTCGACGCACTGACGCCGCAGCCCGGCGACGTCGTCATTCAGAAAACCCGATACAGCGTGTTCTTCAACACCAACATCGACAGCTTCCTGCGCGCGCGCGGGATCCGCAACCTGGTTTTCACCGGCATCGCGACGAACGTCTGCGTCGAGTCGTCGCTGCGTGACGCGTATCACCTCGAATATTTTGGCGTCGTGTTGGCGGACGCGACGCACCAGGCCGGGCCAGAATTCGCGCAACATGCCGCGCTGTATAACATCGAGATGTTCTTTGGCTGGGTCTCCACCGTGGCGGACTTCTGCGGCGTCATCCTGCAGACGCCGACGCCGACCACGCCCCCGGTCCATTCCGCGTGAAACAGAACGGAGTCCCGCAATGCCGATCATGCCGATCATTCCCCCGGGCAGCGGCAAGCCGCTCGCGCCCTATTCGCCGGGCGTCGTCGCCGACGGCGTCGTCTACGTTTCCGGCACGCTGCCGTTCGACCGCGACAACAACGTCGTGCACGCCGGCGACCCGGCCGCGCAGACCCGCCATGTCCTCAATACGATCAAGTCGGTGGTCGAGACGGCCGGCGGCACTATGGCGGACGTGACGTTCAACGCGATCTTCATAACCGACTGGGCCAACTACGCCGCCATCAACGCGGTCTATGCCGAGTTCTTCCCGGGCGACAAGCCGGCGCGCTTCTGCATCCAGTGCGGCCTCGTCAAGCCGGACGCGCTGATCGAGATCGCGACGACGGCGCATATCGGCAAGCCGGCCTGAACGGGCCATGCGCTTCGAGGTGCATGGCCGGGCGAGCGCCGAGGCGGGGACGGTCCTGCTGTCGTCCGGCCTTGGCGGCGTCGGGGCGTTCTGGCAGCCGCAACTCGATCAGCTATGCGAGCGGCACCGCGTGGTGACCTACGATCAGCGCGGCACCGGCCAGAACGCAGGACCGCTGCCAGAGCCGTATTCGATGCGCTGCATGGCGGACGACGTCATCGAAGTCCTCGATGAGATCGGCATTGAGCGTTGCCACTTCGTCGGTCATGCCCTCGGCGGCCTGGTCGGCCTGGAGCTCGCGTTGCGCAGTCCGGCCCGTGTCGCCAGCCTCGTTCTCGTCAACGCATGGGCAAAGGTCGATCCCCATACGGAGCGCTGCTTCGCCGTCCGCAAGGATCTGCTGCGGCTCGGCCCCGAGGCCTATGTGCGGGCCCAGCCGCTGTTCCTCTACCCCGCACCTTGGCTGTCGCGGAACACGCAACGCCTCGCGCGCGAGCATGAGCACGCGGTCGCGCATTTCCAGGGCACGGACACGCTGTTGAGGCGGATCGCGGCGTTGCAGGCCTTCGATGTCGAGGCCCGGCTGGGCGAGGTCGGCTGCCCAACGCTGCTGGCCGCCTCGCGCGACGACATGCTCGTGCCCTGGACCGCGTCGGAAACGCTGGCCGCCGGCATCCCCGGCGCGCGCCTGTGGCTCGTCCCAGAGGGTGGCCATGGCTTCACCGTGACCGAGCCCGACGCGTTCAACGCGGCGCTGCTCGCTTTTCTGGCGGAGCAGTTGGGGTGACGCCCGCCAGCGTGATATCGTCCCGGAACAAGGTATTCGACGTGGCGGCGCCACCGGACGCGATACGGGCCGATGGCCTTTCGCTCACCTTCGCCGCTGACGGACAGGCCGTCCACGCCCTGGCCGACATCCACCTATCTGTGCCGCGGGGCTCGTTCACCTCGCTGATCGGCCCCTCTGGCTGCGGCAAGACGACCCTGCTCCGCACCGTCGCCGACCTCGAGCAGCCGACGGCCGGCCGCCTGACCGTCGCCGGCATGACCCCGCACGAGGCCCGGCTGTCCCGCGCCTACGGCTACGTGTTCCAGGCGCCGGCCCTGTTCCCGTGGCGCAACGCCGAGCGCAACGTGCGCCTGCCGCTGGAGCTGGCCGGCATGCCGAAGGCGGAGCAGCGTGAGCGCGCATCCCGTTACTTGGCATTGGTGGGACTCGCCGACTTCAAGGCGCGCTTTCCCTGGCAGCTCTCGGGCGGCATGCAGCAGCGCGTCTCCATCGCTCGCGCACTATGTTTCGAGCCGTCCTTGCTGCTGATGGACGAGCCGTTCGGCGCCTTGGACGAGATCACCCGCGACACGCTGAACCTGCATCTGCACCGCCTCTGGCGACAGACTGGGCTGACCTGCCTGTTCGTGACGCATTCGATCCCCGAGGCGGTCTATCTCTCCTCGCGCATCGTGGTGATGTCGCCGCGGCCGGGGAAGATCGTCGAGGTGATCGACGTCGACCTCGGCCCGGCCGAACGCCCGCTCGATGTTCGCGAAAGCCCCGGTTTCCTCGCGATCGCGCACCGCGTCCGCAGCGCATTGCGGGCTGGGCACAGCTATGACTGACCGCATGCGCCAGGTGCTGCCGGTGGCGACCGTGCTGCTGGCGCTGGTCGCGGCTTGGTATCCGGCGGCGATGTGGATGAACCATGACGGGGCGGCGAGCCTCGCCGACGACGGCACGAGCGCGCGCGACGTCTGGGTGTCCACCCTATGGCTTGACCGGCCGTTGCTGCCCGCGCCGCATCAGGTCGCCGGCGAGATCATGGACGAGCTGTTCCGCTATCCCGTCAGCTCGGCGCACAGCCTCATCTTCCACGCGGCCGTCACCGCCGAGGCGGCGTTGTGCGGCTTCGCCATCGCGCTGGTACTCGGCACGGCGCTCGCCGTTGGCATCGTCCATGCCCGCACGCTCGACCGCTCCCTGATGCCCTGGATCATTGCGAGCCAGACGGTCCCGGTGCTCGCCATCGCGCCGATGGTCGTGGTCGTGCTGGGCAACGCCGGGCTGACCGGGCTGCTGCCAAAGGCGCTGATCGCGGGGTGGCTCAGCTTCTTTCCCATCACCATGGCGATGGCCACCGGCTTGCGCGCGCCCGACATGATGCAGCGCGACCTCATGCGCACCTATGCCGCGACCGGCGCCCAGGTTTTTATCCGGCTGCGCTGGCCGGCGTCGATGGCGTTCCTGTTTCCGGCGATGAAGGTGGCGGGCGCCCTGGCGCTGGTCGGCGCTATCGTCGCAGAGCTGCCGACCGGCGCCCAGGCTGGCCTCGGCGCGCGTCTGCTGGCGGGGTCATACTACGGACAGACGCTGCAGATCTGGGCGGCGCTGTTCACCGCGGCCGCGCTGGCATGGCTGGTGACCGTCGGCGTAGACCTTGCACGCGCCTGCCTGGCGCGCGCGTGGGGCGGGCGGCTTTGACGACGCTTCTTCTACTCAGCTTGCTGACCGGGGGCGGCTGCCTGCTCTGGTGGCTGGCGCAGCGGCGCGGTAGGGTGGCGCGGGCCGGGCCGCCGTTACTGTTCGGCGCATTGCTGCTGGCGGCCTGGCAGCTCGCATGCGTCGGATACGGCGTGCCGGGGATCCTGCTGCCGCCGCCGTCCGCCATCGTCCATGCGTTCGTCACCCATCTGCCGACGCTCGGCGCCGATTTCGTGCAGACCGTGCTGCGCGCCGTAGTGCCGGGCTATGCGATCGGCTGTGCGGCCGGGCTGCTCGCGGCCGTTGCGCTCGACCGCTCGGAGTTCCTGCGGCGCGGCGTCATGCCGCTGGGCAGCCTCGCCGCCGCCATGCCCATCGTCGGCATTGCCCCGATCATGGTGATGTGGTTCGGCTTCGATTGGCCCAGCAAGGCCGCGGTCGTCGTGGTGATGACGTTCTTTCCCATGCTGGTGCAGGCGACCGCAGGCCTCGCCGCTGCCGGCGCCATGGAGCGCGACCTGATGCGCGGCTACGGCGCGGGCTACTGGGCGACCCTGCTCCGGCTCCGCCTGCCCGCCGCCGTGCCATTCCTGTTTGTCGCGTTCAAGCTGAACGCGTCCTTGGCGCTGATCGGCGCGATCGTCGCCGAGTTCTTCGGCACCCCTATCGTCGGCATGGGGTTCCGCATCAGCACCGAGGTCGCGCGGATGAACCTCGACCTGGTATGGGCCGAGATCGTGCTCGCCTCGTTGGCCGGCATGCTCGCCTTCGCTGTCCTGTCCATGCTGGAGCGCTTCTTCGCGTTCTGGCACCCCTCCTTTCGTTGAACCCTCTGAGAGGCCTCGCCATGCGATCCCTGCTGCTTGCCACCGCCGCGCTGTTCGGCCTTGTTGTCCACGCCCACGCTGCCGATAAGCTGACGCTACAACTGAAATGGGTGCCGCAGGCGCAGTTCGCCGGCTACTATGTCGCCGCCGCCAAGGGGTTCTATGCCGACGCCGGCCTCGACGTCGCCATCAAGCCGGGCGGGCCGGACATCAACCCCAGCCAGGTCATCGCCGGCGGTGGGGCGGACGTGATCGTCGACTGGATGCCATCCGCGCTGGCCGCACGGGAAAAGGGCGTGCGGCTCGTCAACATCGCCCAGATTTTCGAGAAGTCGGGCATGGAGCTGACGTGCCGCAAGGACAGCGGAGTCGCCAGCCCGGCGCAGTTCAAGGGCAAGACGCTGGGCGTATGGTTCAGCGGCAACGAATACCCATTCCTGTCATGGATGAGCAAGCTGAAGCTGCCGACCAATGGCGGTCCGGAGGGCGTCACCGTACTGAAACAGGGGTTCAACGTCGATCCGCTGCTGCAGAAACAGGCGGCCTGCATCTCGACGATGACCTACAACGAATACTGGCAGCTGATCGAGGCCGGGATGAAGCCCGACCAGCTCAACGTGTTCAAATATGAGGACCAGGGCGTCGCGACGCTGGAGGACGGCCTGTATACGACCGAGGGCAAGCTCGCCGACCCCGCCATGGTCGGCACGCTGGCCAAGTTCCTGAAGGCGTCGCTGCGGGGCTGGCAATATGCGAGCGAGCACCAGGACGAGGCGGTGAAGATCGTGCTGTCGAACGACACCGCCGGGGCCCAGACCGCAGCGCACCAGAAACGCATGATGGGCGAGGTCGCAAAGCTCCTCGGCGCCGACGCGAAGCGGATGGGCTACCTCGAGCCGGCCGCCTACGAGCGGACGGTGGGCGAGCTGATGAGCGGCGGCAGCGATCCGGTTATCAGCCGCAAGCCGGAGGGCGCCTGGAGCCATACCGTGTTCGAGGCGGCATCCCGGTAGCCGGCAGAGCGGCGCACGCCCGATCCGATCTCGCCTACCGCTTCATAAAGGATTTAGGCCACTCGCCGGCGTCGTAAACCTTCAGACCGGTCGCGTCGATCACCACGTGGACCGGGCCGCTTGCCTGCACTTGCGCCAGCGACGTGGCGAGCGCCAGCCCGGGGCTGCGCCGCGAGACCGTCGTGTGATCGGGCACACCAACGTCGATCCCAAGCAAGACGGTAATCGAGCGCAGCAAGCCCTCGGTCTGCCGCCATGGACGGACCATGGCGACGGTCCGCGCCAAATCCTCATAGAGCTTCAGTGACCATGAAGATGTGCGTTCCGGCCACTTGGACGTCGATCACAGGTGGCGGCTTCGTTCCATAATCTCCAGCGCGTACTCGCGGTAGGTCAGGCCCAGCTCCTCGGCCCGCGCCAGCCGGCGCAGCGCGACCTCGCGCGGCACCGACCAGGCTCGCTTGTGCGCCCGCTTCCAGCACCACAGCCGCCACGAGGCGTTCGAGTCCGCCTCCTCAAGCGGCGGGCCGCCGTTGTGCCCAACACGGGCCGGCGCAGATGGGAATGCGTCCTTGTCCAAGGCTAGGGCGCCGTCCCGGCGGCCGGCACGGGCCTGCTTGGGGCTCCAAGGAGGCGCTGCATGAACACAAGGTCGAGCCAGCGGCCGAACTTGGTCCCGACCTCGCGCAAGGTGCCGATATGCTCGAAGCCCAGCCGCTCATGGAGGCGGATGGAAGCCGGGTTGGCCGCGTCGATCCCTGCCACAATAACATGCTTGCCCAGGCCAGCGGCCCGGCCGAACAAGGGTTCGACCAGCGCCACGCCCAATCCACGGCCACGCGCGTCGGCCCGGACGTACACCGAATGCTCGACCGTGTGCCGGTAGCCTGGCCAGGGGCGGAAATCGCCAAAGGTCGCGTAACCCAGCACGGACCCGTCCGCCGGGTCCTCGGCGACCAGCACCGGGAAGCCTTGTGCTTGCTTGGCCGCGAGCCACGAGCGCCGGTCGTCAAGGGTCGCTTCCTGCTCCGTGTAGACAGCCGAGGAGGTGCGGATCACCTCATTGTAGATCGCAAGGACGCCTAGCAGGTCAGCCTCGGTCGCGTCACGAATGGAATCAGGCATGGGGGGCACCTCGAAGCGTGGAGAGAGTGGCTGGCGGTCGGCAGCATCATCCACTATGATGTTGCCATGTCCACCATAAAAGATTTGCTGGCCGCTGTTGCCGTCCTGGAGCATAGCCTCGCCGCACGGCTGCGGGCCGAACGCGAGACGCGCGGTTGGTCGCTGTCCGACTTGGCGCAGCACTCGGGCGTCAGCCGCGCCATGATCAGCAAGGTCGAGCGGGCCGAGGCCAGCCCAACCGCGGCCTTGCTCGGACGCCTTTCAGGCGCCTTCGGCCTGACGCTTTCGACGCTGCTGGCGCGGGCGGAGGGCGACGCATCCGGCGTGGGACGGCTTGCCACGGCAGCCCGGCAACCGGTGTGGCGCGACCCGGCGACGGGCTATCTCCGGCGCGGGATCTCTCCGCCCGGCGCCGAGCCGGAGCTGGTCCACGTCGAGTTGCCGCCCGGGGCGCGCGTGCCCTATTCGGCATCCGCCTACGCGCACCTGCGCGGCCAGTGCGTGTGGGTGCTTGCAGGCGCGCTAGTCTTTCGCGAGGGTGCCGTCGATCACCGTCTCGCCGTGGGCGATTGCCTGTCCCTTGGTCCGCCGGCAGACTGCGAGTTCCACAACCCGTCGCCGGATACCCGGAGCACCTACCTCGTCGCCCTCGCGCGGCGGTGACGGACGGGTCCGCCGTGGATTAGGATAGACCCGCCCGGGAACACTACGGTGAGGCGCGCTTGCCGTTGCGCTCTAGAAGCAGCACGAACGTGTCGGACGAGATGACGGGCGCGAAGAAGTTGTTGATCCGCTCCATCGCTGCAATTTCCTGCTCCGGCCTTTGGCCACCGCAGGCACCGCCGATGACGATTGGAAGGTAGCGGTTGTCCCGCGCTGCGCGGGCATTGCACTCTATGCACCAATCGAGGTGTATGCCCGTGAGCACGATCACTTCGACGCGCTTGCGGGACTGCTCAAGCGGCATCTGCGTGCCGATGAGGGCGGTCTGTAATGCCATCTCGTTAAATTCGTTGTCGCCGGGCCGCACGAGCGCGGGAAGCGGTTCCGCAAGCTCGTTGTCCCTATGCTTCATCTCAGGTGTGAAGTTCAGCCGCTGCGTCCAGGTCTCATACTGGACTTGGTCGAAGGCTGACTGCGGATAGCTTTCGCGGAGTACCTCGTAGCCGATCCAGTTGAACGAGACGAAGTTCCTAGCCCTGCGCGCCGCTTCCAGACTTTGACGGTTGCTGGCAGGCTGCCGCGCTCCCAGTGTTGCTCGGGTGCCTGCGCGACCAGCTCGGTGTGGTGTTCGCCGAGCCTGACTTTGCCGACCTCTATCCCAAGCGCGGCCAGCCCGCCTATGCGCCGTGGCGGCTCGCGTTGGTCACGCTCATACAGTTCCGCGAGGGGCTGAGCAACCGCCAAGCAGCCGAGGCCGTGCGTGGCCGGAGCGACTGGAAATACCTGCTCGCCCTCGACCTGACGGATGATGGCTTCGACTTCTCCGTTCTCTGCGAGTCCCGCGCCCGCCTGCTCCAACACGGCGCCACCGAGCGCCTGCTTGCCCGCCTGGATCGCGCGGAGAAGATGAAGATCGGGACGGACCATAGCGAACCTGCTGGGCTATTCTGCTGTTGCTGGCCCAAACGGGTGAAAGCACGAGAGGATGCGATGGAGCTGAGCGATCGTGTGATCGGGCGTATTGCCATCTACCCACGGCCGCGCGGCGGTGTGGAGGCGCGTCGGGTCTGAGGCGGCTACACCTTGATGTTCGCTCGCACGGGCGCGCCTGTCGCGCGCTTGAAGCCGCTGCCCGCAGGCGATCGCCTCGAAGTGTTGTGGTGGCATCGCGACGCCTGGGGACCTGCCGGGCCATTCGGCGCCGTCCTGCCGCTCGACGACGCGCTCGCATTCATCGCTGCCGAGCCGCCCTTCTGGATCAGAGCCTGATCTCTCAATCCCGTGATAGGGGCAAAGTCGAGGCCCGTCCTATGGCGTAACCCCAACACAGTCACGTAGGCCAACATGACCTATTCGTGGCGGCTACGCTCCGTCCCGCGCCGGGCTGATCAGGACAATGTCGCGGCTTCATCCGCTGGATCAGCAGATCACGCGACGGCACGCCAAGTCGCGCGAAACATCCCCGGCGCAACTCCGGTAGCGCGTTTGAACGCTTGATTGAAATGGGCTTGCGAGCAGAAGCCGCATGCAGCTGCAATTTCCGCCAACGCCGGCGAACCTTGCTTAAGCAGAACACGGGCTCGCTCCAGCCGGCGCTCGATCAGGTAGCGGTGCGGCGATGTGCCGGTGGCCGCCTTGAAGCAGCGTGCAAAGTGGAAGGGGCTGAGGGAGGCCTCATGCGCCAACTCGGCAAGGCTGAGTTCGTCGTCCAACCGGGCCTCGATCAGCCCGAGCACGCGCCGGAGCCGCGCACCGCTGAGAACGCCACGCGTCGACGGCAGGGCCATCTTATCCAGGTCTCGATTGGAAAACTGGCGAACGAGATAGACGCCGAGTGCGGCCGACATCGTCTCGACCAGCACACTGCCGATTGGATTGGCGTCGCGCAACTCCGTTGCGATGGTGCGGGCGATCGTCTCGATGACCGGATCGCGAAACCCACCCTCGTAGCGCAGCTCGACACGAGCGGGATCCAGGCCAAGCTCCTGGAGGCAGGCCAATGAGAGCGGTTGCGCCGGCAAATACAGATGCACACTGTCAAGAATATTGCCGGACAGATGGATCATGTCCTCGGCAATGCCGGCGGGACATAGCCACACGCTGCCCGCAACGGCGTCATGGTGCTGGAGGCGGCCGGCCCCGCGGCGGCGTACCCGCAGCTGTCCTTCCAGCATAACGATGACCTCGGTGTCGCGGGGGACGGTCGAACCCAGGTCGCCCGCGCCGTGACGCCAGCGCTCGGCTAGGAGCCCGCGCCAGCCACGGCCGCTGCTCGTTCCCAGGCACTCGCCGGTGACATACTTCGCTTTGCTGTGGCCGATCAGTCCCATCATCCGAGGATGCACCCCTTAAGGCCTGCCACCGCAGCACGCCAGGCCGGGCCGCATTGGCTCCCTGCACAGTTCCACGCGATGAGGCAGTTCGCAAGCATACGGCGGACGCCGCCACGGCAGGAACCGCAAGTTTTTGCAAAACAAGCGCAAGCCGCTGAAAGCCATGCCCGCGGTTCTCGTTAGGCTGTTTAGAATGTTGTCGTGGACGCAGGAGAGGCCGATGTCGGAAAAGCTGGTTCTGAGCGCATGCCCGCATGATTGTCCCGACACCTGCGCCATGATCACCACGGTGCGCGACGGCGTGGCCGTGAAGGTGCGCGGCAACCCGGACCACCCGTTCACCCGCGGCGGCCTGTGCGTGAAGGTCAACGACTATGAGCAGCGCGTTTATAGCAGCGACCGCATCCTGCAACCGCTGCGGCGGACTGGCCCGAAAGGCAGCGGCACGTTCGAGCCGATCTCCTGGGACGCGGCCCTCGCCGAGATCAAGCTGCGCTGGACCGCCATCATCAACGAGGCCGGGCCGGCCGCGATCCTGCCGTACAGCTACCTCGGCACCCAGGGCACGCTCAACGGTCTCACCGTCGGCGACGCTTTCTTCAACAAGCTCGGCGCCACGGTCTCAGAACGGACCTTTTGCGACTCCGGCGCCATCACGGCGTTCTTCATGACCTGCGGGCCTACGGCGGCGATCGACCCGGAAAGTTTCGTCCATTCGCGCTTCATCGTGCTCTGGGCGATCAACTCGATCAGCACCAACCTGCACCATTGGCCGTTCATCGCCGAGGCGCAAAGGCGAGGCGCCAAGGTCGTCGTCATCGATCCCGTCACGACACGAACGGCGAAGGCCGCCGATTGGCACATCAAGCTCAAGCCCGGCACCGACGCCGCCCTGGCGCTCGGCATGATCAACGTCATCATCAATGAGGACCTCGTCGACCATGACTATGTCGAGCGTTACACCGTCGGCTTCGAGGAGCTGAAGGCACGCGCCGCCGCCTTCCCGCCGGCGCGCGTGTCGGAGATCACCGGCGTCGCCGAGGACGACCTGCGCGCATTGGCACGCGGGTTCGCGACGACGCAGCCGTCCGTGATCCGCATGGGCGTGGCCATCGAGCGCAGCGCCAGCGGCGGCAATGCGGTCCGCGCGCTGTCGTGCCTGCCGGCGCTCGTCGGCTCCTGGCGGCACTGCGGCGGCGGCATCATGCACATGCCGATCTGGGCGTTCCCGGTCAAATGGGACGCGCTCAGCCGGCCCGACTGGATCAAGCCCGGCACGCCCGTCGTCAACCAGTGGCGGCTCGGGCAGGCGCTGACCGGCGAACTGGGATTGGAGACGCCGATCCGCTCGCTGATGGTCTACAACTCCAACCCGATGGTGGTAGCGCCCGAGCAGGCGAAGCTGGAACAGGGCTTGTCGCGCGAGGACCTGTTCACCGTCGTCAGCGAGCAGTTCATGACCGACACGGCCCGCTTCGCTGATATCGTGCTGCCGGCGACCACGCAGCTTGAGCAGTTCGACGTCATGTTCTCGTGGGGGCACCTGTATATGACGCTGAACGAGCCGGCCATCGCGCCGCTCGGCGAGGCGGTGCCCAATACCGAGCTGTTCCGCCGGCTGGCCGGCATCATGGGCTTCGACGACCCCTACTGGGCGATGACCGACGAGGACATGGCGCAGATGGCCTTCGATTGGACCAGCCCGCTACTCGAAGGCATCGATCTCGCGACGTTGCGCGCCAAAGGCTATGCTCGCCTGAACGTCGGCTCGGCCGACGACTTCGTCCCGCACCGGGAGGGCAACTTCCCGACGCCCTCGGGCAAGTGCGAGTTCAAGTCGTCGATATCGGCGGGCGGCAACATGGTGCTGCCGCTGTTCAGGCAGGGCTACATGGGCGGACAGCCCGGCGAGGCGCTCGATCCGCTGCCCGACTACGTGCCCGCAAGGGAGTCGCCGCAGACCAACCCGCAGCTCGCATCACGCTACCCGCTGAACATGCTCTCGCCCAAAAGCCACGCCCTGCTCAATTCGTCATACGGCAACTTGCGGAAGCAGTTGCACCACGCCGGCGAACAGAAGGTGCTGATCAACCCAGGCGACGCCGCCACGCGCGGGATCGCGGCAGGGGACGCGGTGCGCGTCTACAACGACCGGGGCAGCTTCGATGCCGCGGCGGACATCTCGGCCGACACGATGGCCGGCATCGTCGTCGCGCCGATGGGATACTGGGCGCGGCGTGAAGGCAACGGGCGCACCGTCAACGCGATCAATCCGCCAGCCTTCGCCGATTATGGCAACGCGCCGACGTTCTCCGACACGCTTGTGGAGGTGGCAAAGCATACCGGCGCCTGAGTAGGACGACCCGAGATGCCGGACCGACGAGCGCGACTGGACATCGCGGCAAGCTTTGCGACGGGCGATGCGCTGCGACACCGGAATGCCGGCCCGGGCATCCGGTTGAGCACCGTACAAGCAGCATCGGTTTCCTGAGCAGGTAGAGTCTGGGCGAAGGCTGCTATCGATCTTACTCAGGAACCCTTATGTCCAACCTGCTTGCCGAAACCGTCACCGGCGTCCGCCACT
>CAZZWN010000075.1:0-13526 GCA_964657765.1 uncultured Acetobacteraceae bacterium
GCCGCGACCACGACGGTTTCGCCGGGCTTCGGCTGGCCGATGTTGAGCAGGCCGCAATAGGCCGTCATGCCCGGCATCCCGAGCACACCCAGTGCCGTCGACGCCGGCTGCGTCCCGCGCTCCAGTTTTTTGACCGACTTCGCGTCCACGGCGGCGTAGCTCTGCCAACCCGTCGCACCGACCACGAGGTCGCCGGGCTTGAGGTCATCATTGTGCGAGGCGACGACCTCGCTCACGGCGCCGCCCGTCATCACCGCGCCGATCGCCACCGGCGGCACATAGGACGGCGCGTCGCTCATCCGTCCGCGCATGTAGGGATCGAGCGAGAGCCAGAGCGTCCGCAGCAGCACCTGGCCGGGCCCGGGGGTCGGCACGGCCTCCTGCTCCATGCGAAAATCGGTCTCTTGCGGCTCACCTACCGGACGGCGGGCAAGGACCAAGCGGTGGTTTACGGCTTGCGGCATCGGGGACCTCGGTTGGGGCTGTCGTTCGAGTGCAGGGACCATAACCCGCTTTAACGAAGCGGTAACCCTCGCCGTGCATGTTGCGGTCCAGAGCCGAAACAACCCCAGAAGTATGAGCTATGGCAACGCAATCCTCAACCACCGCTATCGGACGTGGCATCCACACTTCGTTCACTATTCTCGACAAGCTCGCGCCGGGCGGAAGCCTGGAGTGGACCGTCACCGGGTCCGGGCTGGGCGGCATCAGCGACCTGCAGCTGCAGGACATCCTCGGCGATGGCCAACGCGTGGACACCGCATTCAGTCCGCAGGTCGTCATCCGCCGCAGCTCGATGACGCTGTTCAGCGGAAATCTGGTGGGCTGGACAGGGGTGCGAAGCACGACGACGGCGACGACGGCGATCAACTTCGACCTCAGCGCGACCTTGCGCGCTGCGGGCCTTTCCAGCGGCATGACCGACGACAGCACCGTCTCCGTCACGTTCCATAGCCAGATCCTGCCGCTCTATACGGCCACCACAGCGCCGCTGCTCGGCCGGGTGCTGGGACAGGGCGACCCGCTGGTCAACACCGCCGTGTTCAGCGGTACCGTCGCCGGCGCGCTGGCCAGCAGCAGCCCTGTCGTCCTAGCGCCGACGCTGCCCACCAGCCTGCTCACGACGTCGATCTACGCCGTGAACGGCGTGCCGGTCACGGGCACCGTGTACGCTGCATACGGCGACATCGTGACCTACCGGATGCAGATCCAGCTGCCGCTTACGGCCGCGCACGACGTCCAGCTCTGGGTGGCGGCGCCCGGGCTTGTGGGCACACCGGCCGGTGCCGCTTCGGGCGCGCCTGTCCCCGCCTTCGTATTCGATGCCCGCAGCGCCAACCAGACGCCGGCGAGCGGTCACGCGCAATTCGGCCCGAGCGGCAGCTATACGGCGACCTCGCCGCTCGTCGTCGCCGCGACCGACGCCTCCGGGAATGCCGTGCTCGAATTCAACTTCGGCGACATCCAGCCCGTCTATGGTAGCGGCTCCGGCACGATCGACCTGCTCGTTTCCGCGGTCCTCCAGCCTGGGGCACTGGCGCCCGGCGCACCCCTCGCCCTTCAAGCGACCGAGACCGAGGAGAACTCGTTCGGGGTGCAGGTCGGGACGACCGCGCTCCCGGTCGGCATTACGCTCGAGCAGCCCTCCTTGCGGATCCAGACCGCGACCGTCTACGCCTCGAACGACAACGCGACTTGGACCGGAACCGGCGGACCCGTGGGCTACAGCCCGGATTTCGGCCAATTCGGCGATGTCATCAGCAGCGCCGGGCTTGCTCGCGAGCCGTTTGCCGACCGGCTGTCCGGCGTCGATGCCGGCGGCGACGTCACCTTCGTGATCGCGGTCGAAAACCTCGCTCCCGGTGCCAAGGCCTATAGCCCGACCATTCGCGCCACGATGCCGCCAGGCTTCGTGCTGCCGGCCGATGGCGCGAGCGTATCGGTCACCGACGGCGCCGGGAACCCGCTGACCTTCTCCGGCAACCTGTTCGATCCCCAGGGCGGCCTGACCCTGGATCCCAGTGCGCCGCTCGCGGGCTATAGCGCCGACAGCGGCCTGAACATCCTGCTGATCAGCTACACCCTCAGCACCGCCGACCAACTGGACCTCAGCGTCCCCTTGCACGACAGTTTGGCGCAGATCGTCTCCTACACGACCACGCCCGGCGGGGCCAACCAGGCTCCGCTAGCGCCCGCCGCCTACAACACGGCCACCACCGAGGTCGCGACCCTCCAACCCACCGTGCAGATCGCTTTGACGGCGACCAGCAACCCCAGCACCGGCGGCACGCTGCTGACGTTGGGGGAGATCGCGACGTTCGTTCTCACGGTGACGCTCCCCGGAGGACTGAGCCGCGCGCTGGATATCGCCCCAATGCTGCCGCCCGGGTTTACCGCCCTGTCGGCCCAGGTGCTGTCGGTCGGCGCCAACATCACGGTGCAGACCCAGGCGACGGATGGCGCCGGCGGCATCCTGTTCGGCGATACGTTGAACACGGGGGCGGGGCAGAATACGGCCGACAACCAAATCCAGATCGCGGTCACGGCGCAGCCGACCCTCGTGCCCGCCGGCCCGGCCCCAAACATGCAGACCGTGCAGGCCGCGGTGAGCATCGGGGCCTCCGGCGCAGTAACCACGGCCACCGCCTCCATCGGGCTCACCATCGCGGCCCCCGCGGTGCCGACCGTCACCCTGGCCCTCGTCGGCCCCGGCACGGCAACCCTGCTGAATGGGCAGGCTGCGACGTTCCGCATCACCGTCACGCTGCCGGCCGGGTACAGCGGAGACTTCCGTATCCTGGACAACCTTCCCGCCGGCCTGGCCTATGTGCCGGGATCGAAGCGCATCGTGCAGGCGGGCGGGGTCACGTCGGCGGGCGCCGCCACGCTGGCGGCACCGTCCGAAAGCGTGGCCGGCCCGCTGCTCACGCTCGATTTCGGCGCAGTGACGGCTGCGACGGCCACGGGTCAGGTCATCGTCGAGCTGCAGGCCCGGCTGGTTGCGGCAGCACCCGGCGCAACGCTGACCAGCTCGGCGACAGCCTCGACCGGGTATGCATCCTCGGTTCCTGCGACGCTCACGACGATCGTTGGGAACGCGTCGCCGACGCTCGCCGGCCTGCCGATCGCCGAGGCGGCCCGGGACGATACGGCGCTCGCGGCCTTCGCTAGCCTTACGCTGACCGACCCCGATGCCGGGCAGACGCAGACCCTGCGGATCAAGCTGAGCAATCCGGCCAATGGCATCCTGACCAACCCCGGCATCGGCACTTATGACCCGGTGGCCGGCACCTATATCGCCACCGGGTCCGCCGCGGCCGTCGCTGCCGCGGCGGCCGGCCTGCGCTTCGTCCCCACCCTGCATCAAACCAGCCTGGGCCAGTCCGTGCCGACCGACCTGAGCGTTCAGGCGCAGGACAGCGCCGGCGGCATGAGCACGCTGTTCGTCGTCCGCGTGACGACCGCGGCGACCGACATCGCGCCGGTGATCCGCAACGCGGCACCGGGTCAGCCCATCATACCCGGCGTCCCGGCCCCGCTGTTCACCGGTCTCATTCTGAGCGACGCCGACGCTGGCCAATTGGAGACGCTTACCATCCAGTTCTCCAATCCTGCCATCGGCGTGCTGAGCGGCGCGGGTCCGGGGCAGATCGACCCGGTCACCGGGGCCTTCACCGCCACCGGCACGCTCGCGGCACTCACCGCCGCGGCCGGACGCCTGCTGTTCACCGCCAGCCAACCCACCGGCGCGCAGACGTCGCTGACCATCACTCTCGACGACGGCGCCGGCGGCGTCGCCCGCGATACCAGCGTCATCGCCATCTCGCCGGGCACGCTGGCGACGTGGCCGGGGGTCGGGCAGTTCCTTGCCGGCGGGTCGCCGGCCAACATCGTCGCGGTCAATCCGGCCGGTCCGAACCTGCTGCTCGGCACCAGCGGCCGCGACGCCTATTTCATCGACGGTAACGCGCCCGGCCCGCACTGGGACACCGTGACCGGGTTCACCGGCGCGGACACCGTCGTGCTCTGGGGTTTTCAGCCTGGCCGGTCCACGATCACCTGGTCGGACAATGACGGCCCTGCGGGCAACGCCGGGCGCACGCTGCATGCCAGCATGCCCGGCACCGGCAGCACCAATAACCTGACCTTCGCCGGCCTGACGTCCGGCGATAGCGCTCGCTTCGCCATCAGCACCGGTCGCATTGAGGGTCTCGGCTATCTTTCCATTACCGCGCCGGCCTAAATCTTACCCGAGACAACCAGAGGCAGCCTCAATGTTCGACCGAGCCGTGCCACCGCGCCCGCAGGGCTATGAGACACCGGTGGCGCTCGTGCTGCAGGGCGGCGGCGCCCTGGGCAGCTATCAAGCCGGGGTCTACGAAGCGCTCGCCGGGTCGGACTATTTGCCGGATTGGGTGGCGGGCATTTCGATCGGCGCGATCAACGCCGCCCTGATCGCCGGCAATCCGCCTGAGCGCCGGGTGGAGCGGCTGCGTCAGTTCTGGGAGGGCGTCACGACGCCGGTCTGGCCCGCTGCGCCCTCGATCGACCTCGGCAATATCGGCCGTCAGGCTGGATCGCTGCGGGCGCTGCTGTTCGGCCAGCCCGGCTTTTTCCGTCCGCAGGATCCGACCGCCTGGTTCCACCTGCCGGGGCCGACCAGCTACTATGACACGAGTCCGCTAAAATCCACCCTGAACGAGCTGGTGGATTTCGACCGCATCAACGCCCGCACCATCCGGTTCAGCATTGGCGCGGTGAACGTCCGCACCGGGAATTTCGCCTATTTCGACAACGCCCGTACGGCCATACGCGCCGAGCACGTCATGGCGAGCGGCGCGTTGCCCACCGGTTTTCCCGCCATCGAAATCGACGGCGAGTTCTACTGGGATGGCGGCCTCGTCTCGAACACGCCGCTGCAATACGTGCTGGACAGCACCTTCGACCAGAGCCGCCTTGCGTTCCAGGTCGACCTGTTCCCTGCCCGCGGCGTGGTGCCGGACAGCCTGCAGGCGGCGGGCGAGCGGGAGAAAGACATCCGCTATTCCAGCCGCACCCGCGCCGTCACGGACCAGTTCAAGACGGTGCACGACCTGCGCCACCTGATCGGCATGCTCTGGGCCAAGCTGCCGCAGGAGATCTGTGCCACCGAGGAGGCGCAGTGGATGAAGGCTCTCGGCACCCTGAGCAACATCGACATCGTCGAGCTGATTTACCGGACGGATGTCGCGCAGGGTCAATCCAAGGACTATGAGTTCAGCCGGGCGACGATGGAGGCGCGTTGGGCGCAGGGCTTCGACGACGCGCGCAGGACCTTGCAGGCCGCCCCTTGGCTGGCGGCGATGCCGCCCGAGATCGGTACCCGGACCTTCGACGTGCTGCGGCCCGATACCGATCAATGACCAGCGGCATCGGAGTGCTCGCCGCTTGTTGCAAAAAAAGTGGTGCGGGCGGTCGGAATCGAACCGACACTCCTTGCGGAACCGGATTTTGAGTCCGGCGCGTCTACCAGTTCCACCACGCCCGCAACGCGCCCTCCATGCCAGAGCGACGCCGGCGCGACAAGGCATTTGAACCAACAAGCCTCGAAAAGCCGTTTGCATCCCGCTGGGAGCGGCGTTATACGGGCGTCCCACCTGATCCCGAATAGCTCAGCTGGTAGAGCAAGCGACTGTTAATCGCTCGGTCGTTGGTTCGAGTCCAACTTCGGGAGCCAGGGTGGGTTTGCAGTCTACGGTTCGAACATGATCTGCACGCGGCTGCTCGGATACTGGGCGATGCCGAACTCCACGACCACGCCCGCCAAATCCACGTTCACGTTCTCGCATACCAGCAGCGGACGGCTGCGCGGAACCTCCAGCAGTCCGGCCTCCGTCGCCGTAGGCATGCGGGCCGACACCCGCGTGACCTGGCGCCGGTAATCCGCGACGCCGACCGACTGCAATGCGGCCGTGATCGAGGACAAATCGCGCAATGCCTCCAGCAACCCCGGCCGGCCATCCAGCGGAAAATAGTGGCTCGACAGGCTGACCGGCACCCCATCCGCCATGCCCAGCCGCCCGAACACCGCCACCATCGTGCCGCGCGCAATGCCCAAGGCGGCCGCGACCTGCGGCGTCGCAGCCACCGCGCCGAGCTGCAGCACCCGGCCGGTCGGCTCCTTGTTCTGTTGGCGGATCCACTCGCTGAACCGGGTGCGCGGCTGGACCGTGTAGTCGATCCGATCCTCGGCCACGAACGAGCCACGGCCCTGCTCCACGCGAACCAGGCCAGAGCGCGCCAAGGTCTCGATGGCCCGGCGGACGGTATGACGGTTGACGCCGTGCCGTGCCGCGAGCTGCGCCTCGGTCGGCAGGCGGTCGCCGGGCTGCAGGCCGCCGGGTCCGATGCCGGCGGCGACCGAATGGGCGATCTGGCGCCATAGCGGGGCGCCAGGCCGCAGGGCGGCTTTCGCGCCTGCGCCCACCCTGCCAGCCGAACCCGTCATGCAATGGTCATCCTACGGGCCCCGTTCCTGTGCGACGTCGACTTGACGTTAGCGAATTCGCCGCGTAGTTGTCTAGACAACTTCGGAGTCCTCCGTTGGCCGCATCACCCCCTTATATGCCGGATCGCCGCCGTTGGATGGCCGTGCTCGCCCGTGCCACAGCGGACGAAATGACCACTGCCGTCCAGGGTCGCCTGCCGCCCTTCACCCGGCTGCGCGGGCCGGAGGTCGGGCTGGTCATGCTCCGCGGCCGGGCTGGCGGCACCGGCGCACCGTTCAATCTCGGCGAGGCGACGGTCGCCCGCTGCACGGTCCGCACCGCGGACGGACGGGTGGGTCATGCCTATTGCCTGGGCCGCGACCTGCGCCAGGCCGAATTGGCGGCGGCGCTCGATGCGGCGCTGCAGGACCCGGCGCTCACGCAGGAGCTGGACGCGACGGTCATCCAGCCCTTGGCGGCGGCACAGGCGGCCCGGCGCGAGACACTGTCCCGCCGGGCCGCCGCGACCCAGGTGCAATTCTTCACCTTGGCGACGATGCGGTCATGACCGAAGCGCCCGCAAGCGTGGCCCATCCCGGCTTTGTCGACCCGACGCGCGACAGCCAGGCGTGCTTCCGCGCCATTCTCGATGCGATGGCGCGGCCCGGACAAATTTTGCGGATGGCGGCCGAAATGGACCCTCCGCCGACGCTCGACGCCGCGACCGCGGCCGTGCTGCTGACGCTGGCCGACGCCGACACCCCGCTTTGGCTCGATGACACTGCCGGCCCGGTGCGAGACTGGATTGCCTTCCACTGCGGCGCACCCGCCGCTGCGGCCCACTCGGCCGCGCTGGCGCTGGCGCTGGGGCCAGTGCGGCTGGACGCCTTTCCGGCCGGAACCGACGACGCGCCGGAACTCGGGGCGACGATCATCCTGCAGGTGGCGGCGCTCGGCCACGGCGCGCGGTTCGAGCTGTCGGGCCCGGGCCTTGCTGCGCCCACGACGCTGGCCGTCGCCGGGCTGCCCGACGGGTTCGCGACGGAATGGGCGGCGAACCGGGCGCTGTTCCCACGCGGCGTGGACGTGGTCCTTTGCGCCGGCAACCAGGTGGCGGCGTTGCCGCGCACCGTGCAGATCAGGACAGCATAGATGGCCTATGTCGCAGTGAAGGGCGGCGAGCGGGCGATCGACGCCGCACATGCCTGGCTCGCGTCCGTCCGTCGCGGCGACCCGGCCGTCCCCGCGCTGACGACCGCGCAGATCGCCGAGCAGCTCGGCCGCGCCGTGGACCGCGTGATGGCGGAAGGATCGCTGTATGACCGGGAGCTGGCGGCGCTGGCGATCCAGCAGGCCCAGGGCGACCTGATCGAGGCTGCGTTCCTGCTCCGCGCCTACCGCACCACCCTGCCCCGCTTCGCCCATGGCCGGCCCGTCGACACCGGCGCGATGCTGGCCGTGCGCCGCGTGTCGGCCATCTTCAAGGACCTGCCCGGCGGCCAAGTCCTGGGGCCGACCTACGACTACACCCATCGGCTGCTGGATTTTGCCCTGCCGGATGCGCCGGCAGCGCCCGCGGAGACCGGTGTGGAGCCGCAGCCGCTCGCGCCCGCCTTCGGCATCCTGGGACAGGAAGGCCTCGTCGAACCGGACGCGACCACGCCGGACACGGCGCCCGGAGACATCACGCGCGAACCGCTGGCCTTTCCGGCGGCGCGCGACGTGCGGCTACAGGCCCTGGCGCGCGGCGACGAGGGCTTCCTGCTGGCGCTCGGCTACTCGACCCAGCGCGGCTACGGCAGCAACCACCCCTTCGTCGGCGAACTGCGCGTCGGCGAGGCGATCGTCGAGATCGAGCCGCCGGAGCTGGGCTTCGCCATCGACATCGGCGACATCGTGCTGACGGAGTGCCAGATGGTCAACCAGTTCACCGGCAGCCGGACTGCGCCGCCGCAGTTCACCCGCGGCTACGGCCTGTGTTTCGGCCACTCGGAGCGGCGCGCCATGGGCATGTCGCTCGTCGACCGGGCGATGCGCGCGGTCGAGCTTGGCGAACACGGCGATGCGCCCGCGCAGGACGTCGAGTTCGTGCTGTCGCATTGCGACAACGTGGAGGCGACCGGCTTTGTCGAGCACTTGAAGCTGCCGCACTACGTCGATTTCCAGAGCGAGCTGGAGACGGTCCGCCGCATGCGCGCCGACGCCGCGGACCCGAAAGAAGCCGACATTCGGGGGAATGCGGCGTGAGCGGCTACAACTTCGCCTACCTCGACGAGCAGACCAAGCGGATGATCCGCCGGGCGATCCTGAAGGCGGTGGCGATCCCCGGCCACCAGGTCCCGTTCGGCAGCCGCGAGATGCCGCTGCCCTATGGCTGGGGCACCGGCGGCATCCAAGTGACGGCCAGCATCCTCGGCCCTGACGACGTGCTGAAAGTGATCGACCAGGGCGCCGACGACACGACCAACGCAGTGTCGATCCGCCGCTTCTTCGCCCGAACTGCCGGGGTCGCCACCACGACGCGCACCACCGACGCCACCATCATCCAGACCCGGCACCGCATTCCCGAGACCCCGCTGCACGAGGGCCAGATCCTGGTCTATCAAGTGCCGTTGCCGGAGCCGATGGCGAAGCTCGAGCCGAGCCGCGCCGAGACGACCCGCATGCACGGCCTGGCGGAATACGGCCTGATGCACGTCAAGCTGTATGAGGACATCGCCCGCTTCGGCCACGTCGCCAACAGCTACGACTTTCCGGTGATGGTGAACGGCCGCTACTTGACGTCGCCCTCGCCGATCCCCGCCTTCGACAATCCGAAGCTGCACATGATGCCGGCGCTGCAGCTGTTCGGCGCCGGGCGGGAGAAGCGCATCTACGCCATACCGCCCTATACCGAGGTGCGCTCGCTCGACTTCGACGACCATCCGTTCCGCGCCGCCCGAGCGCCGGGGGCCTGCGCGCTGTGCGGCGCCGACGGCAGCTATTTGGACGAGGTCGTGACGGACGACGCCGGCACGCGGATGTTCGTGTGCTCGGATACGGACTATTGCGGCGGGCGCGTGATGGCCGGCCAGCGGAAGGCCGCCGAGTGAGCGACGCTTTGCTCTCCGCACGGGGCCTCGGCCTGCGGTTCGGCGCCATCGCAGCGCTCGACGGCGTCGACGCCGACCTGTGGCCCGGCGAGGTGCTGGCCGTCGTCGGCGAATCCGGCTCGGGCAAGACCACGCTGCTCAACGTGCTCTCGGGCCGCATGACGCCGGACGCCGGGACCGTCTGGTATCGCGACCCCGGCCACCAACTGCACGACCTGCACGCGATGCCCGCCCCGCAGCTCCGGGCGCTGCACCGCTCCGACTGGGGCTTCGTGCACCAGAACCCGCGTGACAGCCTGCGCATGCGCGTCTCCGCCGGCGGCAATGTCGGCGAGCGGCTGATGGCGCAGGGCAGCCGCCACTACGGCGGCATCCGCGCCGCGGCGCAGGATTGGCTGGCCCAGGTGGAAATCGACCCGGCCCGCATCGACGACATGCCGCACACCTTCTCCGGCGGCATGCTGCAGCGATTGCAGATCGCCCGCACCCTCGTGACGCACCCGCGCCTGGTGTTCATGGACGAACCGACCGGCGGGCTCGACGTGTCGGTGCAGGCCCGCCTGCTGGACCTGGTCCGCACGCTCGTGACCCGGCTCGGCATCGCGGTCGTGCTGGTGACGCACGACATCGCGGTGGCGCGCCTGCTGGCCGGGCGGATCATGGTGATGCAGGGCGGCCGCGTGGTGGAGGCCGGGTTGACCGACCAGGTGCTGGACGACCCGCAGCACCGCTATACCCAGCTCCTGGTCAGCTCGGTGCTGACGGCATGATGATGCTCGAAGCGGCGGGGGTGGCGAAGACCTTCGTCCTGCATCTGCAGGGCGGCACGCGCATTCCCGTGCTCGACGGCGTCGACCTGCGGGTCCGGGCCGGCGAGTGCGTGGCACTGTCCGGCCCGTCCGGCGCCGGCAAGTCGACGCTGATGCGCAGCCTGTATGGCTCATACCGCGCCGACGCCGGGCGCATCCTGATCCGGCACGAGGGCGCCATGGTGGATATTGCGCGTGCCGATCCCCGCCTGGTGCTGCGGGTGCGGCGGGACAGCCTCGGCTATGTCAGCCAATTCCTTCGCGTGGTGCCGCGCGTGTCCGCCCTGGATGTGGTGGCGGAGCCTGCGGTCGCGCGCGGCACGCCGCTGGACCGCGCGCGGCAAGAGGCGGCGGCGCTGCTCGGCCGGCTGAATATCCCACATCGGCTGCAGGCGCTGCCGCCCGCGACCTTCTCCGGCGGCGAGCAGCAGCGGGTCAACCTGGCGCGCGGGTTCATCGCCGGGCATCCGGTGTTGCTGCTGGACGAACCGACGGCCTCGCTCGACGACGTGAATCGCGATATCGTGATACAGATGATCCGCGAGGCGACGACCCGTGGCGTCGCGGTTGTCGGCATCTTCCACGACGCCGCCGTGCGGGACGCCGTGGCCCACCGCACCCTGATCGTTCACCCGCACCGGGACGCCGCATGACAACCATCCTCACCAATGCCCGCCTGGTCCTGCCCGACGAATTGCTGGTCGGCACCGTCGTGCTGGAGGACGGCCGCATCGTGGACGTGCAGCCCGGCCGCAGCGCCGTGCCGGGCGCCATCGACCTCGGCGGCGACACGCTGATGCCCGGCGTCGTCGACCTGCACACCGACAACCTGGAGCGCCAGGTGCAGCCGCGCAGCAACGCCCGCTGGCCGTCGCGCTCCGCCATGGTGGCGCACGACGCGCAGTGCGCCGCCGCCGGGGTGACGACGGTGCTGGACGCGCTCTGCCTCGGCGACCTCGGCTTCGACAAGGACCGGGTGCTCACCTTCCGCGATGGGGTTGCCGACCTGGACGCGCTGGCCGACACCGGGCTGCTGAAGTCGGAGCATTTCCTGCACCTCCGCTGCGAGCTGCCGGCGCCGGACATGATGGACCTGCTCGACCCCGTGGCCGGGCATCCCAGGGTCCGCATGGTCAGCCTGATGGACCACAGCCCCGGCGTCGGCCAATACGCCAACCTGGACCGCTACCGGAAAATGCGGGTGCGCGAAGGGCATAACGGCCCCTGGATCGAGGCCCGCATCATAGAGCTGCAGGCCCAGCGCGCCCGGATGCGCGGGCCGAACCGCCGCCGCCTGCTGGACCGCATCGTGCCGCTCGGCATCGTGCTGGCCAGCCACGACGACAACACCGCCGAGGAGGTCGACGAGAACGCGGCCGATGGCATCCGCATCAGCGAGTTCCCCGTCTCGATGCTGGCCGCCGTCGAGGCGCGGGCGCGCGGCATGGACGTGATCGCCGGGGCGCCGAACATCGTCCGCGGCGGCTCGCACTCGGGCAACGTCGCGGCGGCCGAGCTGGTGCAGCGCGGCGTGGTGGACGCCTACGCCAGCGACTACGTTCCCTCCAGCATGCTCGAAGCCGCCTTCGCCAGCGTCGTGCAGGCCGGCATCACCCTGCCGCAGGGCGTCGCGATGGTGACGGCGAACCCGGCGCGCATGACTGGGCTGCACGACCGCGGCCGGATCGAGGCCGGGCTGCGCGCCGACCTCGTGCATGTGCGGGAGCACGAGGGCATGCCGGTGGTGCGCCAGGTATGGCGCGAAGGGGAGCGGGTGAGCTGAGTCCCTTGATGCCAGCCGGATGACCTACGCGGAGCGGATTGAATGAGCGTCCGCGTTGCGCTGTACTACGCACCCTCCATACACGATCCGCTGTGGAAGGCGGCGTGCGCCTGGCTCGGCCGCGACCCGGAAACCGCCGCCGCCCTGCCGCAGCCGGACCTGCCGGACATCCATGCCGTCACCGCCGATGCCCGCATGTATGGGTTCCACTGCACCTTGAAGCCGCCGATGCGGCTCGCGACCTACTACGGCGCCTTCCTCGACGACGCGGCGGCCCTGGCGCGGAGTCTCACGCCGTTCACCATGCCGCGCCTGCATGTGGCCGACCTCTCCGGCTTCCTCGCCGTGCGCGAAGCCGAGCCCTGCCCGGCACTGCACGTCCTCGCCGACGCCTGCGTGGCCGGCGTGGACCGCCACCGCGCGCCGCCGGACGCGGCGGAGCTGGCCCGCCGCCGCAAAGGCGGGCTGTCGGCGGCGCGCGAGGCGAACCTGCTGCGTTGGGGCTACCCCGGCGTGTTCGGCGAGTGGCGCTTCCACATGACCCTGACCCGGCGCTTGACGGCCGACGAGCGCGCCATCTTGCAACCCGCGGCCGAGGCGCATCTCGCCGACGCGCTGCCGCATCCACGCCGGGTCGCCGACATCTGTGTGTTCACCCAGGCCGGCCCCGGCGCGCCGTTCACGATTGCGGAGCGTCTCCCGCTACTCGGCTGATCGCCGCCACCATCTTGCGCACCCCGGCCTCGACCGTGCCGTCGTTCATTACCCGCTCGCGGTCGACCGGCAGCGGCAGCTCGATGGCGCGCGATAGCCGGCGGGCGACGTCCACCGCGTCCTCCCGCCCACGCGCGGCCAGGCGGCGCGCCAATATGTTGGCCGGCGCGCCGACCTCGATGACGCCGACCGGAAACCGGGCGGCCGCCTCCGCCACTACGGCGCGGGACACGTTCACGATCACCACCCGGCCGCGTGCCAGGTCCATCGCGATATCGGCAGGAATGCCATAATGCAGCCCATGCGCACGCCAGGTCAGCGCAAAATCGCCGGCCTCGCGCCGCAGCGCGAACGTCTGCTCGGTCACGCTCTCATGCGCCTCCTCGCCCATGTCGCCGGGCCGGGTGATGATGCGGCGCACGAAGCGATATCGGGGATTGTCGGCCAGCGCCGCACGGGCGCCGTTGATCAGGGTGTCCTTGCCGGCCCCGGAGGGACCGACGATCAAGATAAGCATTGGCTCTCCGGCGGCGTGCGTTGGTTCCAGGCGTTGGTTTTACCTGGGCGGACCTAAGCGATAGCCTAGGCCCCATGCAACCTAGGGATAACCCATGTTCACGACCCGCCCCGAGATCGCCGGCACCTTCGGCGTGGTCGCCAG
>CAZZWN010000076.1:0-13431 GCA_964657765.1 uncultured Acetobacteraceae bacterium
GCTGGGTTTGAGCTTTTTCCCATATCCGCATTCACAACACGTGCACAAGGGCTATGCAACTCGCGCAAACTAATCCAAGGCGCGCTCCGGCTTATCTTTCCTTCTCGCTCAAGTAACTTGAATGTTCTATTCATATGTATGGCGCTCGTGCCAAGTGCTTCCGCGAATACGCTTTGCGTCAGCGGGCATTCGAAACGGCCCTGACTTGCCAGGTTCACCGGTTCCAGCCGTCGGTACAACTCAGACAATAGGTCGATCAGTCGTTCCGTAGCGGACAACGTGCCGAGCCGGATCAGTTGATCAAACAATCGTTGGTATTCAGAGTTGACTGCAGCCGCGAATGCTTTTGTTAGGCCAGGATAGCGCGTCGTATTGTTCGATACGACTTGGTGCACGCTCGTCGCAGGAGCAAACCGTGCGCTGGTGAGCGTAAGCAAGGAAACGGTCGACGCGTGCTTTGGCGACCTGATCGGCGTGATCGTATCGCCCGGAAGCACGAAATCGATGATTTGCTGGCGACCGTCCTCGCGTATCCACTGGCGGCAGGCCCAGCCAGAAATCAGAAAATAATGGGCATCGTCGTTCATCCCGACGAGTGAGTTCGGCGCATAGGTCGTCGCGTCCTTGCAGGTTTTCCAAATCAGCTCCCGCTCGTGCAGAGCGAGGCGCTCGAAGCTTGCGAGTTGGCGAATAACGGAATTTTCTGGAATCGCCATCGCGCCGGTCAGTCTAGCCAGCCGATCAAAATTGACGCCGGTATTTATTTTCATACGCAGAACCTAACGTTATCTTAACGAATTAACATCATGAAATCGGCGCAGTGCGTTATAAATAAGCCGTGATCCACAAATGTCTAATATCACTTAAATGTTAGAGTGACGAGTAGTTCGGTCTACAAAGTGTTCGTCACAGACATCGCGTTAATCGGGACCAGCAACGAAGAAATTCGACTTGGAACGTAAAAATAATGCCGGTACTACGCCGCAGAAACGCTTCCCGACGTTTCTAAGCTGGCCGCGGTCGGTGATCACGGAATTATTCTGCCCGGATGATTATGGACGTCTTGGCGGGTGCGAAATATCAGGCTACTGGCAACGACAGCGTCACGACATTTAGACGCCGGCCGGAAACGTCCGATCGATTTCCGCTTCGGCAAGCCCCCAATCCCCCAGCACGGCACGCGGTCCATCGCCGTCCCGCGCACCCGGCGTGCGCAGCTCCGTCCGCGAACGGCTGAAGCGCGGCGCAGGCGCTGGCTGCATCGTGCCGTTGGCGTCCGTGAACGTACCGCGCGCCGTGTTGTGTGGATGGGACGGCGCCTCGCCAAAGTCGAGCACGCCGGTGACGCAGCAATCCGTGCCCTCCAGCAGCGCGATCCATTCCGCACGGGTCCGGCCGCGGAACGTATCGCGTAGGCGCGCCCGCAGCTCCGGCCACAACGCGCGGTCGTTCTGGCCGGCGACAAACCGCGGCTCCAAACCGATCCGCGCCGCCAGTTCGGCGAAGAACTTGGTTTCCAGGGCGGCAACGGCAACGTAGCGCCCATCCTGCGTCTGGTAGGTATCGTAGAACGGCGCCCCGCCATCCAGCAGGTTGGCGCCGCGCTCGTCCGACCACAGGCCGCCGGCGCGCAGGCCGAAGAACATGGCGCTGAGCGTCGCGACGCCGTCAACCATGGCCGCGTCCACCACCTGGCCCGAGCCGGAGCGCTCGCGTTCCAGCAGCGCGCATACCATGCCGAAGGCGACGAACATCGTGCCGCCGCCAAAGTCCGCCACCAAGTTCAGCGGCGGCGGTGGCGGTGAGCCCGGACGCCCCATGGCGGCCAGCGCCCCGGTCAGTGAAAGGTAGTTCAGGTCGTGCCCGGCGCTTTGGGCGAGCGGCCCCGTCTGACCGAAACCGGTGATGCGGCCGAACACGAGCCGGGGATTGCGCGCGAGGCACGCCTCCGGCCCGAGGCCGAGCCGCTCCATCACGCCGGGCCGAAAGCCCTCGATCAGCCCGTCCGCACGGTCGATGAGCTGCAGCAATACCGCCAGATGCGCAGGATCCTTGAGGTCGAGCGCCAGCGAGCGCCGCCCGCGCGAGACGACGTCATGCCGCGGCTCCAACGGCATCAACGGATCGCCGGCGGCCGGGCGCTCGATGCGCAGCACCTCTGCGCCCATGTCGCCGAGCAGCATCGCCGCGAGCGGCCCCGGCCCAATGCCGGCGAGCTCCAGAATGCGCAGCCCGGTCAGCGGTCCCATTGACCCGGCCTCATTCGTCGAGCTTCGGGATTGGCAGGTTTCAGGGCCTGCATGGGGCCGGCCGCTATAGATCGAGGCTCTGCGGGAGAATGACGAGGTCCCGGATCGTGACGTTCCTTGGCCGGGTGAGCATGAACAGCACGGCGGCGGCTACTTCCTGGGGCTGCATGAGGCTTCCGGCTGCCAGGGCGTCGTCGAGCTTCGCCTTCGGCCAGTCGCTCAGCAGGGCCGTAACCACGGGGCCAGGCGCCACTGCGCCGACGCGGATGCCGTGCTTGGCGACCTGACGCCTCAGTGTGTGGACGAACGCCTGGACTGCATGCTTCGACGCCGTGTAGATCGGCTCCACCACAACCGGGACCAAGCCGGCGACCGAGCTCGTTACGATAATGTCCCCGGTCCCGCGCTCGACCATGTGCGGCAGGACGGCGTGGATGGTCCGGAACGTGGCGTTGATATTCAGGTTCAGCATGCGGTCCCACGCGTCGGGGTCGCCGTCCAGCACGTCGCCGCCGACATAGGATCCCGCGTTGGCGTGGAGGATGTCCAAGTGCCCGGCCTGCTCCAGAATCTGGGGCATCATGCCGGCCACGCTGCTGGGGTCGAGGAGGTTGACCACCAGGGGGATCGCCTCGGGCCCCAGCTCCGCACAGATTTCCCTGAGCGCCGCCTCGGCGTAGTCGACGAGCACGACGCGGGCGCCGGCGTCGAGCATGGCCCTGGCGCATTCGAGGCCGATGCCCGACGCGGCGCCGGTGACCGCCGCGACCTTACCCGTCAGTTCCTGGCCCATTTCAGTATCCCATCCCGGCTCAGGCGCGGCCGTGGGACACGCGCGACCGCCGCGCCAGGCTGTCGACGATCACTGCGATGGCCAGCACGGCGCCGGTGATCATGTATCGGAGCGAGGACGAGAGATCGAGCAGCGTCAGCCCGCTCGCGATCGACTGGATCACGATGATGCCGAGCAGCGCCGAGTAGGCGCTGCCGCGGCCGCCGAACAGGCTGGTCCCGCCGATCACGGCGGCGGCGATCGCGTTCAGGTTGACGTCCCCGGTGCCGGCCTGCTGGCTTGCCGAGGCGAGGCGGATGGCCGACAGTACGCCGCCGAGCGCCGCGAGCGTCGAGCATACCACGAAGGCACTCGTGTAGATGCGGCGCACGTCGATGCCGGCACGCCGCGCGGCCTCACGGTTCCCGCCGACGGCGGTCATCGAGCGGCCCCATTTGGTGCGCTTGAGCGCGTAGTCCATCGCCGCCACAAGCCCGACGAACAGGCCGAACATCCACGGAACGCCGCGGTCCTCGTTGAGGTAGTAGACGACGAGCTCGAGGGCCACCGTGAAAATGAGCGCGCGGGCAACGATCCCGCCCAGCGACGGCGGCGTCAGGCCCGCCGCGCGGCGCCGGGCGGCCGTGCGGTAACCGGACGCGAAGATGGCGACGCCTGCGGCCAGCACCAGCGCGTAGGCCACGAAGGACGGCATGACGAGCGTCTGGCCGAGGTCCACGATCGGCGAGCCATAAGGCAGGTTGATCGAACCGCTCGAACCCAGGATGAAAAGCTGCAGCCCGAGCACCGCGAGCAGGCCCGCGAGCGTCGAGACGAAGCTTGGCATGCCGAGGCGGTTGAACAGGATTGCATAGAGCACGCCGATCGCGCCGCCGGCCGCCAGCGCCGCCATGATCGCGAGTCCGACCGGCCAGCCGCTATTCACCCAGAGGACGCCGACCAGGGCAGAGGCGAAGCCGCTGACCGAGCCGACCGAAAGGTCGATCTCGCCGACCATCAGGATGCAGACGATGCCGAGCGCGATGACGCCGACCGTAGAGCTGTCGAACAGCAGGTTGACGAGGTTGTTGCTCGACAGGAAGACCGGGTTGAGGCTCTGGAACACCGTCCAGATGATCGCGAGCCCGACGACGACCGGCAGCGACCCGAGGTCGCCCGAGCGGACCCGGTCGAGGAAGCCGCGAACGGCGCCGCCAATCCCGGTGTCGTGCCGGACCCGGCTGTCGGCGCGGTCGAGCGGCGCTGCGGCCGCTGGCTTGATCTCGGCGTCGCCGCTCATGCCCTGGCCTCCCCCGTGAGATCCCGCTGGGCCTGACGCCGCCCGGATCGGCGCGAGACCGCATTGTCGGCCGCACCCGTGATGGCGCCGACCAGGTCCTGGTTCGACGTGTCGGGGTAGAAGATGCCGTTGTTGCGCCCGAGCCGCAGCACCACGATCCGGTCCGCGACGGCGCGGACGTCCTCCATGTTGTGGCTGATCATGATCACGGCGAGGCCGCGGTCGCGCACCCGCTCGATCAGGTTCAGCACCTCGGCGGTCTGTGCGACGCCGAGCGCCGCGGTCGGCTCGTCCAGCATGATGAGCTTCGGCTCCAGCAGGAGCGAGCGGGCGATCGCCACCGTCTGCCGCTGGCCGCCAGAGAGCGAGGCGATCGGCTCGCGGACGCTGGGGATGCGGGCCGACAGCTCGTTCAGGAGCTTCCACGTCTGGATCTCCATCGCCACCTCGTCGAGCGCATAGGGCCGCATCTCCTTGCCGAGGAAGATGTTGGCGACGACGTCGAGGTTCTCGCAAAGCGCCAGGTCCTGGAAGACGGTCGCGATGCCGAGCGCCAGCGCGTCGTTCGGCCCGGCGAGCGTCACCGGCTTGCCGCGGAACTCCATGGCGCCGCTGGTCGGCTGATGCACGCCGGCCAGGACTTTGACGAGCGTGGATTTTCCGGCGCCGTTGTCGCCGACGAGGGCCACGACCTCGCCGGCGTGGACGTCGAGGTGGATGTCGGTGAGGGCCGAGACCGCGCCGAACTGCTTGCAGATGCCGCGCAGGCTGAGCACGAGTTCGCCCGCGGGCGGCGTTCCTTGCGGCGTGTCGGACATTTGTGGCGGGCCCTCCGGGGTCGGATGTTATTGGTTGGGGACCGCCCGCGCAAATGGCGGGCGATCCCGGTCGAACAGGGCTTAAGGCGCGATGCCGAGCTTTTTGCAACCATCGGCATAGCGGCCGATGCAGAGCACGGCGGGCGTCTCGATCGGCTTGCCGTTGACCATCTTGTCGACGATCTCGGTCTTGAGGTTTGCGCTCGTCACCAGCGCCGGCGTGAACAGCCGCGTTGGGGTGCCGAACAGGGTGGTGTCGGCCTTGGGCGCCTCGCCCCCGAGCAGCGCTATCACGACATCCGCCGCCGCGGCGGCGACAACCTCGCTCGGCTTCGAAATGGTGTTGTATTGATCGCCTGCGATAATCAGCTGCAGCCCGGCGATGGTGGCGTCGTTGCCGGTGACGGGCGGGACGGGATTGACGCCTGCAGCCTTGAAGGCCGCGATCGCGCCGCCGGCAGTGCCGTCATTGGCGGCAACCACGCCCACGATCTTCTTGCTGAAGCGCGAGATCTGGCCGGACGCCCACTGCTGGGCCTTGGGGGGCGCCCATTCCGGCGTGTCGTACTCGGCCAATGTCGCATAGCCGCTCTCGGCGAGGCCCTCATGGATGCCCTTCTTGATCAGGCCCGCGGCCGCGTCGGTCGGCGAGCCGTTGATCTCGAGCACCCCGGCGTCGGTCGGCGACACCTTGGCCTCCTTGAGGTGGTCCACGAGCGACTTGGCGATCGACTTGCCGATCTCCTCGTTGTTGAAGGACACGTAGTAGTCGGCCGGTGTCGAGGGGATCGGCCGGTCGTAGGCGATCACCTTGATGCCCCGGCCCTGCGCCTGCTTGACCAATGAGGCCGCCGCGGCCGAGTCCACCGGGTCGAGCACGATCGCCTTTGCCCCTTGCGACACGACCGAGTTGAACTGCTGCTGCTGGCGCGAGGCGTCGCCGTCCGCGTTCTGATACAGCACCTTGCAGGTCGGGCAGAGCTTCTGCATCTCGGCCACGAAGCCGGGATGATCGTGCTCCTCGTAGCGGGTCGAGCTCTGGTCGGGCATGAGGAACGCCACGGTCGCGTTGGAGACCGTGGCGGCCGACGCTCCGGCCCCGCCAAGCAGGCCGAGGGCGAGCGCCGCGGCAATTTTGGTCTTGTATGTCGATGGCTTGGTGGACCGTGTCATGGATGTTTTCTCCTCAATGGCCGAATCCGGCTCGTTCGCGTTCGTGGCACGCTGATCGGCGACGCGTGAACGCTTGGTCGCGCCGCGGGAATGCCGCCCGGTGCGCCGAAGGGCGCGGAAATTCGGCGGCGGTATCCTGACGTGTTGAACAAAGGTTTTGCCCGTAGGTTTGCGGAACGGGCGCGAGACGCCGCTGATGCTCTGCCGAGTGAGCGTGGCGAGGCCGGGCTCGCGGAGAACATGGGTGAGGCGCCGCCCGATATGCTGGACCAAGGGTCACAGTCGCGGAATGGCTGGCCGCCGCGAACTTGCATCAATCCCAGATCGGATTCCAAGCCTGAAGTCTCTTGCAGCCCCCGCCCCCTAAACCTGCAGTTTCATCCCTGCTTAAACACGAAACTATTCCCTGCGAGATTGCGCAGCAACACGCTTTGTAGCACGAAATTGATACTTCTTTGCGCATCGACCGGGCGTTGGGACAGTATTCATCACTGCTCAAATCACTGCCCGACAGCCGACCCCGCAGGGCGGCGGTTATCGTTCGAACCATAGATGTGGCCCGGCCGCATCAGCCCGCCGACCCGCGAATCGTTGCCCGAGGAGGCTGGTTCGTCGGACGGTTTGGCAGCCGGCAACACCACGACCTCAGCCGCCCCCCAAGGGGTCTGCTCGGTGATCTTGTAACCCATGCCCTCCAAGATTTTCCACGTGTCCGGCGACAGCGCGAAGGGTTCCGCATACAGCACGTCCGGCAGCCATTGATGATGGATGCGCGGCGCATCCACCGCCTCCTGCGGCTGCATCCCGTGGTCGATCATGTTCAGCGCCGTCTCCAAGGTGATGGTGACGATGCGCGAGCCGCCAGGGCTGCCCAGCACCATCGCGATCTTGCCGTCCCTCGTCACGATCGTGGGCGCCATGGACGACAGCGGCCGCTTGCCCGGCGCGATCGCGTTCGCCTCCCCCTGCACGAGTCCATACAGGTTCGGGACATTCGCCTTCAGGGTGAAGTCGTCCATTTCGTTGTTCAGCATGTATCCCGTCCCGGGCGCCATCACCCCGGCGCCGAACAGGCCGTTCAGGGTATAGGTCACCGCCACCGCATTCCCGGCGGCGTCGGCGATGGAGTAGTGGGTGGTTTCCGGCCGTTCATGCGGCATCGTGCCGGGCTGCACGTCCTTGGACGGCGTCGCCCGGTCCGGCTCGATCCTGGCGCGGATCGCGGCCGCATAATCCTTGCTCAACAGCCGGTCGACCGGATTGGTCACGAAGGCCGGGTCGCCGAGATGGGTGTTCCGGTCCATGTAGGCATGGCGCATGGCTTCGGCCATCACGTGGATGGACTGGGCGGAATGGAACCCCATCCCGTTGAGGTCATATCCCTCGAGGATGTTCAGGATCTCGCACATCGTGACCCCGCCCGATGACGGCGGCGGGGCGGAGTGGATCGTGTAGCCGCGATAGGCGCATTGCAGCGGCGCGCTCTCGGTTACGGTGTAGTTGGCGAAGTCCGCCGCGGTGATCACCCCGCCATGCGCCTTTGCCGCATCCTCCACCGCCTGCGCCTGCGGGCCTTTGTAGAACGCATCCGGACCGTTCTTGGCGATTGCCTCCAATGTGTTCGCCAGGTCGGTCCGCACCATCACGTCATCCGGATTGAGCTTGCTGCCGTCGGCGTGGAAGAAGATTTTTGCGGCTTCCGGATCGGCCCGCAAATTCTTCGCGCCGGCGTCGATGATGTCGGTGTCCGCCCGCACCAGGGCGAAGCCGTCGCGGGCCAGCTTGATGGCCGGCGCCATCACCTGCTCGCGGGTCATGGTGCCGTATTCGCGGAGCGCGGTATCGAGGCCCAGCACCGTTCCCGGCACACCCACCGCCAGGTAGCCCCGCAGGCTCGCGCCCGGCATCGGCGTGCCGTCCTTATCCAGGTACATCGTCCGGGTCGCGCCACCGGGCGCGGTCTCGCGGAAATTGATGAACGTGTCCCGGCCATCGGCCAGGTGGATCACCATGAACCCGCCGCCGCCGATGTTGCCGCAGCATTCGTTGGTCACGGCCTCGGCATATCCAACCGCAACGGCTGCATCGATGGCGTTCCCGCCCTGTTGCAGGATCTTGGCGCCGATGTCCGACGCCAGGTGCTGCGACGTGACCACCATGCCGTGGTCGGCCTCCTCCGGCGGGTGCGACGCTGCAAGCGCCGCATTGGCCCCGATCAGGGCAACCAGCGCGGCGGCGGCGGACTCTGCGATACGTCT
This sequence comes from uncultured Acetobacteraceae bacterium, assembly GCA_964657765.1. GTDB lineage: Bacteria > Pseudomonadota > Alphaproteobacteria > Acetobacterales > Acetobacteraceae > CAHJXG01. Next base: position 8,571 of record CAZZWN010000076.1, read on the forward strand.
CAAAATGGCTTTCTCCGTTTGCGTCAGCGCACTAGCGCCCCGTCGCGTTCGATTGCGCAAGGCTCGGCTCCGCGAGTCAACGTCACGACCGGGCGCGCATGGAGTTCGGTGAGCTGGACGATAAGCGTCATGGCAGTCTCGGCCTGTCACGGAAACATCTCACAGGCGGGGTTGCCTCCGGGCGGTTCACGATAGAATTGTCCGCCATGAGAGATAGTTCGAATTTTATGGCCAAACCAACGACAACGGATGCATCGGCGACGGCTTCGGGCAGTTCCAGTGAGACTTCGCACCTGCTTCACCAAGCCCCGGCTAGGTCAGCGTTCGACGCCACCCCGGCCTACTGGTTCGCCATGTTCGCTGCCAGCGCCTTCGGCACCAACCTGGGCGACTTCTGCGCCGATGATCTATCCGTCGGGCGCGGCCTCAGCTTCACCGCACTCGCGTCGCTGAGCGGCCTTGCCATTTGGGCCGACAGCAAGATCAGGATGCGCACCGAAGCCGGCTACTGGATCGCGATCGTCGTGCTCCGCGCTGCGTCGACCAACGTTGCAGACGTCCTGACCCATGATCTTGCATATAGCTACGTGGCCCTGTCAGTAATCCTGGCCTTGGCGACCCTCATCGCGGGATACTTCACTCGTCGTGGCGTGCAGGGCGCCGGCATGCCCAGGATCGACGGCCGGTATTGGGCCGCGATGTCGATCGCCGGCGTGTTCGGCACCGTGGCGGGTGACTTCGCCTCGCACATGGTCGGCCTCTATGCCGCCGCGGCGGTGCTCTGCACCCTGCTTGTCGCCGTAATCGCCGGGCGCAACAGCCTCGCATGGCGATCGCTGCTGGCCTACTGGGCCGTCGTCCTCATCGAGCGATGCGCGGGGACGCCGTTCGGTGACATGCTGGCGTCGCACCGCGCACTCGGCCTTGGACTGCCGCTTGCGATGGCCTGCACGGGCGGGCTGCTGCTATCCGGTTTGCTCGGCCGCGCCCTGTCGCAGAAAATGGCTCGTCCATAAACAGCCGAATCTCAGACCCACACAGCCAATCGGGCCCGATATCACGGGATTGGTGAGTTGATCCGGGCCTCGCGGATCAGGTCCGCGCCGCGCTCGGCGATCATCAACGTCGTTGCGTAGGTGTTGGCGGACGGCATGTTGGGCATGATCGAGGCATCCACGATGCGCAGGCCCTGCATGCCGTGCACCAGCAGGGTATCGGACACCACGGCGCTCGGGTCCGATGCCGGGCCCATGCGGGCAGTGCCGATCAGGTGGTAGCAGGTCGAGCCATTGGCGCGGGCGTAGTCCAGCAGCTCGTCATCCGTCTTGACGCCGGGCCCCGGCAGCGTCTCCTCGTCCACGAAGGGCGCCAGCTCGGGCGTGGACAGCAGCCGCCGGATCAGCCGGACGCCGCCGAGCGTCACCCGGCGGTCGATCGGGTCGGCGAGGTAGTTCGGCTGCACGGCCGGGTCGACGAACGGGTCCGTGCTGCGGGCGCGCACATGGCCGGTGCTCTCCGGGCGGTGCGGCCAGACGCCCGCGGTCATGCCAGGGTAGCCGTCCAGGATATAGGTGCGCCCCTGCTGATAGCTGCCGGGGGTGAACACGCATTGCAGGTCCGGCGCGTCCAGCCCGGTCCAGGATTTCCAGAACACGTGCACCTGTGACGGCGCGGTGGCGAGGATGCTGGGCCGTCCGGTGGCCCAGCGCAGGATTTGCCCGGCCAGGCGGGAACCGCGCGACAGCTCGTTCAGGGTGATGGTGCCTGGCCGGGCGCGCACGACGCAGCGGACTGCGTAGTGGTCGCGGAAATTCTCGCCGACGCCGCGCAGCTCGTGCACGACGGGGACGCCGAGGTTGCCGAGCAGCCCGGCCGGCCCCACGCCGGAAATCTGCAGCAGGCGGGCCGTGTTCACCGTCCCGGCGGACAGGATGACCTCGTGCCGGGCGCGGATTTCGGTCGCGCGACCGCCGCGCCGGCGCACGATGCGCACGCCCACGGCGCGCTTGCCCTCGAACAGGACTGCGCAGGCGCGCGCGTTGGTGCGGACTTCGAGGTTGGGCCGGCTGCGGGCAGGGGCCAGGAACGCGCGCGCCGCGCTGACCCGGCGGCCGCGTTCGATCGCCCGCTGGAAATAGCCGACGCCGGCCTGGTCGCCGCTGTTGTAGTCGGGGTTGCGCGGGATCCCCGCCGCGACCGCGCCGGCGATGAAGGCCTCGCTGACCGGGTGGATCCAGTCCATGTCGGTGACCGGAATGCCGCCCTCCCGGCCGCGCTTCTCCTCGTCGCCGAAGCCGACCCGCCGCTCGGTCCGGCGATAGTACGGCAGCATGTCGTCATAGCCCCAGCCGCGGTTGCCGCGCTGCGCCCAGTTGTCGAGATCCGCCGGCTGACCGCGATTGTAGACCATCCCGTTGATGCTGCTGGACCCTCCCAACGTGCGGCCCTGCGTGGTGGCGATGGCGCGGCCGCCGGTGTTCGGCGTCGGCTCCGTCTTGAACTGCCAGGTGCAGGACGGGTCGAACAGCGTCTTGGTGAAGCCGGCCGGGATGTGGATCCAGGGATTGCGGTCGGGCGGCCCCGCCTCCAGCACGCATACGGTGACGGCCGGGTCGTCGGTCAGCCGGTTGGCCAATACCGACCCGGCCGCGCCGGCGCCCACGATCACGTAGTCGAACTCGTCAGGCGCTCTCGTCATGCCGGGACGGTAGCCGCCCAGCCGCCCCGCCGTAAATAGCCGGAACGCCCGAATACGGCGTTCCGGCGCCCTTTGCTACTTGGCCGCGGGGGGCTGGTTGTCGACCGACTGCTGCAGCGACGACAGCCGCGCCTGGGTGTCCGCAACTTGCTGCTGCAGGGCATTGAGCTGCTGCGCGGCGGAGGCTTGCTGGCCCGTGGTCTGGTCCAATTGCCGGCGCGCGTCGGCCAGCCGTGCCTCGGCGTCGGCCGCGTCTTTCTTGCTGCGCTCGACCTGCGCCAGCAGGGTATTCACCTGCTGCTCGGCGGCACTGCGCTGATCGGCGGCGACGGCAAGCTGCGTCTTGCTGTCGGCGACCTGCTTCTCGGTCGCCGCGCGGTCCTGCTGCACGGCGTCGGCCTGGGCCTGCAGCGACTTCAACTGCTGCTCGGCGGCGGTGCGCTGTTCCGTGAGTTGGGCAAGCTGCGCCTGGGTGTCGGCAACCTGCTTGGCGGCTGCGGCGGTGCTCGCTTGCGCATTCTCGGCTTGTTGCTGCAACGCCGCCAGCCGCTGCTCGGCGGCGGTGACCTGCTGCGCCGAGCGGTCAAGCTGGGCGGCGGCGTCGGCCTGCCGCTTTTGCACCGCGTCGGCCGCGGCCTGGGCAGTGGGGACCAACTGCTGCAGCGACGCCAGCCGCTGTTCGATGTCGGTCCGCTGCGTGGTCAGGTGGTCGACCTGCGCCTGCCCGTCGGCGATTTGCGCCTGCGCTGCCACGGTCGCCTGTTGGGTCGCTTGCAGCGCGGCCTCAGCCTTGGCGATGTCGGCGGAACGGGTCGCCGCCTCCTGCGTGAGCTGTGCCAAGGATTGCCGCGTCTCGGTTTCCTGCGCGTGGGCCGACTCGATCCGCTTGCTGATATCGGCCAGCTCCTGGGTGTGGGCGGCCGCGTCGGCGTCGAGCTTCGTCGCCGCTTCCTTGCTCTGCGCCAGCTTGCCCTCTGCGTCGGCGCTCGCGGCGCGCTCCTGGGTGAGCTGCTGCGTCAGTGTGTCCAGTTGCCCCTGGGTCGCGGCAACGCTCGCCTTCGCCGCCTCGGCTGCCTTGTTCGTCTCGGCGAGCTGTGCCGCAGCGGCGTCGCGGGCCTGCGTCGCCTGGGTCGCCGCCGCGGTGGCCGCAGCTGCCTTCGTCTGCAGGTCTGCAAGGCTGCCCGACGCCTTCTGCTGCTGGTCGAGCTGCGCGGCGAGCTGGTCCCGCGAGGTCGTGAGCTCGCCGATCTGCGCCGACGTCTCGGCACGCAGCGACGATTTCGACGATATCTGCGAGATCGCGATGATCCATCCGATCAGTGCCACGGCGGCGAGGATGAGCACCATCGGGCGCTTGAACTCATTCTTCCAGTCGATATCCACTGCGCTGCTTCCCTCTAGTCTATTGCTTGCCCGGTCACGATAGACAGGCCGCCGCGTGGGCGAAAGCTCGCCAGCCGTGACAAACTACCGCTCACGAAGGCGTGTGACGTCAACGAGCGCCTAGCTCTGGGAGGCATCCAGCCGATGCACGCGGCCGGCTCGATGCACCAGGTCTCAATGCACTAGGTTGAACGCGCGCTTGCGTACGCTGTCGACGACACGCTGCAGGCGGCGCAGCAGGCGCACCGGGGCCGGCTGCACGCTGCGCCGGTCCGGCGGGCGGATGCCGGTGCTGGAGCCGAAGTCCTCGTTCTGCAGCACCGGGAACGGGCGGACGACGTAGGGCACGATGCCGTTCTCCCAGAACCGGTCCATGGTCTGGTCGATCGGCATGAAGATGCGCCCGCCATAGGCGAGCATCCGGGCCGCGCCCTCCCGGCGGATAAGGTATGCGCCGGTGCCGAGCACGTGGGTGCGCAAGCGATACAGCGCCCCGCCGCCGGGCAGCTCGGCGACGCGGGTGCCGCGGAACTTGGCCGATGGCGGCTGCTGCAGTTGGGTGCGCTTGGTGTCGAAGCGCACGACCATCCAGTCGGTGAGGCCGGCGGCGAGGATGTCCTGCAGCACGCGCGGGAACGTCGCGTCGACGCGCACATCGTCCTCCATCACCAGCGCGGTCGCGATGCCCTCGTCGATCATGCGCCGATAGACGTTGTAATGGCTGAGGCAGCAGGCGATCTCGGTGTCCATCATCTCGACGCCGTAGATGCGCAGCGCCCG
>CAZZWN010000077.1:0-13428 GCA_964657765.1 uncultured Acetobacteraceae bacterium
GACCGGGCGGCGATGGCCTGCACGGTCGCGGTCGAGGAGGCGATCGACGAGCACTACGCGGCGCAGGCCGCCTCGCTTGGCGAGGAGGAGGCCCCGCTCCGCACGACGATCGAACAGTTTCGAGCCGAGGAGCAGGAGCACCGCGACATCGGCCTGGAGCACGAGGCCGAGCAGGCGCCGGGCTATCGCCTGATGTCGGCGGTGATCAAGGCGGGCTGCAAGCTGGCGATCAAAGTCAGCGAGCGGGTGTAGCGGGGCCCCCGGGCCGGGTAGGTCCGTATACGCACAACGGCCTAGTTCGTTCCGAAATGCGGAGCTAAACTCTGGGGATGGACCTCAGCGCAGCGCATGCATTGATACGGTTCGGCCTTGGCCGTCGGCCAAGCGACGCCTTGCCGGATGATCCCGCCGCATGGATCAGGGCCCAAGTCGAGCGTCCAGGCCCCGCGCCGGCCGACGGCGTCACCATCGCGGACGCCATGGCCGCCCGGGCGCTCGACCGCAGCGACCCGCGCCCGCCCGGCGAGCCCAGCCGGGTGCGGCAGATGTTCCGGACCGAGGCGCAGGCGCTGATCGACCTCGCCATTGGAACCGACGCGCCGTTCCACGAGCGCCTTGTCTGGTTCTGGGCCAACCACTTCACCGTCAGCCTGCGCCGCGGCGTCGTCGCTCCGCTGGTCGGCGCCTACGTCCGCGACGCCATCCGGCCCTATGTCGCGGGCGCGTTCGGCGACATGCTGCTCGCGGTGATGCGGCATCCGGCGATGCTGCTCTACTTGGACAACGCCGGCTCCACCGGCCCGGCCTCGACGTTCGGGCTGAAGCAGCAGCGCGGCCTCAACGAGAACCTGGCCCGCGAGTGCCTGGAGCTCCACACTTGCACGCCGGCGGCGGGCTACACCCAGGCCGACGTCACCGAGTTCGCCCGCGTGCTGACGGGCTGGTCGGTCAGCCGGCAGCAAGAACCGCCAGGCTTCCGGTTCCGCCCGGCGCTGCATGAGCCCGGGGCCAAGCAAATGCTGGGCCGCAGCTTCCCGGAGGGCGAACAGGGCGGCGTCGAGGCACTCGCCTTCCTCGCGGCGCACCCGATGACGCACCGCCATCTCGCGACCAAGCTGGTGCAGCATTTCGTCGCCGACACGCCGCCGCCCGACGCGGTTCGGACCGTCGAAGCCGCGTTGCGCGATACCGGCGGCAATCTCGGCGCGGCGGCGCTGGCGCTGGTGCCGGAGCCGGCGTCGTGGCAGCCGCTCACGAAGCTGCGGACCCCTTGGGACTACCTGCTGGCGGCGGTGCGCGCATCCGGCCTGCCGCCGGACGACCGGCCGGACATGCTCGGCATCATGGCCGGCCTGGGCCAGCCGGCGTTCAACGCGCCGTTTCCGATCGGCTGGCCGGACACCGCGGCCGACTGGGCCGGGCCGGAGGCGATCCTCCGACGGATCGACTGGGCCTATGGCTTCGCCGGGCGGACGCAGCTTGCCGACGTGGAGGCACTGGCGGATACGGCCCTGGGCCCGCTGCTGTCCGATGCCACGCTGCATGAGGTGCGCCGCGCCGGGTCGCGCCGCGAGGCCGTAACGCTGCTGCTCGGATCACCGGAGTTCCAGAGGCGATGACCCCATTCGATCTCCGCATCAGCGGGCCGCGCATCAGCCGGCGAGGCGCTCTCCTGGGATTGGGTGCGGCGGTGGCGCTCGGCCGGGCGTCGCTTGCGGTCGCGGCAGCTCCGACCGAGCAGCGCCTCGTCGTCGTGATCCTGCGCGGCGCGTTGGACGGCATGGCCGCGGTCGTGCCCTATGGGGACCCGGCGCTCGCGGCGCTGCGGCCCGGCCTGCTGCCGCCGCAGCCCGGCCAGGAGGGCGGGCTGCTGGACCTCGGCGGCTTCTTCGGGCTGCATCCGGCGCTGGTCGGCATGCACGCGTTGTATGCGAACGGCCAGTTGCTGCCGGTGCACGCCGTCGCGGGCCATGTCCGCACCCGCAGCCACTTCGAGGCGCAGGACTACATGGAAAGCGGCGCCGACCAGCGCCTGTCCAGTGGGTGGCTGAACCGCGCCGTGCTGGCCATGCCGCCGCGGCCCACTTCTGGCGCGCCGCTTTCCGTTGGCGTGGCGCTGCCGCTGCTGCTACGCGGTCCGGCCCAGGTCGGCGCCTACGCTCCGGCGGGTTTCGCGCAGCCGCAGGCGGACCTCTATGCCCGGCTCGCGGCGCTGCACGAGCCTGACCCGATCACCGGCCCGGCGCTGCGCGAGGGCCTGGCCGAGCGTGGCTTCACCCATGCCCAGCTTTCGGGAGCCGCGCCTTCCGGCACGCAGCCGCCCGGGACCGAAGCGCCGCGCGACAAATACGCCTTCGCCACCCTTGCGGCCACGGCGGGACGGTTGCTGGCCGCCGCCGACGGACCGCGCATCGCCGCCATGGAGCTGGGCGGCTGGGACACCCATGCCGGCCAAAAGCAGCGCCTGCTGGGCCCGCTCAGTCAGCTCGACGCCGGGCTGGTGGCATTGCGGGACGGGCTGGGGGCGGCGTGGGCGCAGACGGCGGTCCTGGTCATGACGGAGTTCGGCCGCACGGCGCGGGCGAACGGCACCGGCGGCACCGACCACGGCACCGGCACGGTGGCGTTCCTGGCCGGCGGCGCAGTCCAGGGCGGCCGAGTGCTGGCCGACTGGCCCGGCCTCGGCGACGGGCGTCTGCTGGACGGCCGGGACATCGCCCCGACGCTCGACCTGCGCTGCCTCGCCAAAGGGCTGCTCGCGGCGCATCTCGGGCTACCGACAGCGGCATTGCTGCAGGCGTTTCCGGGCAGCGACCCAATTGCTCCGATGGCAGGATTGATCCGCGCCTAGGGCCTTCACGGATTAAGGACGTTCGTTGCCTGTCGGTCCAATTGGTTCCTAGACGGCCAAGGGTATGGCCACGGCAGCGCCAGGCCTCGACATTCTCGGCCAGCCTAGCTTAGCGGGATGAGCTCGCCAGCACCGCGTCGCAGTTGAATCGGCCAGACATCAGGCAGTCCTCGATCCGCGCCTTGTCGCGCAGATGCTGAATGAGGAACAGGCCCGCCACGACGAGCATCAACGCGACAGCAAGCCCGGCCAGGCTCGCCGTCAGGCGGTTTTCCTCAGCCGCCTCGTCTTCGATTGTAGCATGCCGCATCCAATTCATGACGCGCTCCCTCGACGTCGGCGCCTCGCCGCTGGCCCTGCCGGCAACCCATTGTAACTGGGGCTGGGATAGGCTGGCAAGTTGCGGCCACGGTCTTCGGCATTATCGCACTTGGATTAAGATGGTGTTCTGGGCCTTATGATGCAACAAGCGAAACGCGAGGGATACCGGGGTCTCCATCTTGCAACGCTCGAGCCATCGTACTCCGCCCGCCATCGCCACCGGCTCGATACGATACGATCGTTGCAAACTGCTGATGGACACCGGTCGGTTTCAGTAGGTTATTGTGTTTATGCTACAACAATCTCGCTAAAAACGTAGCGAACTTCGTCTGCGCCTCAACATCGAATGGGCTCCAGGCGTAGTGATAGGCGAACGCGGCCCCTGCGCCGCCCGACCGCCTGCTGAGGAGATTAATCGTGACCCTACGCGCTACCCTGCTTACGGCCACCCTGCTTGCTGCGCCGCTCGCCGCCCGCGCGCAAGCGATCAGCGGCGTCTACATCGGCACCGGCGTGGGCGTTAACTTCCTGCAGGATGAACGGCTGCGGTCCGCCAACATCGCCGGCTCCAACTTCGATCTCGGCAACACTCGCTCGCGGTTCGACCCGGGCTATCGCGCCCTGGCCAGCGTCGGCTACGGCCTCGGCAACGGCCTGCGGATCGAGGTCGAGGGCGACTATTTCCGCAACAGCCTGTCGCGCATCGGCCGAAGCAGCGGCGGCTCGGTGTTCTCCAACAGCTTCCAGACCCTGCCTGTATCCGCGAAGGGCGATGAGGAAAAGTTCGGCGGCTTCGTCAACGCCCTGTTCGACCTCGACTTCAATCAGCTCGGATTAGGCCCGCTACCGCTCTCCATCACGCCCTATGTCGGCGCCGGCGTCGGCTACCTGCAGTCCCACAACCAGAATGTCAGCGTCTCCAGCCCCGGTCAGTTCCTCATCCGCAGCACCGGCACGAGCGGCAACTTCGCCTACCAGGGCATCGTCGGCCTCGCGCTTCCGGTCGTTGCCGTTCCCGGTCTGGCCTTCACGCTGGAGTATCGTTTTACCGGCATCGCCGGCAACCTCGACTATAAAGGGCAGTTCTTCGCGCCGGGGATTGCGACCCGCGTGCGCCTGAGGGAAAACGACGACTTCAACCATAGCATCGTGGCGGTGGCGGTCCGCTACGCGTTCAACTATCCGCCGCCGCCTTCTGCGGTCCCGGTTGCAGTGCCCACGACCCAGGTGACGCCGCAGCGGACCTATCTCGTGTTCTTCGACTGGGACCGCGCCGACCTAACCAGCCGCGCGCAGCAGATCGTCGCCGAGGCCGCCACCGCCTCCACCCGCGTGCAGACCACCCGGATCGAGGTGCAGGGCAACGCCGACCGCAGCGGCACGCCCGCCTACAACCAGGGCCTCTCGCTACGCCGTGCGCGCGCGGTAGCGGCGGAACTGGTCCGGCGCGGGGTGCCGCAATCCGAGATCAGCGTCCAGGGCTTCGGCGACACCCGCCCGCTCGTGGCCACCGCGGCCGGCGTGCGCGAGCCGCAGAACCGCCGGGTCGAGATCATCTTGCGGTAGGCGGGCCGGCTCCGGGGCGTCGCCGCCGCACCAAACGTTTCCTTTGCCGGCCTATTGAAGCTAAGCATCATCAGCTCACGATGAATGAACCTCGATAGGCCGCAGAGCAACACAATGCCGCACGCCGCCGCCCACCTCGCCGCCGCCGACCCAGCCTTCGCCACATTGATCGCCCGCATCGGCCCCTGCACCGCCGTGCCGAAGCCGCGCGAGCCGTTCGAGGCGCTGGTCCGCGCCATCTCCCACCAGCAATTGCACAGCCGTGCTGCGGAGGCCATCCTCGCGCGCATGGCAGCCCTGCACCCTGGCGAGGTATTTCCGCGGCCTGAGCAACTCGCAGCGACGCCCGAGGGCGCGCTCCGGGCCTGTGGCTTCTCCGGCAGCAAAATCGCCGCCATCCGCGATATCTGCGCCCGCACGCTGGACGGCACGGTTCCCACGATGCAGGACGCCGCCGCCATCGCCGACGACGAGCTGATACGGCGGCTGATTGTCATCCGCGGCGTGGGCCGCTGGACGGTCGAGATGGTGCTGATCTCGACGCTCGGCCGGCCGGACGTGCTGCCCGTCGACGATTTCGGCGTGCGCGAGGGCTGGCGGCGGATCAAGCAGCTCGAAGTCCAGCCGCGCCCGAAGGAGCTGGCGGCGATCGGCGAGGCCTGGGCGCCTTGGCGCTCGACCGCCGCATGGTATCTCTGGCGCGCGTCGGACGAGGGCAAGAAGATCAAGCAGGCGAACTGATGGGGTCAACCGCCCAGGAACGCCTGCAGCACTGCGGCGAAGGCATCCGGCGCGTCTGCATGCAGCCAATGCCCCGCGCCCTTGAGCGAGGTGAACCGCGCGGCGGGGAATAGCTCGCGGAACGTCGCGCGATGCTCGGGCTGCACGTAATCGGACCGCTCGCCGCGCAACGACAGGGTCGGCCCGGCGAAACGCGAGCCCGACGGCACGTCCCAACCCTCGATCACCGGCAGGTTCGCGCCGATCTCATGCAGCCCAATGCGCCAGTGCGGCGCCGCGCCGAACTGCAGGTTCTGCAGCAGGAAGCTGCGCACGCGCGCGTCCGGGACGGCGGGGGCCAGCGCCGCATCGGCCTCGTTTCGCCTCAGCCCCGGCGTCAGCTTCATGGCGAGCATGGCCTCCACGAACCCCCGGAACGCGGGCGCATAGCGGACCGGGGCGATGTCCGCGACGAGCAGGCGGCTGACGCGGCCGGGCTGCTGCAGCGCCGCCGCCATCGCGACCTTGCCGCCCATCGAGTGCCCGATCAGCGACGCCCGCTGCACCCCAAGCGCCGCGAGGCTGTCCAGCACGTCGGCCGCCATCGCGGTGTAGGACATGGCGGGATCATGCGGGCTGAGGCCATGATTGCGCAGGTCGAACGCAATCACCCGGCCGGCGCCGGCGAGCCGCCGCTGGATCGCGCCGAAGTTTGCCGCGGCCCCGAACAGGCCATGCAGCAGCGCCACGGGCGGACTGTCGCCCTGTTGCCCTCCAACCTCGACAGCATGCAGGATCAACGCCGCCCCGACACGAATGCTGCGGCCGGAATGCGGGTCATCCCCCGTTCAAGCGGACGCCGACCAAATGCGCATAAAGGTCCGGATCGGTCGCGCCCTCGGTGCTGAACGCCAGCACGCGGCTGGTTGGGCCGAGCGCCAGCGCTGTCCTGGCAGCCGGATCGCGCGCGGCCAGAAAAAGCCCGGCGAGCCCAGCCGCGCCCGACTCGCCCGACACGATGCCGAGCCCGGCCAGCAGGCGCATCGCATCGATTGCGGCCGCATCGGGAATGGCGAGGAACGCCGCCGCCGCGCGGTCGAGCTCCTGCCACGCGATCAGGCTGGGTTCCCCGCAGGCCAGCCCGGCCATGATGGTGTCGAGGTCGCCAGCAACCGGCGTCGGCGTTCCGGCGGCGGCGCTGGCCAGCAGGCAGGCGGCGCGCTCCGGCTCGACCACCACGACGTCCGGCGCCGGGTCGAGCCGCGCCCGCATCTGCACCGACACCGCCGCAGCGACGCCGCCGACGCCGCCCTGGATGAATACATGGGTCGGTGGCGGCGCCGGCCATTGGTCCAGTGCCTCGTCCGCCATCAGGCGGTAGCCCTGCATGATCTCACGCGGGATTTCGGTGTAGCCGGGCCAGGAGGTGTCGGAGACGACGAACCAGCCGTGCCGCGCGGCCTCGGCGGCGGCGCTGCGCACGGCGTCGTCATAGGTGCCGGGCACGACGTGGATCGCGGCACCGTAGCGAGCGATCGCGTCGGTGCGTCCCTGGCTCACGCTGTCATGGACGAAGATGGCGCAGGCCGCGCCGAACCGTTGCGCCCCCCAAGCGACGCTGCGGCCATGGTTGCCGTCGGTGGCGCAGGCGACGGTGATGTCGCGCGTGTCCTCCGCATAGAGCCCGGCCAGCAGGTCGGCCGTGCTCGCGGACAACGCGGCGCCGCGCCGGGCGAGCTCGGCGGCGAGCACGCCGGCCACGGCATAGGCGCCGCCCAGCGCCTTGAAGCTGCCCAGGCCGAACCGTCCCGATTCATCCTTGATATGCAGCGCCGCGATGCCGACCTGCTCGGCGACCGTCCGCAAGGCATGCAGCGGCGTCGGCGCATAGTCCGGCCAGCTGGTGATATCGGCCCGTGCCCGGCGAAACCCTCCGCTGGGCAAGGCCACGATCCCCGGCGCACCCCGGCGCGGGTTCATCAGGAAGCGAAACGGGAGTGTTGCGGTCACACCGGCACAATTGCGCGGCAGCCACGCCGCGGCTAGTGCTGAACCGACAAATCAGGGGGACGCCATGCATATCACCATCCTGGGCGGCGCTGGGTTCCTGGGCCGGAAGGTGGCCGCCCGCTTGGCCGCCGACGGCACGCTGGGCGGCAGGGTGGTCAGCAGCCTTACCCTGTTCGACCTGGCCGCGCCGCCACTGCCGTCCGGGACGCGTTTCCCCGTGCAAAGCATGGCCGGCGACCTCGCCGACTTGCCGCCCGCCGCTATCCCGCCCGGCACTGACGTCGTGTTCCATCTCGCCGCCGTCGTCAGCGCCGCCGCCGAGGCCGACTACGAGCTGGGCCGCCGGGTGAACGTGCGCGGGACCGACGCGGTGATCGACGCCTGCGGCCGCCTGGCGTCGCCGCCGCGCGTGGTGTTCACCAGCTCGGTCGCGAGTTTCAGCGGCGGACAGGGCGCAGTGCTGCCGGACGATGCGCGTCAAGTCCCGGCCAACAGCTACGGCGCGCAGAAGGCCGCGGCCGAGCTGTTCCTGAACGACGCCAGCCGCCGCGGCATGCTGGATGCGGTGTCGATCCGGCTGCCGACCGTCGTCGTGCGCCCGGGCCGGCCCAACAAGGCCGCCAGCAGCTTCGTCAGCTCCATCCTGCGCGAGCCGCTGCTTGGCCTGCCGGCGGCCTTGCCGGTGGCGGACGACTTCGCCGTATGGATCTGCAGCCCGCGGCGGGCGGTCGAGTGGCTGCTGCATGCGGCGTCGATGGAGACCGGCGCGATGGGCCTCGACCGCGGCATCAACCCACCTGGCATCAGCGTCGCCGTCGGCCAGATGCTGGCGGCGCTGGACAGCGTGCGTCCCGGCGTATCCGCCCTGGTGGAGCGCCGTCCCGACCCGGCGATCGCCGCCATCGTCGGCGGCTGGCCCGCCGCCTTCGCCCCGGTCCGGGCGCCCGGCCTTGGTTTCACGGAGCATGAAAGCCTGGTCGAGCTGGTGCAGGCGTTCATCGATGACGACCTGGAAAACACACGCCTTGAACGAAATGCAGGCGGTTAGCGAAACGTTGCAGTTTTTAAGGATTTGGTAGTCGTACGCGGTTGATAATTCGGCGTTGCAGTCGCAGTAGTGCAATGCCGGGCCGGGCTGGCCGGGCCCCTGAATCTCCGTCCTAGCTGTTCCCGCGCAATGTCCCTTCTCCCCAGCAGCACAAGCATCTCCGGTGCGGGCACCGCGGCGCGGCCGCATGTCCATCGGGAGCGCCGTGCGATCGGGGATGTGGTGGCGCATGTCCCGCAAACGCTGCGCGCTTTGGTGCGGGCGGACGAGATCTGGCTGGTCATGCTGGCGGCCTTCGTCGGCATCGGCGCCGGCTTGGTCGTGGTCATGATGGAGGCCACGGCCCAGCTCATGCACCAGGCGTTCTTCCAACTAAGCCCGGGCGAGTTCCTGTCCGCCATGCCGTCGGTGCCGCCGCTGCGTGCGCTGCTGGTGCCGAGCCTGGGCGGGCTGGTACTCGGGGCGACCGGGCTGGCGCTGGCCCGCTGGCTACCGCGCCGGACGATCGATCCGATCGAGGCCAACGCGCTGTATGGCGGCCGCATGTCGTTCCTCGACAGCGTCATCGTGGTCGCGCAGACGGTGTGGTCGAACGGCGTCGGCGCCTCGGTGGGGCTCGAGGCCGGCTATGCGCAGATCGGCTCGGCGATCGCCTCCCGATTGGGCCGCGCGTTCCGGGTGCGCCGCACCGACCTGCGGCTGCTGGTCGGCTGCGGCGCGGCAGGGGCCATCGCGGCCGCGTTCAATGCGCCGCTGACCGGGGCGTTCTATGCGTTCGAGCTGGTGATCGGCACCTATTCCCTCGCGACCCTGGCGCCCGTGGTGATGTCGGCGATCTCGGCCGTGACGGTCATGCGCCTGCTGGGCGGCACCGGCCAGGGCTTTGACATCCGCGTGCCGACCGTGATCGAGGCGGTGGATTATGTGCCGATCCTCGCGCTCGGCATGCTGTGCGCCCTGGGCGGGATCGCGCTCATGCGCGGGGTCACGGTCGTGGAGGAGCTGTTCCGCCGTAGCCGCATGCCGGTCTGGCTGCGGCCGGCGTTGGGCGGGCTCGTGGTCGGCGCCATGGCGCTGCTGTCCCCGTCGGTGCTCTCGTCCGGCCATTCGGCGCTGCGGGTCGCGCTCGATGCGCCCTACAGCCTGCAGCAGATCGGGCTGCTGATCGTGCTGAAGGCGGTGGCGTCCGCGATCAGCATCGGGTCGGGCTTCCGCGGCGGCTTGTTCTTCGCCTCACTGTTCCTGGGCGCGTTGGTGGGCAAGCTGTTCGCGGGTGCGCTGGCGCTGGTGACGGTCGTGCAGGCGCTCCCGGCGGTGATCTGCGCGTTGGTGGGCATGAGCGCCCTGGCAGTCGCCGTGGTCGGCGGGCCGCTCACCATGGCGTTCCTGGCGCTGGAGAGCACGGGATCGCTGCCCATGACCGTCGCGGTGCTGGCGGCAAGCGTCGTATCGACCATCACGGTGCGCCGCACCTTTGGCTACAGCTTCGCGACCTGGCGCTTCCATCTTCGCGGCGAGGCGATCCGCAGCGCGGTCGACATCGGCTGGATGCGCAACCTGACGGTTGGCCGGATGATGCGGCGCGAGTATCGCCGGGTGCCGATCGACATGACCTTGGCCGCATTCCGGCGCGAGTTCGCCCTGGGTGCGGTTGCGCGCGTCGTGGCGATCGACGCTGCCGACCGTTACGCCGGCATCCTAGCGACGTCCGAGGGCCACGCCGCCCCTGAGACGGCGACGAAGCTCTCCGAGGTCGTGCACCATCGCAAGACGGTGCTGCTGCCGCAGATGACGATCAAGGAGGCCGTGCAGATGTTCGAGACGGCCGAGAGCGACGAGTTGGCTGTGGTCGACAATGCCGACACGATGCGGGTGATCGGGGTGCTGACAGAGCAGTATGCGCTGCGCCGTTATAGCGAAGAGCTGGAGAAGCGGCGCCGGGAGCTGTCGGGCGAGTAGGCGGTTTCCCTAAAAGGGAAAGCAAGGACCGAGTACCGTCATTGCAAGAAGCACCGGCGACGAAGCAATCCAGGGACGCAGGCACACTTATTGGTCCACGTCGTCCTGGATCGCCGCGCCGAAGGCGGCTCGCAATGACGGCGCTTAGGCCATACGCCCGTGGCAGTGCTTGTACTTCTTACCGGACCCGCACGGGCACGCGGCATTACGTGGCGTGTCACGCCAAGTCGTTGGATCGGCCGGGTCGATCACGGTCGTGGTCTGCGCCCCAACGGCCATCCGCGGGCGCTCCGCCTCAAGCACATCGCCGCCGGCATAGGGGGCGCTGGCAGCCGGGTCGGAGTATTGCAGGTTCTGCCGCGCCAATGGCTGATAGGCCGGCTCGGGCGCCGCTTCCGGGCCAAGCTCCACCCGCGCCAGCATGCTCGTGACACGCTCCTTCAGGTCGTCCAGCATGGCGTTGAACATGGCGAACGCCTCGCTTTTATACTCGTTCAACGGGTCGCGCTGGCCATAGGCCCGCAGCCCGATGCCCTGGCGCAGGTGATCAAGCGCCAGCAGGTGCTCCTTCCACACGGCATCGAGCATCTGCAGCAGCAGGCTTTTCTCGACGAACCGCATCACCTCGGGACCCATGTTGGCGACCTTGGCCGCCATGTGCGCCGCAGCGGCCTCCTCGATCCGCTCGCGGATGCCGGTCTCGTCGATGCCCTCTTCCCGGCCCCATTCGATCACGGGCAGGTCAAGGTTCAGCAACCGGCGCAGGTCGTCGCGCAGCGCCTCCGTTTCCCACTGCTCGGCGTAGGCCTTCTCGGGGATGCGCTGTGCTACCAGGTTCTGCACGACCTCGGCGCGCATCTCCGCCACCGTCTCCGACACGTCGTCGGCCCGCATGAATTCGCGGCGCTGCTCATAAACCTCGCGGCGCTGGTTGTTCATCACGTCGTCATACTTCAGCACGTTCTTGCGCGTATCGAAGTTGCGCGCCTCCACTTTCTTCTGCGCCTTCTCCAGCGCCTTGTTGATCCAGGGATGCACGATCGCCTCGCCGTCCTTCAGGCCGAGCTTCTGCAGCATCCCGCCCATGCGGTCCGACCCGAAGATGCGCATCAGGTCGTCCTCCAGGCTCAGGAAGAAGCGGCTCGCGCCCGGGTCGCCCTGCCGGCCGGAACGTCCGCGAAGCTGGTTGTCGATGCGCCGGCTCTCGTGCCGCTCCGTGCCGATCACCAACAGGCCGCCCGACGCCTTCACCGCGGCATGATAGGTCGCGACCTCCTGCAGGATTTTCGCCTCCAGCGCCGGGCGAGCCTCCGGCTCGACATTGGCCTGCTCCAGCTTGATCCGCATGTCGGCGTTGCCGCCGAGCTTGATGTCGGTACCACGGCCCGCCATGTTGGTCGCGATCGTGATTGCGCCGGGTGCTCCGGCCTGAGCGACAATCGTGGCTTCCTGCTCGTGGAAGCGCGCATTCAGCACGGCGTGCGGCACTTTTTTGCGGGTCAGGATCTCGCTGATCGTCTCGCTTTTCTCGATGCTGGTCGTGCCCACCAGCACCGGCTGGCCGCGGCCTCTCGCCTCCTCGATAAGCACCGCAACGGCCTCGTACTTCTCCGCCGCCGAGCGATACACCTCGTCGTCGGCGTCCTGGCGCGTCACCGGCACGTTGGTCGGGATCTCGATCACCTCGAGCTTGTAAATCTCGGCGAATTCGTCCGCCTCGGTCATCGCCGTGCCCGTCATGCCGGCAAGCTTGGGATACAGCCGGAAATAGTTCTGGAAGGTGATGCTGGCGAGCGTCTGGTTCTCCGGCTGCACCGTGACGCCCTCTTTGGCCTCCAGCGCCTGATGCAGGCCCTCGGAGAACCGGCGGCCCTCCATCATGCGCCCGGTGAACTCGTCGATCAGAATGACCTTATCGTCCCGCACGATGTAGTCGACGTCGCGTTGGAACAGCGTGTTGGCGCGCAAGCTCTGCTGCACGTGGTGTATCACCGACACGTTGAAGATATCGTAAAGATTGCCCTCGGTGATGATCCCGGCGTCGCGCAGCATCTGCTCGACGCGCTCCGAGCCGTCCTCGGTCATGGTCACGGTCTTGAACTTCTCGTCCTTCTCGTAGGTCGTCGCGTCCTGCACCAGCTCGCGCACCACGACGTTGACCGTGCGATACAGGTCGCTGCTGTCCTCGGCCGGGCCGGAGATGATCAGCGGCGTGCGCGCCTCGTCGACCAGGATGCTGTCGACCTCGTCCACGATGGCAAAGCTGAACTCGCGCTGGACCATGTCGTCCAGCCGGTATTTCATATTGTCGCGCAGGTAATCGAAGCCGAACTCGTTGTTGGTGCCATAGGTGATATCGGCGGCGTAGGCGGCCCGGCGCTCGTTGTCGTCCAGCCCATGCACGATCACGCCGGTCGTCAGCCCCAGGAAGCCATAGACCCGGCCCATCCACTCGCTGTCGCGCGCCGCCAGATAGTCGTTCACCGTCACGACATGCACGCCCTTGCCCGCGAGCGCATTCAGATAGACCGGCAACGTCGCCACGAGCGTCTTGCCTTCGCCCGTCTTCATCTCGGCGATCTTGCCGTTATGCAGCACCATGCCGCCGATCAGCTGCACGTCGAAATGCCGCTGGCCCAGCACGCGCTTCGCCGCCTCCCGCACCACCGCGTAGGCCTCGGGCAACAGGTCGTCGAGCGATGCGCCGGCGTTGAGCCGGGTGCGGAACTCGGCAGTCTTGTCCCGCAGCCCCGCGTCGGACAACGCCGCCATGGCCGGCTCATGCGCGTTAATCTCAGGCACCCGGCGCTGATACGCCTTCAGCGAACGGTCGTTGGCGGAACCGAAGACGGCCCGGGCGATGCTAGAAAACATAGTGGCCCCTCGGGGTGGCGCGGCCCAAGTTGCCCCAAAGTCGCATGAGGCCGGGCGCGTTTGGTTTTTACGCAAAGCT
>CAZZWN010000078.1:0-13288 GCA_964657765.1 uncultured Acetobacteraceae bacterium
TCAAGAACGTCGATCAGTTCTATGAGGCCTCGAATGCCAAGCAGCTGCTCGATACGGCATTCTGATTTCGCGGGAAGGGGGCGGCGCGGCAGCTTGTGGCAGAAGCGCCGCTCCCATTGATTGATGCGGAGTCCCTCGTCATGAGCCTTCTTCCCCGTGGGACGCCGCTGCTGTCCATGCGCGGCGTCGACAAGCGGTTTGGCCGGATCCCGGCGCTCGCGGGTGCGGCGCTGGAGGTCGCGGCCGGCGAGGTGCACGCATTGATCGGGCAGAACGGCGCGGGCAAGTCCACCCTGATCAAGGTCCTGACCGGATTCTACCGCCGCGATGCTGGCTTGGTCGCGTTCGATGGCCGCCCTTTCGAGGCCGCCTCGCCCAAGGAGGCGCAGGCGCAGGGCATCAGCACCATCTACCAGGAAATAAACCTGGTCGGGCTCCGCTCGGTGGCGGAGAACATCTGCCTAGGCCGCAAGTTCAGCCGCTTCGGCCTGCTCGACACAGCCCGCATGAACGCGGAGGCGCAGCAGCTGCTCGCACGCTTCGACCTCGATATCGACGTGCGGCAGCCGCTCGACCGCTTTCCGATCGCCACCCAGCAGATGGTGGCGATTGCGCGCGCCATCGGTTTCTCGGCGCGGCTGGTGATCATGGACGAGCCGACCTCCTCGCTCGACGACCGCGAGGTCGAGGCGCTGTTCCGCGTCATCGGCCAGCTGAAGCAGGCCGGCGTCTCGACCATCTTCGTCAGCCACAAGCTGGATGAGCTGTATGCCGTCTGCGACCGGGTCACCATCATGCGCGACGGCACGACGGTGCGGACCGGCACGATGGCGGAGGTGCCGCGGCTGGAGCTGGTTGCCGCCATGCTCGGCCGGGCGCTGGACAGCGTCGCGCGGCAGGGCGCCACCGGGTTCGGCGGCAAGGCCAGCGGCACCCACGCGACGGTGGTCGAGGCGACCGGGCTGGCCCGCAGCCCACTCGTGCGCGGCGTGGATTTCCGGGTGGGCGCCGGGGAGATCGTGGGGCTGACCGGCCTGCTCGGGGCGGGCCGCACCGAGAGCGTGCGCCTGGTGTTCGGCGCCGACCAGCCGGATGGCGGCGGCATGGCGCTGCACGGCAAGCCGTTCGCCCCGGCCGAGCCGAAGGACGCGATCCTGGCCGGGCTCGGGTTCTGCACCGAGGACCGCAAGACCGAGGGCATCATCCCCGACCTGTCCGTGCGGGAGAACGTGACCCTGGCGCTGATGCCGCGCCTCACCTCTGCCGGCATCATCAATGAGACTCGGCAGCGCGCCGTCGTCGAGCGCTTCATCCGCCGCATCGGCATACGCTGCAGCAGCGCCGAGCAGCCGATCCGGCAGTTGTCGGGCGGCAACCAGCAGAAGGTGCTGCTCGCGCGCTGGTTGTGCCTGGACCCGACGCTGCTCATCTTGGACGAGCCGACGCGCGGCATCGATGTCGGCGCGAAGGCCGAAATCCAGGGCTTCATCCGAGAGCTGGCCCAGAGCGGGCTTGCGGTGCTGATGGTCTCCTCGGAACTTGAGGAGATCACCGAGGGCGCCGACCGCGCCTATGTGCTGCGCGACGGCCGGACGGTGGCGACGCTCGAGGGCGCTGCGTTGACCGAGAAGGCCATCCTGGCGGCCATGGCGCACGGGTCGGCGGAAGACCACCGCCGCCACGAGGAGGCCGCCGATGCCTGAGCAGGCGTCCTGGCCTGCGCCGGCGGCTCCGGCTGCCCCGGCTGTCCCGCCTGGGACGCCGCCGCCGGCCAGGCTGGAGCTGTGGCCCCTGCTCAAGCGCCACGGCGCCTTGGCGGCGTTGCTTCTATTGCTGGTGCTCAACGCGGCCGTGACCCGCAATTTCCTGTCGTTGCAGACGCTGAACGTGAACCTGACGCAGGTGGCGCCGATCGTGATCGTGGCGGTGGGCATGACGCTCGTGATCGCCACCGGCGGCATCGACCTGTCGGTGGGTTCGCTGATGGCGATCGCGGGTCAGGTCGCGCCGTTGGTCTTCATGGGCACCATCGTGCCGGCGATGTGGGAGCCGCTGGCGATCGGCCTGGGGATCGCGCTGTCGCTGGCCGTGGTGGCGGGGCTGGGGTGGCTGAATGGGTTCGTCATCACGCGCTACAGAATCCAGCCGATCGTGGCGACGCTGGTGCTGTTCATCGCCGGGCGCGGCATCGCGCAGGTAATGACCAACGGCAATTTGCAGGTGTTCAGCGCGCCGGGCTTCGAGTTCCTCGGGCGCGGCCGGGTGCTGGGCATTCCGTTCCAGGCGATCCTGATGGCGGCGATCGTCGTGGGGGCGGCCTATGCGCTGCGGCGCACGCTGCTCGGCCGGCAGATTTTGGCGGTGGGCGGCAATGCACGGGCGGCGCGGCTGGCGGGCATCCCGGTGGCGCGGGTCCGGCGCCTGGTTTATGTCATCAGCGGCCTGTGCGCGGGCATTGCGGGGCTGGTGACGATCGCGATCAACTCCGCCTCCGACGCCAACCTGGTCGGCGGCGGCATGGAGCTCGACGCCATCGCGGCCGTGGCGGTCGGCGGCACGCTGCTGTCCGGCGGGCGCGCCACGATCTGGGGCACGCTGGTGGGCGCGCTGATCATCCAGCTCGTGCGCACGACGCTAATCGCCAACGGCGTCCCCGATGCGGCGGCCCTCGTGGTCAAGGCGCTGCTGATCATCCTGGCCGTGTGGATCCAGCGCCAGGGGCCGCCGGCATGACGACGGCCCGGCAGGAGCATCGGCTCGCCATCCTCAGCCGCTACGGCGTGGTGGTGGCGCTGGCGGCGCTGATCGGCTTCGGCGCGCTGCGCTACGACAATTTCCTCGGCAAGTTCAATATTCTCTCATTTGCTGCCTACAACTCAATCTTCGCGCTGGTGTCGCTCGGCATGGCGCTGGTGATCATGACTGGCGGCATCGACCTGTCCGTGGGGGCGGTGGCGGCTCTGGCCAGCGTCGCGGCGGCGCTCGCCTCCCCCTACGGCGTGGCGGCCGGGCTGGGGGCTGGCGTCGGGGCGGGGCTGGTCGTGGGACTGCTGAACGGGCTGTGCATCGCGGGGCTCGGCATTGCGCCGTTCATCACCACGCTGGCCGCCATGCTGGCTGCCCGGGGCGCCGGCCTGCTGCTCGCGGACAACCAGGCCGTGTCGGTCTCCTATGACAGCGGCTTCACCGAGATCGGCCAGGGCGACCTGTCCGGCTTTCCGATCCCGGCGCTGATCGCCCTTGCGGCCTATGCGGCGGGCTGGGTGCTGCTGAAGCGCACGAGCTTCGGCCGCACGGTGCTGGCCATCGGCGGCAACGAGGAGGCCACCCGGCTGATGGGTCTATCGACCGGGCGGACGAAGCTCATCGTCTATGCGCTCAGCGGCATGCTGGCCGGGACCGCGGGCGTCGTGCTCGCCGCGCAGTTCGGCGCCGGGCAGCCGATCGAGGGCGCGGGCTGGGAACTGTTCGCCATCGCCGCTGTGGTGGTCGGCGGCACACCGCTGAATGGCGGCAACGGCTCGGTCACCACGACGCTGGCCGGGGCGCTGCTGCTGGGCCTCATTTTCAACATCTTGAACTTCGAGAACGGCCTCGGTTGGATCAGCTTGTCGGCGTATTGGCAGTCCGTGGTCCGCGGGCTGTTCCTGCTCGTGGTGGTGGTCCTGCAGGCCAGGATCATGCGCGGGCCGGCCTTGCAGGAACCGTAGGCGATACACCAGCTTGGCTGGGGTGGCGCGGCGGAACATCGAACGAGTTGCCAAACTTTTGCCATCCGGCAAGGTTGAGGTCACCGGCAGGAACCTGCGTCTGCTTTTTACCTTTCGATGGAGTTTGCGATGAGGAACTTTACCACTCTGACGCTCGCTGGCCTCGCGGCGCTGGCCCTGACGGCGGCGCCCATGGCGGCACACGCCGAGGACAGCCAGCCGAAGCCGAAGGGCGGCACGCTGAAAGGCGCTGCCGTGGGAGGCGTGGCGGGTCACATGATGGGCGGGCACACCAAGACCGGAGCGGCGGTGGGCGCTGTGGCGGGCCACCATGAAAAGGCGAAGTCCGAGGACCGTATCAACTCCGGCCAGCAGCCATAGCGTAGGGACACCAACAGCGGCAGGACCTCGGCCGTTGCCAATCAGGTGGGGAATGACTGCGCGGCGGCGGCTCGTGCGGTGGCCATAGCCGCGGCATCCGAGTCGTCCTCGCCGATTGTCGCGATATTGCAGCATCTGCGAAACAGGCCGTCGCGGACCTGGTCGATCGTCGTCACGGTATTCGGCGATGCGGTGGCGCCGCGCGGCGGTTCGTTCTGGCTGGGGTCCCTGCTGGGCATCTTCCAAGCGATGGAAATCCCGGGCGGCGTCGTCCGCACTGCGATGTCGCGCCTGGCTGCGGACGACTGGCTGCAACGCAGCCGGGTCGGGCGCAACAGCTTCTATCAACTGACCGATAATGGTCGCGCCAGGTTCGCAGCCGCCGCCGAGCGGATCTATGGGGAACCGCCGACGGACTGGGATGGCCGCTTCAACCTCGTGCTGCTCGACGCTGGAACCGACCGGGATACGGTGCGTGGCGCGTTGGAAAGCTCGGGCTTCGGCAGCATCGCGCCCGGCGTCCTGATCGCTCCGCTCTCAACCCCGGTGCCCGACGAGGCCGCTTCCCTTCTGCGTCTGCAGGGCTGCGCCGACTTGCCGACTGGGCGTCGATTGGCTGAACGGGCCTGGACGCTGACGGACACCGCAGAGGCCTATCGCCGTCTCCTGCACGCGTTCGAACCGCTTTGGCAGTGGATCGCGGCGAACGGGCGTCTGTCTGATTTGGATGCGCTGGTCGCCCGGATCCTGCTCGTGCACGAGTATCGCCGGGTCGTTCTGCGCGATCCGTTGCTGCCGCCGGCGCTGCTCCCTGCGGACTGGCCGGGGACTGGCGCGCGGCGGCTGGCCTCCAAGATTTACCAGGCATTGCTGCCGGGATCGGAACGCTGGCTGGACCAGAATGGGCGAAGCGAGGACGGGCCGTTGCCCGCGCCGTCGAGCGACCTGAGACGCAGGTTCGGGACAGCCTCCGGCAAGCCTAAGGCTCCGGCGGGCAAGCGCGAACGTGTTACAGCAATTTCTTGACGCCCCGGAAAAATGTGTTACTTTAATCTGCATCGGAACCGGAGGCGTCATGTATACGCAAGGCCTGTCTCATCCCGACCAACCCAGCGAAATGAGGTCCGCCGAGAGCCCCGAGCAGGAGGCGCAGTTCCAGGCGCGCATCGATCGCGAGGACCGCATCGAGGCGAACGACTGGATGCCGGCGGCCTATCGCAAGACGCTGACCCGGCAAATCGCCCAGCACGCGCATTCCGAGATCATCGGCATGCTGCCCGAGGGCAACTGGGTCACCCGAGCCCCGACGCTTCGGCGCAAGGCCACGCTGCTGGCCAAGGTGCAGGACGAGGCTGGCCACGGGCTCTATCTGTATGCGGCGGCCGAGACGCTTGGGAAAAGCCGCGAGGAGATGTTCGACGAACTGCTGGCAGGCAAGGCCAAATACAGTTCCATCTTCAATTATCCCACGCTGACCTGGGCGGATATGGGCGCCATCGGCTGGCTGGTGGATGGCGCCGCGATCATGAACCAGATCCCGCTCTGCCGGTGCTCCTATGGGCCCTACGCCCGTGCCATGATCCGGGTGTGCAAGGAAGAAAGTTTCCATCAGCGCCAGGGCTACGAGATCATGCTCACCCTGAGCCGCGGGTCGCCGGAGCAGAAGGCGATGGCGCAGGACGCGCTCGACCGTTGGTATTGGCCTTGCCTGATGATGTTCGGCCCGCCGGATGGCGACAGCCCGAACTCCGACAAGTCGACCCAATGGAAAATCAAGCGCTTCAGCAACGACGAGCTGCGGCAAAAGTTCATCGACGCGCTCGTGCCGCAGACGCAGTTCCTTGGGCTGACCTTGCCCGACCCGGATTTGCGGTTCGAGGAGACCGACGAGGGCTCTTTCGACGCCGGGTCGAAGGGCCACTGGCGGCATGGTCCGATTGATTGGGCGGAGTTCAAGCAGGTCCTCGCCGGCAATGGCCCATGCAACCGCGGACGCATCGCGGCGCGGCAGAAGGCGCATAAAGAAGGCGCCTGGGTGCGTGAGGCCGCGGCCGCCTACGCGGCGAAACAGGCGGCGCAGAAGCTCGCTGCCTAATAAATAGCTCGCCGCCTAAGCAACAATGCGGCCGCAACGCCGCGAGGAGACAGGTCGATGGTCGACGCCAAAACTCCGAATACGCCGCTCTGGGAGGTGTTCCTCCGCAGCCGCAACGGCCTCGCGCATAAGCACGTGGGCTCGCTGCATGCGGCGGATACGACGCTCGCCTTGCAGGCGGCCCGCGACCTCTACACCCGGCGTGGCGAGGGCCAGTCCATCTGGATCGTGCCGGCCAACGCCATCATAGCCTCGGACCCGGCCGACAAGGGCATGATGTTCGAGCCTACCGTGTCGAAGGTCTACCGCCATCCGACCTTCTACGACGTGCCGGACGAAGTCGGCCATATGTGATCGGGGGCCGCGCCATGGCAACGACGTCCATCATGGTCACGGAAACCCCGATCGTTCTGTATGTATTGCGCCGGGCCGATGATGCATTGATCCTCGGCCATCGCCTGTCGGAATGGATCGGCCATGGCCCGATCCTCGAGGAGGAGATGGCGCTCGGCAACATCGGGCTTGACCTCATCGGCCAGGCACGGTCGCTGTATGCCTATGCGGCCGAGATGGAGGCCGCGGGCAACGACGAGGACAAGTACGCCTATCTGCGCGACGCGCCGCAGTATCGCAACCTGCTGCTGGCGGAGCATCCGAACGGCGACTTCGGCCAGACCATGATGCGGCAGTTCTTCTACTCGGCGTTCGCGGATGCATATTGGCGCGCGATGATGTCCAGCGGGGACGCCACCCTCGCCGCCATCGCCGCCAAGTCGGAAAAGGAAAGCGCCTACCACCTGCGCCACTCCACCGAGTGGGTGATCCGGCTCGGCGACGGCACCGAGGAGAGCCACGCGCGCGCCCAGGAGGCGGTGGACCAGCTCTGGGGCTACACGGGCGAGATGTTCGAGTGCGACGCCGCCGAGCGCAGCCTTGTCGCGTCGGGTGTTGCCGTCGACCCCGCAGTGCTGCGTGACGCCTGGGACGCGACGATGAACTCGGTGCTGACACGGGCCACGCTGACCCGGCCCGCCAATCAATGGATGCAGACCGGCGGACGCTCCGGCCGGCACGGCGAACACCTCGGGCATCTGCTCAGCGTGATGCAGCATGTGCAGCGCACCTATCCCGGGGCGACCTGGTGAGCGCGGCGCTGGCGGACGCGGGCGTATTGCGGGAGCAGGCGCTGCGGGCCGTGCGGGAGGTTTGCGACCCGGAGATCCCGGTGCTCACGATCACCGACCTCGGCGTGCTGCGCGACGTGGTCGTGCACGATGGCCGGGTGGAGGTGGTGATCACGCCGACCTACTCCGGCTGCCCGGCGATGAACATGATCCAGTTCGAGATCGAGGTCGCGCTGGAAAAGGCCGGCATCACGGGCGGACGCGTGCGGACCGTGCTGAACCCGGCCTGGACGACGGACTGGATGACGGACGAGGGGCGGCGCAAGCTGCGCGAGTATGGCGTGGCGCCACCGCAGCGGGGCGGCGGGCGGCGGGCCCTGTTCGGCGCCGACTTGGTGGAGTGCCCGAACTGCGGCTCGGCGAACACTCGCGTGCTGTCGGAGTTCGGCTCGACCTCGTGCAAGGCGCTCTGGCGCTGTGAGGCGTGCCGCGAGCCGTTCGACTATTTCAAGTGCCACTGAGCGCGCTATGGCCGCCACAACGCCCCGGTTCCAAAACCTCCGCGTCGCCGAGCTGAGGCGGGAGACGCCGGACGCGGTGTCGATCGCGTTCGACATTCCACCGCATTTGCGGCCCGACTTCCAATTTGCCGCCGGGCAGTACCTGACCTTGCGCAAGACGCTGGACGGCGAGGAGGTGCGCCGCTCCTACTCCATCTGCTCGGGCCCGGACGACGGCGAGCTGCGCATCGCGGTCAAGCGCGTCGACGGCGGCACCTTCTCGGTCTGGGCCAACAGCGGCATTGGGACCGGCGACACCATCGATGTGATGACGCCCACCGGACGCTT
Source organism: uncultured Acetobacteraceae bacterium (assembly GCA_964657765.1). Lineage (GTDB taxonomy): Bacteria > Pseudomonadota > Alphaproteobacteria > Acetobacterales > Acetobacteraceae > CAHJXG01. The sequence goes on from CAZZWN010000078.1 coordinate 8,159, forward strand.
CGGCGTGGCCTACGCGCCGGACGAGGCTCGGGTCTATGCCGCCTTTGCCGCCGGCTCCGGCATCACCCCGGTCCTGTCGATCGTGCGCGGTATCCTGAGCCGGGAGCCGCATAGCCGCGTATTCCTGTTCTACGGCAACCGCTCGACGGGCGACATGCTGTTCCGGGAGCCGCTCGAGGAGTTGAAGGACCGCTACATGGGGCGCCTGTCGGTGTTCTACGTGCTGTCGCAGGAGCAGCAGGACGTGCCGGTGCTGAACGGGCGGCTCGATGCCGACAAGGTGCGCCTGCTGCTGCGCCATATCGTGCCGGCCGACATCATCGACCATGCGTTCATCTGTGGGCCGTCCGGGATGACCGACGAGATCGAGGCGACGCTGCTCGACCTCGGGCTGCGGCCGGACCAGTTGCACATTGAGCGCTTCGTCTCGGCGCTCGGAGGCAAGCCGCGGCCGAAGCCCACGCCGGTTCAGGCGGAGACGCCGTTCGCCACCGCCGCGCTGATTGCCGATGGCCGCCGGGCCGAGGTGCCGGTCGCCGCGGGCGAGTCGGTGCTCGATGCGGCGTTGCGGGCGGGGCTTGACCTGCCCTACGCCTGCAAGGGCGGCATGTGCAGCACCTGCCGGGCGCGGGTGCAGCAGGGCACGGTCGAGATGGAGGTGAACTTCTCGCTCGAGCCCTGGGAGGTCGCGGCCGGGTTCGTGCTCACCTGCCAGGCCCGGCCGACCAGCCCCTATGTCGTCATCGACTACGACCACGTTTGAGGGCGGCTTGCACCGCCGCCGCAGACGACCGCCGCCTCAGCCGCGGGCCCGGCTGTCGATCACCCGCTTCACCTTGCCGAGCGACCGCGCCAATGTGCCCGGCGGCTCGACCACGACCCGGGTCGTCACGCCGATCGTGTTCTTGATCACGCCCATCACCAGCCTGGCCTCGTCCAGCAGGCCCTCGCCGTCCCAGTGCTCGGGCCGGGCCTCGACGTGCACCGCCATCTGGTCCATGCGCCCGTCGCGGGAGAGCACGATCTGGAAATGGCCGCCGCACCATGGGCGCGCCAGCAGCAGCTCCTCGATCTGGGTCGGGAAGATGTTGACGCCGCGCACGATCAGCATGTCGTCGGACCGGCCCGTCACCTTCTCCATGCGCCGGAAGGCCGGCCGCGCGCTGCCCGGCAGCAGCCGCGTCAGGTCCCGTGTCCGGTAGCGGACAATAGGCAGCGCCTCCTTGGTCAGCGAGGTGAAGACCAGCTCGCCCTTCTCGCCCGGCGGCAGGACCTGGCCGTTGTCGGGATCGATCACCTCCGGGTAGAAATGATCCTCCCAGACGTGCAGGCCGTCCTTCGTCTCGACGCACTCCTGCGCGACGCCGGGGCCGATGACCTCGGACAGCCCGTAGATATCGACCGCCTGGATGGCGAAGCTGCCCTCGATCTCCTGGCGCATGGCGTTGGTCCACGGCTCGGCGCCGAAAACGCCGGTCTTCAACGAGCTCGCGCGCGGGTCGAGCCCTTGCCGGGTGAACTCGTCGAGGATGGCCAGCATGTAGCTCGGCGTCACCAGGATGACGTCCGGCTTGAAGTCCTCGATCGCCTGGACCTGCCGCTCGGTCATGCCGCCGGACATCGGGATCACGGCGCAGCCGAGCCGCTCCGCCCCGGCATGGGCGCCCAGGCCGCCGGTGAATAGCCCGTAGCCATACGCGTTGTGCACCTTCATGCCCGGCCGGCAGCCGGCGGCATACAGCGACCGCGCCATGACATCGGCCCACATCGTGAGGTCGGCCTTGGTGTAGGCGACGACGATCGGCTTGCCGGTGGTGCCCGAGGAGCCGTGCAGGCGCGCGATCGTGTCCTGCGGCACGGCGAGCAGGCCGAAAGGGTAGGTGTCGCGGAACACTGCCTTGGTCGTGAACGGGAATTTTGCGAGGTCGGCCAGGTCCCGGAAGTCGGACGGATGCACGCCGGCGTCGTCGAAGGCCGCGCGGTAGTGGGGCACGTTCGCGTAGGCGTGGTTGAGGGACCAAGCCATCCGCTTGCGCTGCAGGGCCTGAAGCTCATCCGGCGACGCTCGCTCGATCGGGTCGAACACCTCGCTGATCGGCACGGGAACTCCCTCTAGTCACCGAGAAAGCAAATGTATCCGCATGCTCGACGGATTAGCCAGCCTGCGTCGTGTCCGCCGCCTTGCGCAGCAAATCATAGACCACCGACGGCGCGTTCGGGTCCCACGAGCTGCGCGGCCCGATCGTCAGGCCGCCGTCCACCACCAGATGCGTGCCCGTCACGAACGCTGCCGCATCGGACGCCAGATAAAGGCAGGCTTGCGCAACATGCTCCGGCGACCCGGGCATGGCCAACGGCTGCGCATGCGGCGAGAGCGCCCGCAGCCCTGCATTCGCCTGCGCCGCCGCGTTGTCCGACATCCCCAGACTGCTGGTGAAGATATCCGTCAGGATGAAGCCGGGGCAGATCGCGTTGACCCTGATGCCGTAGCGGGCGAGCTCGGCCGCGGCAAGCTTGCTCAGATGCAGCACCGCAGCCTTGGCGGCCGAATAGGCGATCGGCGCGGCCCCTGCCTCCAGCGCCGACACCGACGACGTGTTGACGATCGCACCGCCGCGCGCCTTCATGTGCGGCACTGCATACCGCATGCCCAGGACCACCGACCGCAGCAGCAGCGCCTGGGTGCGGTCCCAGAGTTCGCCCGTCATCTCCTCGATGGTCTCGCGCGCCCCGCCGGCGCCGGCATTGTTGAAAACGATGTCGAGCGCGCCGAACCCGTCCATGGCGGCCTGCATCGTGGCCGCGATCTGCGCCTCATCCGTGACGTCGCAATGCTGATACCGTGCGGCATTGCCGAGCCGGGCCGCAAGCGCCTGCCCACGCTCGTCCTGGATATCGGCGATCAGCACGCGGGCACCCTCGGCCACGAACAGTTCCACCGTAGCGAGCCCGATGCCCGAGCATCCGCCCGTTATGACGGCAACCTTGTTGTCCAGCCTGGCCATGCTTGTCTCCCCCAGCCTATGCCGCGTTGCCGTCTTAAGCCCGCGGCAGTTCGGAAGCTACACGGCCCCTGCTGTTTGTGGGAGCCTGGATCGCTCCGCCGCTGCTGCTGCCTGCAACGCCCGGAGGATACGGTCGCGCGACAACGGCGTGCTGGTGAGGCGGATGCCGGTCGCGTCGCGCAGCGCGTTAGCCAGCGCTGGCACGACCGGGTTGAACGGGCTCTCGCTCATGGATTTGGCACCGAGAGGTCCCAACGTGTCGGAGGTATCGGCGAAGAACACCTCGGTGCGCGGCACGTCGGCGAAGGCAGGGATATGATAATGCCGAAGGGCGCAGTTGGCGACGGCGCCATCCGGGCCGATGATAAGATCTTCATACAGGGCCGCGCCCAAGGCCTGCGCGACGCCGCCCTCGATCTGGCCCCTGCACTGCCGCGGGTTGACCACGTGGCCAGCATCCGCGGCCTGGACGCTCTGTAGGATGCGGACCTCCCCGGTGCCGGGATCGACTGCGACCGCCACGCCGTGAGCGTTGAACGCCACCGAGCGCCGCATGCCATCGGTATGGCCGGTGCCCTCCAGCCCGGGCCTCGACGCATGCAGCTCCGCGAACGGGATGCGCCGTGTCCCGCACACGACGCCGTCCGCCTCGAGGTCGCACTCGGCCGGTGGCACGCCGAGCAGCGCAGCGCCCGCGTTCAGCAGGGCGGCGCGCAGGTCTTTGGCGGCCCGCTCGGTCGCCATCCCGGCGACGAAGGTGCCGGTCGAACCATATGCGCCCGTATCATGGCCGGTCAGGTCCGTGTCGGATTGCAGCACCCGGATGCGCGTCGGGTCGGTGCCGAGCACGCGGGCCGCGATCTGCGCATGGACCGTCGTCGTCCCGTTGCCGAACTCCGCCGTGCCGACCGACAGCTCAAATCCCCCGGCGGCAGTGAGCCGTATGCGGGACTCGGCGAAATGCCCGCCCGGCGGCACCGTCTCGACCATCGAGAGCCCCACGCCGCTTCCCGTCAGCCAACCCGCCGGAGCCGGCCGCCGGCTGCCATCGGCCAGCGCCGTGCGCACCCACGCGATGCATTGATCCAGTCCGTAGCTGCCATATTCAATGGCATGCGCGCCCTCGTCTGGCGAGGTCATGGGATCGCCGTTGCGGACCGCGTTCAGCTCCCGCAACGCCAGCGGATCGAGCCCGAGCCGGCGCGACAGCTCGTCCAGCACCGACTCGACCGCAAAGATCGTCTGGCTCAGCCCATAGCCGCGGAATGCGCCGGCCGGCACCGTGTTGGTGTAAACCGCAACGCCGTCGATTCTCTTGTTGGGGCAACGATACAGCGCCAGGGACTCGCTGCAGCCGTGATACAGCACGCCGGGCCCATGGTTGCCGTATGCGCCGGTGTTCGAGACGACATTCATCTGCAGCGCCGTCAGGGTGCCGTCCCCGGACGCGCCGGCCTTGACGCGGATTGTCATCGGATGCCGGGTGGTCGAGGCGGAGAACTGCTCCTCCCGGGTGAATTCGAGCTGCACCGGGCGGCCCGTGCGCAGCACCGCCAGCGCCACGATGTCCTCGACCAGCATCTCCTGCTTGCCGCCGAACCCGCCGCCGACCCGGCCGCTCAGCACGCGCACCCCGTCATGCGGCAGGTCGAACAGCATGCACAGGGTGCGCCGGACCAGGAAGGGCACCTGTGTGCTTGACCGCAGATTGAGCCGGCCGGCCTCGTCCAGCCAGCCGATCGCGGCGTGGGTTTCCAGTGCCACGTGCTGGGTGCGCTGGGTCGTGAACGTGGCCTCGAACACTTCGGCGGCGGCGGCGAACCCGGCCTCGACGTCGCCGTCCTCGCTATGCAGCTCGGCGACGATGTTGCGCGGCGCGTTGGCGATGCGCGCCTCGACGCCGTTGTCATGCAGGGCGACGGCGCCGGGCGCCATGGCGGCGTCCGGGGTCAGCATGGCCGGCAGCAGCTCGTAGTCCACCACGATGCGCCCGCACGCGGCCTCGGCGGCGGCCTCGCTCTCGGCCACCACGGCGGCCACGCGCTGGCCCGCAAAACGCACCCGCGAGTCGAGCACCATGGTGTCGTCGGGATCGTCCTCCGGATGCTCATGGCGCGCGGTGGAA
>CAZZWN010000079.1:0-13253 GCA_964657765.1 uncultured Acetobacteraceae bacterium
AATGAAGTTGATCGCCGTCGCCTCCGCCACCGGCAAATAGCCCAGCCCGTTGATGAAAAGCACCGCCGAGGCGACCAGGCCAAGGCCGCGCAGGACCTGCAGGACCGGCCGCCTCGGGCGCAACCCGGCGAAGCGGTTCCGCCCGGCGAGGAATGTCCCGAAGGCGACGAAGACGATGTAGCGCAGCCAGGCGATCTCGACAGCCGGCAACGATTGGCGCAGCAGCTTTGCCAGCACATCGGACAGCGAGAACAGCACGACCGCGCATAGGACGAGCAGGATGGCAGGCAGTACTGGTGGCGCCTGTGCCTCCGCCCGATTTTCGCTCAAAAATGTGGCCTGGCTCTCAGTACCGGATCTGGGCCACCGCGCGGAGTTGCTCTGGCGTACTGGTGCCGAAGCCGAAGAACTCGAGGTAGGCGGGGATCATCTCGAACAGCATGTCGGTGCCGACCTGGACCGGGCAGCCCTTCGCCATCGCGGCGCGGAGCAGCGGCGTGTATTCCTCTTTCATCACGACCTCGCCCACGAAGGCGCCCTCGGCGATGCGTGCGGCATCGACCGGCAGCGGATCGCCTTCGCGCATGCCGAGCGGTGTTGCGTTGACGATGATCTCGAACCCCTCCGGATCGTTCGAGCCGGTCCTGACGTCCAGGGCCGGGTAATGCGACCGCAGGCGGTCCCCCAATGCCTCGGCGGACCCGGCCGTGGCGTCGAACAGGCCCATCCCGGCAAGCCCGGCCGCAGCCAGCGAGGCGGCAATGGCCGATCCGACGCCGCCGCAGCCCACCACCAGCGCCCGGGCGCCGGACACACGCTGACCCTTTCGCTGCATGCCGCGCACGAAGCCCGTGCCGTCGAACATATCGCCGAGTAGCGACCCGTCGGCGCGGCGCAGGATCGCATTGCTGGCCCCGGCGATCTGCGCCGTCGTCGTGAGCTCGTCCACGAGGCGCGTCGTCGTCACCTTGTGCGGCATGGTCACCAGCGCGCCATGCAGGTTGGTGATGCGGAACAGCGATCTCAGCAGGTCCGGGTAGTCCGTCGCCGGTATCCCCATGGGCACGACGGCCGCCTCGATCCCCTGCTGCTCGAACCATGGATTGTAGATCATCGGGGCTTTGAACGCCTCGGTCGGATAACCGAGATGGGCGATGATCTTGGTCCGGCCAGTGATCATGCCGGCACCTTCAGGTGCTGGCCGTGGTCGCGCTGGATGAACTCGTCGGGGGTCATCGCCTGGTCTCCTTGGGGGATGCCGGTCACAGGAAGTCGGTCTCTGCCGGGTGCTGCCGGGCCTGGGCGGCGGCGCGGAACGGGGCGTTGGCTGCGCCGAAACCCGCATAGCCGCCCTGCCGCTGCACGGCCTCGAAGAAGAAGCGCTCGTGGAAGGCGCCGGTGTAGAGGTGGCGGAAGTCGCCCTGCTCGTCGCGGTCGTACAGCAGTCCATGCCGCTGCAGGGACGCGAGCTCCGAGTCGTCGAGCGCCAGCCGGGCCGACAGGTCGTCGTAATAGTTGGCCGGCACCGGCAGCAGCGGCGCCGTGGCATCCTCCCACGCCTGCGCCGTCCGGACGACGTCGGGCGTCGACAGCGCAATGTGATGCACGCCCGCCCCGGCGTAGGCGGACACGAACCGGCCGGTCGCCGTGGCGCCGCTCTCCGATGCATTCAGCGCCAGCCGCAGCCTGCCGTTCGGGCTGACAAGGGCGCGGCTGCGCACCAGGCCGTAGGGGTCCGGCGTCTCCAGGCGCTGCTGCGGCACGAGCCCGAACACGCCGCGCCAGAACAGCACGAAGCTGTCCATCCGTCCCTCGGGCAGCGCGTGGACGATGTGGTCGACGCCGTCGAACGCGGCCGGGCCGTCGCCGCCGGGCAGCAGGTCGAAATCGACTTCCCAACGATCCTTGCCGCCTGCATCCGGCTCGATAAGGTAGACGAGCGTGCCGTCGGGCGCACGCAGGGCGGGAATAGGCCGTTCGCCGGCGCCGATCTTCTCCCGCCACTCCGGGCACAGCAGGGCGTCCGCCCGTGCCAGCAGGCGGGACACGTCGTCCACCCGCAGCGCCATGGCGCAGACCGACGCGCCGTGCAGTTGGAAATGCTCCGCCGCCGCGCTGTCCTGCTCCGCGTTCAGCACGATGTCGACCCGCCCCTGCCGATACAGGTCCACGTCTTTGGAGCGGTGCCGGCCGGCGTGGCGGAACCCGAGCCGATGCAGGAACGCCGCCAGCTCCTGCTTCGCCGGCTCGTCCACGGCAAACTCCAGGAACTCGACGCCGCCCAGCTCCGGGGCGGCCGGAAGCGCTGCCGGCCCCGACGGTGTCTTTGCCAGGACGGCCGCCTGCGCTTCGGCCAGGATCAGCGAGCGCAGGCCGTCGCGGGCGATCATGCGGGCCGGCGCCGAGCGGAAGCCGTCGTTGAATACTTCGAGCGATAGCGGGCCCTGGTAGCCGCTGGCCAGCACGGCGCGCACGAAGCCATCGATCGGAAGATCGCCTTGATAGGGAAAGCTGCGGTGATGGCGGCTCCAGGACAGCACGTCCATGGTCAGGCGCGGCGCGTCCGCCAGCTGGACGAAGAACAGCCGGTCGCCGGGCAGGTCCGCAAGCCCCGCCGGGTCGTCGTCCAGGGCCAGGGTGTGGAAGCTGTCCACGATCAGCCCGAGCGCCGGGTGCGCCGCGCGCTGGACGATGCGCCAGGCATGGCCCCAGAGCCGGACGTGCCGCGCCCAGGACAGCGCCTCGTAGCCGATCCGCAGCCCCCGTCGCCCGGCGCGCTCGGCCATGTCGGCGAGGTCGGCCGCGGCCCGTGCGTCGTCGTCCAGCGCGGCGGCGTTCGTGTTGCTGCAGACCAGCACCAGCTCTGCGCCCAACGCCTGCATGACGTCGAACTTGCGCTCCGCCCGATCCAGGTTGCGGCCGCGCGCGGGTTCGGGCATCGCCTCGAAGTCGCGGAACGGCTGATACAGGTCGATGCGGAGGCCAAGGCTCTCGGCGATGCGTCGGACGTCCGATGGCGAGCCGTCGAAGGTCAGCAGGTCCGCTTCCATGATCTCGACACCGTCGAAGCCGATCGCCGCGGCCGCCTCGAGCTTGTCGGGCAGGCTGCCGCTGAGCGCAACGGTGGCAATGCACTTACGGAGGGGATGCGCACGCTCGGACATGGTGTCACTGCCTTCTGGAATATCCATCGCCCCCGCCCATCGTCACAGACCTATCGGATAGCATCATCAAACGGCCGGGTCAGGCCAGCGGGACCGTCATCCGCTCGATCAGCGGCCCGGTATCGGGGCGCACCCCGCGCCACCAAAGGAAGGCCTCCGCCGCCTGCTCCACCAGCATGCCCACCCCATCCGCGAGGCGTTCGACACCCGCGCGCTGCGCCAGGCGCAGGAACGGGGTCAGTCCCTTGCCATAGACCATCTCGTAGGCGAGGCACCCGGCGCCGAATACGCTGGCGTCCACCGGGGGCAGCTCGCCATGCAGGCTTGCCGAGGTCGCGTTCACGACGATGTCGAACGCGCCAAAGCGCCGCGTGGCCAGCGCATCGTAGCCGGTTGGAATCAGCGCACCGTATCGAGAGAACTGCGCGCGCAAGGCTTCGGCCTTCTCGACCGTGCGGTTGGCGAGCACCAGCTCCGCCGGCTGCCGCTCCAGCAACGGCTGGATCGCGCCCCGTCCGGCCCCGCCCGCGCCCAGGAGCAGCACGCGGCGGCCCTGGACCGGACAGCCGAGATTGGTCTGGATATCGCGCACCAGCCCAACGCCGTCGAAATTGTCGGCGATAATCCGGCCGCCCTCGAACTTCAGCGCGTTGGCCGCGCCGGCCAGCTTCGCCCGTTCCTGCGCCTCGGTCGCATAGGCGAACGCGTCGAGCTTGAATGGTGCCGTGACGTTCAGGCCCAGCCCTTCGCCCGCGTGGAAAGAATCCGCCACGGCGTCGAACCCGCCCAGCGGTGCCTCCAACTTGATATAATCGATGTCCTGTCCCGCTTGCCGCGCGAACGCCAAGTGGATCATGGGCGACTTCGAGTGGCCGATCGGGTTGCCGATCACTGCATAACGGTCGGTCACGGCCTCGATCCCTCTCCAAACTGCCGAAAAGCGGCTTGGCACACAGCACGCCATCCCAATCCACCGCGTCAACCTCTGCCGACGCAACCCCGCTGTGGCGGCAGCGTTCGGGGCCTGAACTAGGGAATTCCGCCATGACCGATGCGCCAAGCGTGAAGCCGTACAAGGGACCGGCCGGCGGCTGGGGCTCGGTGCGTTCGCTGGGCGCTATCCTGTCGAAGGAGGGGATTCCGGTCAGCGGCGCCCTCGTGCTGACGCAGCAGAACAAGCCGAAGGGCTTCACCTGCGTCAGTTGCGCCTGGATCAAGCCAGCCGAGCCGCACGTGTTCGAGTATTGCGAGAACGGCGCCAAGGCGACCGCGTGGGAGATCACCACGAAGCGCGTCGGCCCCGAGTTCTTCGCCAAGCACACCTGCACCGAGCTGGAGTCCTGGTCCGACCATGACCTGGAGGCGATCGGCCGCCTCACCCATCCCATGCGCTACGACCCGGCCACCGACACCTACGTCGAGGTCGGCTGGCAGGAGGCGTTCCAGGACATCGGCCAGCGGCTGCGCGCGATGGACCCGAAGAACGTCGTGCTCTACGCCTCGGGCCGGGCATCGCTCGAGGCGTCCTATATGTGGGCTCTGTTCGCGCGGATGTACGGCACGAACAACCTGCCGGACAGCTCCAACATGTGCCACGAGCCCACGTCGGTGGCGCTGCCGAAGAGCATCGGCGCGCCGAAGGGCACCGTGACGCTGGAGGACTTCGACAACGCCGACCTGCTGATCTTCGTCGGGCAGAACCCGGGCACGAACAGCCCGCGCATGCTGAACGAGCTGCAGAAGGCGCATAAGCGCGGGGCGCCGATCATCACCTTCAACCCATTGCGCGAGCGGGCGCTGGAGCGGTTCCGCAGCCCGCAGCACGTGAAGGAGATGCTGACTTCGACCGATACGCCGATCAGCAGCCAGTATCACCAGGTCCGCATCGGCGGCGACGTGGCGGCGTTGACCGGCGTGTGCAAGCACGTGCTGGCACTCGACGATGCGGCGCAGGCAGAGGGCCTGCCGCGCGTGCTGGACACTGCCTTCATCGCCGAGCACACCCACGGGTTCGACGACTTCGCAGCCGCCGTGCGTGCGCATCCGTGGGAGGCGCTGGAGCACCAGTCTGGCCTGAGCCGCGGCGCCATGGAGGCGGTCGGGACCGTATACGCCCGCAGCAACGCCGTGATCGGCATCTACGGCATGGGCCTGACGCAGCACCGCACCGGCGTCGAGAACGTCAGTATGTTCGTCAACCTGTTGTTGATGCGCGGCAATATCGGCAAGCTCGGTGCGGGAATTTGCCCGGTGCGCGGCCATAGCAACGTGCAGGGCCAGCGCACCGTGGGGATCACCGAGAAGCCGGAATTGGCGCCGCTCGACAAGCTCAAGGAGCTGTACGGCTTCGAGCCGCCGCGGGACAAGGGCCTCGACACGGTTGGCGCCTGCATGAAGGTGCTGGCGGACGAGGTCACCGCGTTCGTCGAGCTGGGCGGCAACTTCATCCGTGCCGTGCCCGAAACGGTGGCGATGGAGCGGCATTGGCGCGACATCCCGCTGACGGTCATGGTCTCGACCAAGCTGAACCGCAACCACGTCATCCATGGGCGCGCGGCCTACATCCTGCCCTGCCGCGGCCGCATCGAGATCGACGTGCAGGCGACGGGGCCGCAGGTCGTGACCACCGAGGACACCAGCGCCTGTGTCCAGAGCTCGCACGGGATACGCGAGCCGGCGAGCGAGCATCTGATGAGCGAGCCCGCCATCGTCGCCGGAATTGCGCAGGCGACGCTCGACCCCAACGCAGCCGTCCCCTGGGCGCAGTGGGTCGACGACTACAGCCTGGTGCGGGAGGCGATCGAGCGGACCTATCCGCAGCTATTCGGCGACTACAACCTGCGCATCGAGAAACCCGGCGGCTTCCACCTGCCGATCACCGCGCGCGAGCGGGATTGGCGCACCCCGACCGGCCGCGCCAACTTCATCGTTCCGCGCAGCCTGAACGAGGATATCGCCATCCGGGAGCAGGACCGCGACGTGCTGCAGCTGATGACGGTTCGCAGCAACGACCAGTTCAACACCACGATCTACGGCTACCACGACCGGTTCCGCGGCGTGCGCGGCACCCGCATGACGCTGTTCATGCACATGAACGACATCGATCGGCTGTCGCTGGCGGAGGGTGACATCGTCGCGTTGACCACCAAGGTCGACGACGGCGTGGTGCGCCGTGTAGAGGGCTTCATCGTGACGCCGTACAACATCCCCGAGGGCTCCATGTGTGCATACTATCCGGAGGCCAATCCGTTGATCCCGGTCTGGCACCACGCCGAGGGTGCCGACACCCCGGCCGCCAAGTCGATCCCGGTCACTTTGGAGAAGCTGGATTTGCCGGCACAGCACCTGGCGGCTGACTAGGCACATTCGTCATTGCGAGCCGGCTTCGGCGCGGCGATGCCAGGTCTCTGTTATGAAATGCTTGTGTTTATCTAGTCCGGAGTGCTCGCCACGATCCGGAACAGCAGCTCCACGCCATCCGGCCGCTTAAGCCGGACGAGTTCGCCGGGCCGAAACACATGACCTTCGAAGGCCCAGAGCGGATCATCCTCGCTGATCAGGCTCTGCAGGGCCCAGCCCTCGTCGAGGCGGATCAGCTCGGATTGCTTGTCATGCATCCCAGGACGGTCGCGGACCGCGAGCCACGGCATGGGATCGGTGTCATAGGCCGCCGAGTCGACTTGGCCCTGTGCGTTCAAGGCGAGCCGCACGGTCAATCGATCGTTGAGGTCACCCTCTGGACGCCCCGGCCCTCGAGCCAGCAGCATGGTCAGCTTCGCCATCACCTCGCCTTAAACGCGCTCGAACAATGACCGGCGGGCGCGGATGCTCCGCAGGATGCGAGCGTTTCCGCATTCCTGTCCAATCCTAGTTAGACCCTATTACATGGAAATGCGAGAGGCCTGGATCGCGTTCAGCCCGAGGCGTTGCCGCTAAGCCACTGTTAGATCGCGACTCGCACGCCGAGTTCGACGACGCGGTCGCTGGGAATACGGAAGAACTCGGTCGCCGGGACGGCGTTTCGCGCCATGAACAGGAATAGGAACAGCCGCCAAGCCGGCAACTTCGGCACCATGGCCCGCACCAGGACCTCGCGGCCCAGGAAGAAGCTTGCCTGCATGGGGTTATACTCGACGCCGTGGGCACTCAACTCCTCGAGTCCGCGCGGAATGTTGGGGCTCTCCATAAAGCCATAGCGCAGCACGACCCGGTGCACGCCAGCCGCCAGTTCCGACACCTCGATCCGCTCGTCGGCCGGCGCCTGTGGCATGTCCAAGTTCTGCACCGTGACGAACAGGACCTTTTCGTGCAGCACCTTATTGTGCTTCAGGTTGTGCAGCAGCGCCGCCGGCACGTAGTCCGGGTTGCCGGTCAGGAACACCGCCATGCCCGGCACCCGCACGGTGCGGGACTGCGGCAGGCGCGCCAGGAACGACGCGAGCGGCAGGCTGTCCTGCTTCCAGCGCGCCAGCATGAGCTCGCGCCCGCGGTTCCACGACGTCATCATTGCCATCAGCGCGAAGCCGAGCAGGAGCGGCACCCAGCCGCCCTCCGGTATCTTCAGCGCGTTGGCGGCGAAGAACAGCAGGTCGACGGCGAAGAAAAAGCCGAAAACCGAGATCGCGAGGCTGCGCGGCCAGCCGAACTGGCGGCGGAACGCGACCATCGCCAGCACGCAGGTGCACAGGAACGTGCCGGTGACGGCAATGCCGTAGGCAGCGGCGAGGGCGTCGCTGCTGCGGAACGCCAACACCAGGATCAGCACTCCGACCAGCAGGGCCATGTTGACCTGGGGCACGAAGATCTGCCCTTCTTCGGAGTGGCTGGTGTGCAGCACGGCCATGCGCGGCAGGAATGCCATCTGCATGCACTGCCGAGCGATGGAGAATGCGCCGGAAATCAACGCCTGGCTGGCGATGACGGTGGCGGCGGTGGCGAGCACCACGAGCGGCAGGCGCAGGTTTTCGGGCGCCATGAGGTAGAATGGGTTTTCCAACGCGGACGGGTCAGTCATGACCAGCGCGCCCTGGCCGAAATAGTTGAGCACGAGCGCGGGCAGGACGAAGAACACCCAGGCGAGCCGGATCGGCTGCGCGCCGAAATGGCCCATGTCGGCGTAGAGCGCCTCCGCGCCGGTGACGGCCAGGACGACGGAGCCGAGGGCGACGAAGGCGAGCCAGCCGTGGTTGAGGCAGATCAGGGCGGCGTAGTGCGGCGAGATGGCCATCAGCACGCCGGGGTTGCGGGCGATCTGAAACAGGCCCATGGCCGCCAGGACGACGAACCAGACCGCCATGACCGGGCCGAACAGGCGGCCGATGGTGTTGGTGCCGCGCACCTGCACTGCAAACAGCGCGACAATGACGACGATCGAGAGCGGCAGGACCAAGCTTTTGAACGTCGGGGACACGACCGCGAGACCTTCGACCGCGGAGAGCACCGAGATGGCGGGCGTGATCACGCCGTCGCCGAAAAACAGGCAGGCACCGCCGACGCCGATCAGCCCGAGGGTCGCGCGCATGGCGACCCCGGCCGTGCCGCGCTGGGCCAGGGCCATGAGCGCCAAGATGCCGCCCTCGCCGTGGTTGTCGGCGCGCATGACCAGCATGACGTATTTGATCGTCACGATCAGGATCAATGCCCAAAAGATCAGCGACAGGATGCCGAGGACTTCGACCTGGCCGAGGCCGACCCCGGTGAAGTGGATCAGGCTGGCCTTGAAAGCATAGAGCGGGCTGGTGCCGATGTCGCCATAGACAACGCCCAATACCGCCAGTAGAGCCGCCGCCCGCAGTGGCCGGGTGGCGACTCTGGGTATCGCGTCAACTGCCGCGCTCATAGGCTTTGACCGGAAAGCACGGCTGCTGCGCTGCGCTGCAACGTCATTCGATATCCATGATCGCAAGTTTTAGCACAACGCGACGCCCGCGGCGTCCGCCTCATTTTACGGACACCTTGGACATGAAGATGCCATAGTTCCGTTCGGCTGCAAAGCGCAAGCCGGGCCGGAGTTCCTCTCGGGCGGCTGGCCTTATGGTCACGCTTTGCCACCTTGTCGCATCACCGTGCGCCGGCGAGATGCAGGGCGACGCCCGCCACGGCGCAGGAGAGCAGGGTCGCGATCATGCCGAGCTTCAGGCGAAACACTGCCATCAGCGCCGCCGCCGACAGCCCGAGCGCCCAAGGGTCGAGGCTGCCGAGCACCGGCGCGTCGAACGCGAAGCCCATGGCCCGGATAGGGGTGGCCTCGCGGAACCAGGTGTGCAGCGCGAACCAGGCCGCGAGGTTGAGGATGACGCCCACGACCGCGGCGGTGACGCCGGCGAGCGCGCCGCCCAGCGCCCGGTTGCCGCGCAGGCGTTCGATGAAGGGCGCGCCGAGGAATATCCATAAAAAACAGGGCGTGAAGGTCACCCAGGTCGTGAGCAGCCCCCCGAGCGTGCCGGCCAGCATCGGCGCCAGTGGCCCCGGGTCGCGGTAGGCCGCCATGAAGCCGACGAATTGCGTCACCATGATCAGCGGTCCCGGCGTCGTCTCGGCCATGCCCAGCCCGTCGAGCATCTCGCCGGGCTGCAGCCAGCCGTAGTGGCCGACGGCCTGCTGGGCGACGTAGGCCAGCACGGCGTAGGCGCCGCCGAAGGTGACGACGGCCATCTCGCTGAAAAACAGCGCGATGCGGCTGAATGTGTTGGCCTCTCCAAGGGTCAGCAACAGGAGCGCGACCGGGGTGAGCCATAGAACGAGCCATACGGCGGCGGCGCGGCGCGCCCCGGCGACGGTGGCCCTGGCGTGGCTCGGCAGCGTTTCCCCGAGCAGGCTGTCTGCCTCCTGCAGTCCGGTGCTGTTTTCGTGGCCGCTGGGCTGGGCGGCCTTCAGTCGGCCGGTCCGCGCGCCGAGCCAGCCGGCGAGTCCGGCGGCAACGATGATCAGCGGAAAAGGCAGGCCGAAGAAAAAGATTGCGACGAACGCAGCCGCGGCGATGCCAAGTGCCATGCGGCTGCGCAGCGCCCGTGCGCCGACGCGAAGCACGGCCTGCAGCACGACCGCGAGCACCGCGGATTTCAGCCCGAAGAACAATGCTGCGACGACGCTCGTCTGCCCCCATCCGGCGTAGACGTAGCTCAGCGCCATGATGGCCAGCAGGCCCGGCAGCACGAACAACCCGCCCGCCATGACGCCGCCGCGGGTGCCATGCATCAGCCAGCCGATGTAGATGGCGAGCTGCTGCGCCTCCGGGCCGGGCAGCAGGGTGCAATAGCTGAGGGCGTGAAGGAAGCGGGCCTCGCCGATCCAGCGTTTCTCGTCGACAAGGATGCGGTGCATGACCGCGATCTGCCCGGCCGGCCCGCCGAACGACAGGGCGGCGATGCGGAGCCAGACGCGGAAGGCTTGGGCGAGGGTGACGCCGTGGCCGGGCGTACCGGCCAGGACCGCTTGCATCAAGGGATCATCGTTGGTTCGGCTCTGGATCAAGGCGCGGAAGCCGCCTGAACGTCTGGATGTCGTAGGACGCCAGCAGCGCCGCCACGCTCAGCAGCAGGGCGCACGCGCCCACCTCAAGCGCGCGCTCGGTGCCGATAAGGTTCGCCACGGGGCCGCAGAGCGCGAAGCCGATCGGACCGAGGCCCATTCCCACGAGGCCGAATATCGAGCTGACCCGAGATAGGAAGTCGTGGGGAACGCTCTCCTGCAGCGAGGTCTGCACCAGGACGTTCACGACCGCGAGGGCGACGCCGAAGGTGGCGCTTCCGAGGGCGAGCAGCGGCACGGGCGCATGCAGCGCGAGCATCACGAGTGGGGTCGCAAGCAGGGCCGTCGCGATCTGGACGCCCAGGAGCGGGCGCGGGATATGGACGCGCAGCACGAGCAGCCCGCCCGCGATCCCGCCCACCCCGGTCGCGGCTGCGATGATGCCCCAGGTCCGGGCGCCATGCGGCACGGCGGCGAACAGGGCCGGGCCGAGCACGAAGAACGGCGCGAAGGCGAGCAGGTTCAGCACGCCGTGCTGCATGGTGACCAGCTGCAGCCAGCGGTGGCGCTTGAACTCGCCCCAGCCGTGCTGGAGGTCCTCGACGAGCGAGATGCGGCCCGGGGCCGCTTGGGGAGGAACGTGGATCAGGGCGAGGCAGGCCGCACTGGCAGCGTAGGATACGGCGTCCAGGGCGATGGCGACGGATGCGCCGCCAAGGCTGACGAGCACGCCGCCAAGTGCCGGGCCCAGGATCGCAGCCAGCGATCCGGTGAGGCTGATCAGGCCGTTCGCGTCCTTGACGTTTTCGGCGCCGGCGACCTGCGGGATCAGGCCGCTTTCGGCCGGCCCGTAGAACGCGGTGCCGACGCCGCAGCAGGCGGCCAGGGCCATCAGGGCGGGAAGGGTCGGATGGCCAATCGCCAACAGCGTTGCCAGCGTGACCTGGCTTACGCAGCGCAGCAGGTCGGCGGCGATCATCAGGCGGTGTCTCGGCCAGCGGTCGCCGACCACGCCGCCGGCCAGCATCAGCAGCACGATCGGGGTCGTTTGCGCCGCGAGCACGATGCCGACCGCGGATGCTGAGTAGCCTGCGCCGAGCAGCGCGAAGGCGAGCGCGACCGGGACCATGGCGGTGCCCAGCGTCGAGATGCTGAACGCGGCGAAGAACAGGGCGAAGTTGCGATGGCGGAGCAACGCGCGGTAGTCGCCGCCCGGGGCCGTTGAGGATGCAAGTGAGGCTGTCATGATGCTATCGGCGGTAACAGAAGAGGCGGGCCTCCGGAACCCGATAATCCATGCGCGGGCCTTAACTCGCGGAAACCTGTTTTCGCCCGCTCCGGATCGGCGGTTCCGCAGCGCCCTGGGGCGAACCAGCCGAAACAGGTCTTCAGCAGCCGGGAAACAAGTTTTGGAGCCTTGCAATGGTTGGGCTTCCGTTGACCTTGCCGCCTAAGCTAGTAATCTCATTAAGCCGGAGCGACACCGCTCAAACGGTCAATCAGAACTCGCAACGGCCTTAGTGAGAAAACCCATGCCCATAGCTCTAGTCACCGGCGTTACTGGCCAGGACGGCGCATACCTCAGCCAACACCTGCTGGCCAAGGGCTATGAGGTGATTGGCCTCATGCGCCGGTCGGCGTCGTCGGACGTGATCGGCGAGCGGCTGCGCTGGCTCGGCGTGCTTGACCATGTGCAGCTCGTGGACGGCAATCTCACCGATTTGTCGAGCCTGATCCGCATCCTCCAGACGCATAAGCCGGACGAGGTCTACAACTTGGCGGCGCAAAGCTTCGTCGCCGCCTCATGGCAGCAGCCGCTGCTGACCGGTTCGGTGACGGCATTGGGCGCTGGCAACGTGCTCGAGGCGGTGCGCATCGCCCGGCCCGAGGCGCGGTTCTACCAGGCATCGTCGTCGGAGATGTTCGGGCTGATCCAGGAGCCCATCCAGTCCGAGCGCACGCCGTTCTATCCGCGCAGCCCTTACGGCGTGGCCAAGCTGTATGCGCACTGGATGACGGTGAACTACCGCGAGAGCTTCGGCCTGCACGCCAGCAGCGGCATTCTATTCAACCACGAGAGCCCGCTGCGCGGCATCGAGTTCGTGACCCGCAAGGTGACGGACGCGGTGGCGCGCATCAAGCTCGGCCTGGCCACCGAGCTGATGCTGGGCAACCTCGACGCCAAGCGCGACTGGGGCCATGCGCGCGACTACGTGCGGGCGATGCACCTCATGCTGCAGCAGGACCAGGCGGACGATTACGTGATCGCGACCGGGGTCACGACCAGCATACGCGTGCTGTGTCAGACGGCGTTCGCCCATGTCGGCCTGAACTACGAAGACCATGTCCGCGTGGACCCGCGCTTCATGCGCCCTGCCGAGGTCGATGTCCTGCTGGGCGACGCCGGCAAGGCGCGGCAGCAGCTGGGCTGGACGCCGGAGGTGCCGTTGGCCGAGATGGTGGCGGAAATGGTCGACGCCGACCTGGCCCGGCACCGGGCGCGCATGGTGCGCTAGGCGATGCCGCCCCGCCGCATCCTGGTCACGGGGGCTGCCGGGTTCGTCGGGCAGCACTTGCTGCCGGCGTTGCGGGCCGCGTTCCCCGGTGCGGCGCTGCACG
>CAZZWN010000080.1:0-13233 GCA_964657765.1 uncultured Acetobacteraceae bacterium
GACGCCCGCGATGCCGACGATCTCACCGCCGCGCAGCGCCAGGTCGACCCCCCTCACCCGCTCCACCCCCGCCGCATCCCGCACGACGAGGCCGCGCGCCTCCAGCAGCGCCGGACCCGACCGTGGGGCCGCACGCGGCGCGGCCGTCGCCAGCCGGCGTCCGATCATCAGCTCGCCCAGCTCGGACACCGAGGTGGCGGCGGTCTCGCGATGCGCCACCATCCGCCCGGCGCGCATCACCGAGACGCGGTCGGTGACGGCCATGATCTCGCGCAGCTTATGGGTGATCAGCAGCACGGTCCGGCCCTGGTCGCGCAGCGCCCGCAACACGCGGAACAGGTCGTCCGCCTCCTGCGGCGTCAGCACGCCGGTCGGTTCGTCCAGGATCAGCACCTCTGCGCCGCGATACAGCGCCTTCAGGATCTCGACCCGCTGCTGCGCGCCCACCGGCAGGTCCTCGACGCGGACATCGGGGTCGACGCGGAGGCCGTATGCGTCGCCCAGCCGGGCCAGCTCGGCACGCGCACGCGCGGCACCGGGCGCCAGCCGCGCCCCGCCCTCGGCGCCCAGCAGGACGTTCTCCAGCACGGTGAACCGCTCCACCAACATGAAATGTTGGTGCACCATGTCGATGCCGAGGCGGATGGCGTCGCGGCTGTCGCCGATGACGGCGGCCTGGCCATGCACCAGGATGTCGCCGGCATCGGCTTGGTGGAAGCCGTGCAGGATCGCCATCAGCGTCGATTTGCCGGCGCCGTTCTCGCCGACGATGCCGTGTATCGTGCCGCGGCGGACGGTCAGGTCCACCCCGCGGCAGGCGTGCACCGCGCCGAAGCGCTTCTCGATCCCGCGCAGTTCGATCGCGGGCAGCTCGACGGTGGGCAAATTCAGTTCGGGCAGGCGTTGTCGCTCATGTAATCGTGCACTGTGACGCGGCCCGCGATGATGTCGGCCTTCGCCTGGTCGACTCGCCCGCGCATCTCGGCGGTGACAATACCCGCGTTGTTGCCGTCGAAAACCAGGCCCACGCCGTCCTCCGCCAGCCCCAGCACCTGCGTCCCCGGCCGCCAGTTGCCGGCACGCGCGGTCTCCAGCGCCGAGCGCGTGGCGATATCGATCTGCTTCACCATGCTGGTCAGCACGTGGCCGGGATGCAGGTAGTTCTGGTTCGAATCGACGCCGATGCCGAACTTGCCGGCGTCCGCCGCCGCCTGCAGCACACCCACCCCCGTCGCCCCGGCGGCCTGGAACACCACGTCGGCGCCGCGCTCGATCTGCGACCGCGCCAGTTCCGCGCCGCGCACCGGGTCGGCCCAGGCAGCCGGGGTGGACCCGGTCATGTTCTGCAGCACCTCGATGCTTGGATTGACCACCCGCGCGCCCTGCGTATAGCCGCAGGCGAACTTGCGGATCAGCGGAATGTCCATGCCGCCGACGAAGCCGATCTTGCCGGTGCCGCTGCGCAACGCCGCCAGCATTCCGGCGAGGTAACTGCCCTGTTCTTCCCGGAACAGGATGGACTGCACGTTGGGCGCCTCGGCGACGGAGTCGATGATGACGAAGCGCAGCGCCGGGAACTCGGCAGCGATGGTCTTCACCGACGCCGCCTGGTTGAAGCCGACGGCGATGATCGGGTCCTGGCCGCGCCGGGCGAAGTTGCGCAGCGCCTGCTCGCGCTGGGTGTCGTTCTGCGGCTCGAACTCCCGCACGGCGATGCCGCTGGCTTTGGTGAACGCCTCGGCGCCGTTGTGGACGCTCTCGTTAAACGACTTGTCGAATTTGCCGCCCATGTCGAAGACGACGGCGGGCATCACCTCAGCCGCTTGCACCGCGCCGATGGACATACAGGCGGCCAGCGCCGTGGCAAGCAGTCGCAGCATCGTCGGACCCCTCATTCTCGCGCCGCGGACCGGAGCAGGCGTCAGACTACACGGTCGTGACCGACCCGCCATCCACCCGCATATTGATCCCGGTGATGAAACTCGCCTGCTTCGAGCACAGGAACACGACCGCCGCCGCCACCTCGTCCGCATGGCCGCGGCGCTGCAGCCCGAGCGTCGGCCGCTCCTCCTTCAGGAAGCTCGCGACCGTCTCGTCGAAGCCGGTGCCGTTCTCCTTGGCGCGCTTCTGCATCATCGCGTCGGTCATCGGCGTTGCGATGAACGCCGGGCTGACCGCGTTCACCATGATGCCGTGTTCCGCGCAGCTCTTGGACAGGCACCTCATCGTCGCCGTTTTGTATCCCGCGATCGAGGCGTATGGGCATTTCGACAAGCGCGAGGCGGGCTGGGTCAAGACCGAGCTGAACTTCGCCAAGGCTGCTGAGTAAACCAGCATCAGCGGCACCGTGATCGCCCACTTGCCGCTGACGTCCTTTCCAGGCTGTTTCAGCGCCGCCCGGCATCGGGCGCCAATGACAGCCGTTCAATCCCGCTCGTCTCCGCAGCGCCTTGCCGCAGCGGGAGCGGAGTTCATGCGGCCGAGGACACGCAGCATTCAAACTGACCGGAAACGTTACAGACGTGGCCGGTAGCCGCTTATAAATTTAATACAAATGTGAGTTGAGCTGTGATTATGCCCTCGGTGTTACAAACCGTAATGTTTAACCTAAATAACAGATCATTTAACTTTGCATTTTAGCATTGCGATTCTGTCATCTTTTGATGTCGAACAACAGCGTGTAAGCAAGACATCGATATCGGATGCATTCTGAATACCTAATATTTTATTTATGATAGATGCCGAAGTTGTGCAAAGTGTCTAATTTTTAATACTAATAATTCTTCCGTTATGTAGCGAGCACCACAAATACTGCATGGCGGTTCCCATGCAGGATGCTCAAAGCAACATGACCACGGCCACGCCGAAATTCCCACTCGGTACGTTTGTATTCAATCCGAACTCGACCGACCCAGCCGCCGAGGCGACGTTCGAGGCCCAGTTCAATGCGTTCACGGACGCAATGGGCGCGCCGCCACAGTTCATGGACGCCTTCACCAATTGGTATGCCGACTGGTCGCAGTGGGTGCCGACTGAGGACGCCCTGGCGGCGTCCTGGGCTGCGGACCCGCAGCTGCGCAACGTGACGCCAGTCATGACGATCCCGATGGCAAGCGCCAACGAGTTCAACAACCCGGACCAGGCATTCAAGGATATCGTCGCCGGCAAGCACGACGACGTCATCACCGGTCTCATCAACTCATGGAAGTCGGCTGGCTACACGACGGTCGACGCACGCATCGGCTACGAGATGAACGGCAAATTCGTCCCCTGGTATATGGGGGACGACCCAGGGACCGTTGCGGACTGGGTCGCAGCTTTCCAGCATATCGCCGACGTCGTCCATGCGGACCCGGGCATGACCGTGAGGACCGTCTGGAACCCCGTGGTATCGAACTACACCAAACAGCCGACCTCCTCCTCCTATCCCGGCGATAAGTATGTCGATGTGATCGGGGCCGACATCTATAGCACCGTCTTTCCGGTCGAGTTGTACGACTGGGGCAAGAATGACGGAACGATCGACCAGACACAGCAGCAGTGGTTCGCCAACCCGATCAACCGCGAGCATTACTGGCTCAACCCGAACGCCACCCAATACAACCCGAATGGCTACGACCCGGCGCAGTGGGGCATGAAGCAGGCTCTCGCCTTCGCAACCGCGCACAACAAGCCGATTGGGCTGGCGGAGACCGGGGCGGGCGGCGACGGGACGTCGAGCGGTCCCGTCGACGACCCCGACTTCCCAAAATGGCTGGCCGGCCAGTTGAGCCAGCCAGGAGCGCCGCAAGTCGCGTTCGTGAACATCTGGGACATCAATCCCGGCGATGGCAACTGGGAATTCACCGACGGCTCCAAGCCGCAGGAACTCGCAGCGTGGCAACAGTATTTCGGGGTGCCGCAAGCAGCCAATTTTCAGATCAGCGATATGAAGACCGGCGTCTCCTCCACCGCTGCCGGCACCGCGTATACTGGACCGGTTGCTGGACTGCAGAATCAGTTCATCATGATCACGTCCGACAACCTCAATATTACGGCGACAGTGCCGAATTCGTTCATTCATACTGGATCAGGCATCGACGCGATCGACGTGAGCAAGGTTGGCGGTACCAACGTGCTCGATGGCTCGACCGGCTCGAATTTTCTGTCCGGCGGCACCGGGAACGACACGTTCTTCGTCGATGATCGCATCGCGAGCGCGGACATTTGGAGCACCGTCGTTAATTTTCATGCGGGTGACGCCGTGACGATTTTCGGTGTGACGTCTACAGGCTTCAACCTGGATTGGGAGGACGATCAGGGCGACGTTGGGCACACTGGGCTGACGCTGCACGCGACCGCACCGGGCAAGCCGGTCGCCTCGGTGACTTTGGCCGGGTATGCCAAGGCGGATCTCAGCAACGGACGGCTCACCGTGTCATTCGGCACAGACACGGCAACCAATAACTACTTGTATATCCACGGCCGTTAACCGGGAAAGCGCTTGCCCAGCCTATCGTCGATGTCAATCGGGGCCGAGTTGGGGCTCTGGTGCTCGGCCTCGAGGCGCAGGTCCGGACGAAGTCGGGGGACAGGTTAGGACTGATGCGGCGGAGTTCTGGCAAGCCCATGCTGAAGCGGTCGCCTCGTCGGCAACGGCCGAGTATTGACCGGGTCGCTCTCAATTCGACGATCCAGGGTTGCCGCGAAGATCGGTTGCCATCCAAGGATATGACGGCTGATCAACTGGCCCGCTGGATGGGCTTTGCCGGCCGATGCGAGGTCAACGAGTTGATGGTGCTCCTCGACGGAAGCGACTTGGCGGTCTCGGCCCGCAGCGGAGTCAATCCCATACAGCCGCATGGCGTCGCGCTGTTCCATTGCGATTTGCGTCACTCGCGGGTTTCCGGCCTGCTTGAGCAACTCCCAATGGAAGGCCCGATCGGCTTCCAGATAGCCGGCTACGTCTTCGCGGACCACCTCCCTGGCGACCTCGTCGGCGAGCCTGTGGAGCGTGTCGGCGTCAAGCTTGCGCCTGCGGGCAAGCGCCATGATCGAGAAGCGCTCGAGCAGCTCACGCAGCTCGAATAAAGCGTTGAGGTCCTCCAGCGACGTCGGCACGACGCGGAAGCCCCGGTTCCGAACCGGCTCGACAAGGCCTGCACGGCTCAGCTCCAGCAAGGCCTCGCGGACGGGGGTTGTGGAGACACCGAACTCCTCGGCCAAAAGAGGGACGGAGTACATGGTTCCCGGCGCGGCATGACCGGCGACGATGTCGGCGCGCACGCGCCGGACGATCCGGTCGCGAAGGTTGCTAAGAAGGTCCGCGTCACGCAGGCCGTCCATGGGCAGGTCTCCTCAGTCCGACTATCCGGACGCGGAAGTGTTCTAAGCCTCTTGCGCCGCTTTGTCTTCTTTGCTAGTAGTGCGTGACACATGACGCTTCACACTGCACACGTCATGCAGCAGTCGGCACACCTCAGGGGCCTCTCGCAGCGACTCTGCGAAAGCTCATCAGAAGCGAGACACCCGAAGCGCAGCATCCCAACCTTCCCCAGCTCACCCAACCGTCAGGAGTGCGGCAGAGCTGACAGCCCCCACCCAACAATCAGAGTGGAGAGAAGCCCATGCACATCAGCCGCCCGATTTACTTTGATGACCAGGCACCGCCGCCTCCGAGTCGATCGACCCCCCGTTTAGCAATCGCGGTGTTCGCCTTGTTGTCGATTGTCGGCCCAATCGTGTTCGCACGGCTTATGGCGCCGCCGCCCAGAGGCGACGTTCCGGCCTTCATTGGACCGTAAAGCCGCTATGAGTGGCGCCCGCTTTGCCGAACAGTCCCAAGCCACACCAGATCAACGCGGTTGCTTCTGAGCGGGCCGGTGTATCGATAGGGTGCAAGGAGGCCCAGATCACCATTGTGACGTCCGACACGGCCGCGGTCCGGCTGTGTGCCCGGGCCGGCTTTCGCCCATATGGCTTGAAATGGCGGGCGCTGCGGTTCGGGCAGCCCGGCTGGCCGATTTGAGCAGCAGCAGTCCCAACTCGACGCCCGCCCCGTCTCACCCGACCGCAAGCAGCGCCAAGCCGGTCGTCATGCCGACGCGTGCGCGGTGCCGATGCCCATACAGCCCATGATGCCCCGCCCAGAGCAGTAGCCGCACGCCCGCTGGTCGTCGCGGCTCACGTCGACCACGCTGATCGCATCCGGGACCTGGCGGGTGGGATCGAAACTCGCGACTTAGGCGGGCGTTTCCACGGATGCCTGCATGGCCATGCGCGGCGAGGGGTAGAAACTCGGGTCAGGCATCCATCCTGCCATCGTCACGCCCTCCTGCTTGGTCTTAGGCCAGTCCTCCATGCCACCGGCGCGCAACGAACTCTACTGCCTCAGTCGACCAACGACTGATAGACCAAGTCCCGGAACGCGAACCGATAGTATAGACGCTGCCCGGGTGCCTGGATCAGCATGATCGGCACCAGCTTCTCCTTTGGGTCGACCCAGAACGCGGTGCCGGCCGCGCCGCCCCAATTATACTCGCCGACGCTGCCGGGATAGGACGACATGCCGGGCTGCGTCCGCACCGCGACGGTGAGCCCGAAGCCATAGCCCGGGCCCGGCGCGAAGTTCGGCCCCTGCGACAGCGCCGGGCCGAGATGGTCGGATGTCATCAGCTCGACCGTCTTGCGCGACAGCAGCCGCACCCCCCCGCCTTCACCAGCATCGACCGCCTCGCCGCCATTGGCCAGCATCAGCGCGAACCGCATGTAGTCCGACGCCGTCGACAGCAGCCCCTCGCCGCCGCCGAGGAAAATGCGCGGCTGGGTGACGTCGGTCAGCTGCGCGGTCTCCTTGGTGTCGGGGTCGGGCCCCGGCTGCGCCACGCGGTCGAGCTTGTCCTTCGGCACGTTGAAAAAGGTGTCCGTCATGCCGAGCGGCTTGAAGATGCGCTCCTCCATGAACGCGTCGGCGCGCTGGCCGGACACAACCTCCACCAGCGCCAGCAGCACGTCGATCGACCGGCCGTATTCCCAGCTCGTGCCGGGCTGGAACATCAGCGGCAGCTTGCCGATTTCCTCCACGACCTGCTGGTCGGTCAGCCGGGCCGACAGCGGCTTCTCGCCGGCGATGCCGAGCTGGATGCCGATGCCCGCTTTGGTCATCGCCTGCTCGGCCGCCGAGCTGCCGGCGCCGTAGGTGATGCCCGAGGTATGGCGCATCAGGTCCTGGATCGTGATCTCGCGAGTGGCCGGAACGGTGGACGCGACCCGCCGGCCCTGCCCGTCGACGGTCTCGATCATCACCTTCGGGTTCTTCAGCGCCGGCAGGTATTTCGACACCGGATCGTTGAGGCGGAGCTTGCCTTCCTCCATCAGCATCAGCACGGCCACGCCGGTGATCGGCTTGGTCATCGAATACATGCGGAAAATGCTGTCCTTCTGCATGGGCGCGCCGGTCTCGGGATCACGCACGCCGAACGCCTCGTGATACACGACCTTGCCGTTGCGGGCGATCATGACGACGGCGCCGGGCAGGCGCTGCGCCGCGGTGTCGGCCTTGAACAGGCTGGTGATGCGGTCGAGCCGGCCGACGCCCACATCGGCCGGAGCCGCGGTGGGCAGGTCGGCGGCGAACACCGGGGAGGCCAGCAGCAGCCAGCCGCACGTTGCAAGAAGCGCTCGTCTCAAGGTTATTCTCCCCAGTTCGGTTTTTCTTGTTGCCGCGATATAGGAGTTGATCCGATACGCGCTGAGGCCGAGCCGGTCTAGTGGTTGCGGCCGCGCCAGGAAACTCAGGCCGCGGCCACCCAGCTCCCGTGGAAGCCGAACGGCACCCGGCGCGGCAGTGGCACGACAGCCACCGGCCCGGCCGCAAGCTCCTGCGCGTCGAGCACCAGCAATGCGCTGTCATTCCGGTCGGGCCGCCAAGTCACGGCCAGCAACCAGCCCTCGCCCTCGGGGCATCCGTCCCCCTTCGGCACGAACACCGCCTCGGACGCGCGCTCGCCGTCGTTCAGCACGAACGCAGTGCGGCGGCGACGGTCGAGGTCATGGTGCAGCACCGTATCCGCGTCCGGCGCTCCGGGCGCACGGGCAACGCGGAAGCCGTGCCGGTAGGGCAGGCCCGCCCGCCGCTCGTCGATGCGCGGAAACTCGCCGGGCCAGTCGTCCAGCATCTCACGCCGCATCGGCGCTTGGCCTGCCGGGTCCACCCGCCACCGGCAAAGCCGCGCCGGCGACAGCTCCGGCGCTGTGCTGCCGTCCGCGCGGGGGAACAGCGGCGCTTCGTCATACTCCACGACGTCCATCACGACATCGCCGCCGTCGTCGAAGGCGTTCATGACGTGAAAGGCGAAGCAGGGCGCGAACTCGGTCCAGGCCAGGCTGGCGACGCCGCGGTCCCGGCGCATCACGCCGAGGAAGCTGCGCAGACCCGGGTCCCAGGCAAACGCGGGTCTGCCGGACCGGGCGCGCTCCAGGTCTCCGGTCAACGGCAAAACGGGGAACACGACATGCGACGCGGTGACGGCGAAGTCGTGCACCATACTGCAATACGGGGTGTCGAACACCTCATGCTGCGACACGCGGCCATCGGCCTCGACGACGCCCCAGGACATGTCGCGGCTTAACGCGCCAGTGGCGGAATAGCTGAAGAACACGAGCTGCCCGGTGCGCGGATCGTGCTTGGGATGCGAGGTGAACCGCCCCTGCAAGCGGCCGAAATCCTCGTAACCGAGCGTCGCGAGGGTCTGCGGATCAAGCCGTGTCGGCAGATGCGCCTCCTCGAGCGCCAGCAGCCGGCCCGCATGCGCCAGCACATGCGTGTTGGCGACGCCGTTGTCGAGGTGTTTCGCCGCCTCCGTCAAAGGCTGGCCGAAGCCCGCGAACAGCGGACGCCCGGCCGCAGCCTCGGCCAGGAAGCGCGGTGTCCGCACCCAGCGGTTCCGATAGCCGACCCGGCCCTCCAGAATGCTGATGGCGTGGACCATGCCGTCCCCGGTGAACCAATGATACGGCTCGGCCGGCGGCAAATGCGGGTTGGGGCCGTTGCGGAACAGCGTGCCCCGCAGCCCTGGCGGCAGGCGGCCCTGCACCGGAAGGTCGTCAGTGGTCAGCTCGTCGGCGACTGGCGCATAGTTGCCGGTGAGGAAAGGCGATTGGGACATGGCCGGCCTCCTTGGTAATGATGGTTAGATTGTGGGCAGGGTCATCGCATTTGCCCCTTTTCCGTCATTGCGAGGAGCCCTTGCGACGCGGCAATCTAGGGCCGCACGCAGGAAAATTGGTTCATGCGGGACTGGATTGCCGCGCCGCGGGCCGAGTCGCGCTAACGGGTTCTTTCAGGCCGACGGCACGCCGGGTCAAATGCGGTTGCCGCAAGCCTTGAGCAGGGAGAGACGAATGCCGGCAACACGGACGCCTATCGATGACGGACTGCCGCGGACACCCTCGCGTGCGCTGATGTCCGTCCTGCTCGGACTGATTTTATGCGTCCCATGCCGGGCAGCGGAGCGGTGGACGCCGGATGACGGCGCCTGCAATGAACGTCCCACGACCTA
The DNA here is from genome assembly GCA_964657765.1 of uncultured Acetobacteraceae bacterium. Taxonomy (GTDB): domain Bacteria; phylum Pseudomonadota; class Alphaproteobacteria; order Acetobacterales; family Acetobacteraceae; genus CAHJXG01. Next base: position 9,540 of record CAZZWN010000080.1, read on the forward strand.
CGACATCGCCGACTGCCTCGCTGCACGTACGAAGGTTTGGGATCAGCGGCTCAACCAGGCCTACCAAGCCCTGCTCGCCATGCTGCAGCACGATTCCAATGCTCAAAGGCGCATCGATGCGCTGAAAGCGGCGGAACGCGCCTGGCTGCAATACCGCATTGCGCAGTGCAACTTCTATGAGACGGAGGATGGCACGATCCGCATCATTGAGGTCGCAAGCTGCATGCGCGACATGACGCAGGCCCGCGCGATCGGGCTGCAGCAGGATGGGCCGCAATAGCCAGCCGCCGGCCTCGGCGCCGTCGGTGGCGAATGCGTCACGCAGGCTGATCCGGACGTAGATTCAAACGAGCGCCAAAAGGTCACGGAGATGGAAACAAGGTTCGTCGAGGCCAATGGGCTGCGCTTCGAGGTGCTGGAGGAGGGCAGCGGCGACCGGCTGGCACTCTGCCTGCACGGCTTCCCGGAGCACGCAGTCTCCTGGCGGCATCAGATGCCGGTGCTGGCCGGCATGGGCTACCGCGTCTGGGCGGTGAACCAGCGCGGCTATGGTCGCACCACCCGGCCCACGCGGCTCATGGACTACGCATTGCCGGAGCTGATCGCCGACGTCGCGGCGCTGATCGACGCCTCGGGCGCCACCAGCGTCACGCTGATCGGGCATGATTGGGGGGCGATGGTCGCCTGGTGCTTCGCGGCCGGGCAAATCCGTCCGCTGAAGCGGCTCGTGATCATGAACGTGCCGCATCCGCTGTGCTTCCGCGCGGCGCTGAAGCATTGGCGGCAGGCGCGCAAGTCCTGGTATATCGCGTTCTTCCAACTGCCGGGGCTGCCGGAGCGCATGCTGATGGCGAACGGCGGCGCGGCGGTCCGGCGCATGTTCGGACGCGTGGCGCTGCCGCCGGACGTGCTTGCGGTCTACACCGGGCAGATCACCGAGCCCGGCGCTGCGACCGCGATGCTGAACTGGTACCGGGCCTCGCGGCGGCCCAGCCCGCGCATGCCGGACCTTTCGAGGCTGATCGAGGCGCCAACCCTGGTGGTGTGGGGCGAGCAGGACGTGGCGCTGGACCTGATCTGCCTGGACGGCACCGAGCGCTACGTGCGGGACCTCACCATGAAGCGGCTGCCCGGCGTGTCGCACTGGGTGCAGCAGGACGCGCCCGAGGCGGTGAACGGGTTGCTGCGGGACTTCCTGGGCTAACTTGCCTGCAACCTCGCGGCTTCGGCCGGGTTAAGGGCCATCCCCAACCGGAGAACCAAAGTGCCGCATAGCAAGACGAAATCCGACAACGACACCAGCACCGCCCGGTCCGCCAAGGCGCAGAAGGCGGACGAGGTGCAAAATGCCGGCAGCGCCAAGGCCGGCGCCGGGCACCCCGAGGTGCACGAGGGCGGCAAAGCGCCAGCGCCGGTCCACACCAAGGGTGCGCCGATGCCCGCCTCCTCCCGCGCCGCTGCCGATGGCACGACCGAGGAGGGCACCAGCTCCGCGACCGTCGGCAAGGCGGAAAAGGAAGCGGCGGCCGAGAACGCCGCGCTGACCAAGGAACAGCACGGCCGCGGGCGTCGCAAGGCGGAGCATTAGGGGCCGGTCCAGCCCGGACGATGCGATCGCGGCGCCACGTTTGACACTTCGCCGCCCGGCCTCGATCTTTGGGCCAAACGGGTAAGGAGACGACGGATGCGCGCAATGGTGGTCGGGGAGAACGGGCTGGAACTGCAGGACATTCCGGCGCCGCAGCCGAAGCCGAACGAGGTCCTGGTGCGGGTGCGCGCGGCGGGGCTGAATCGGGCGGAACTGGCAATGGCTGCGGGTCACGCACATGGGGCGCTCGGCGGCAAGGGTGCCGTGATCGGCCTGGAGTGGGCCGGCGAGGTCGCCAGTGTCGGCGCGGATGTCCCTGGGGTCCAGGAGGGCGACCGGGTAATGTGCTCCGGCAATGGCGGCTATGCGGAGTATGCCGTCGCAGACTGGGGCCGCGTCAGCCGCCTGCCGGATGCCAACATGGGCTGGGAGCAAGCCGCCACGCTGCCGATCGCGCTGCAGACCATGCATGACGCCGTGGTGACCAACGGCCGGCTGCAACGGGGTGAGGCCGTGCTGATCCAGGGTGCCAGCTCCGGTGTGGGGCTGATGGGGCTGCAGGTGGCCAAATTCATGGGCGCGGGCCTGGTGATCGGCTCGTCGACCGATGCGGGCCGGCGCGCCCGGCTGCATGAGTTCGGCGCCGACCTGGCCGTCGACAGCCGTGACCCGGCCTGGCCCGGCGCGGTGCTCGAAGCGACCGGCGGCAAGGGCGTGGACCTGGTGGTGGACCAAATCTCGGCGCCCGTCGCCGATGGCAACCTGCGGGCGACGCGGGTGCTGGGCCGCATCGTCAACGTGGGCCGGCTCGGCGGCGCCACGGGCGAGTTCGACTTCGACCTGCACGCGGCGCGGCGGATCAGCTACATCGGCGTCACCTTCCGCACCCGCAGCCTGGAGGAGGTACGCGAGATCAACCGCCGCATGCGGGAAGATTTGTGGGATGCGGTGACGGCGGGCCGGCTGCATTTGCCGATCGACCGCAGCTTCCCGTTGGAGGAGGCCAATGCCGCGCAGGCGCACATGCGGGCGAACGCCCATTTCGGTAAGATCGTGCTGACTGTCTGAGCCAAGAGGAAGCCGCCATGTCAATGTTCGACGCCCTGCAATCCGAAGCGCTGGATCCGATTATGGCCGGGTTCCAGGAGTTCGGGGCCGATCGCCGGGCCGAGAAGATCAACCTGGGCGTCGGCATGTACTACGACGAGGACGGCCGCATCCCGATCCTGCGCGTGGTGGCGACGGCGGAACGGCGCTTGGCCGAGCGCGTCGCTAGCTGGGGCTATCTGCAGCCCGACGGCCTGCCAGCGCTGCGGGAGGCGGCGAAGCGGCTGGTGTTCGGCGACGTGCTGGTGGATGCGATCGGGGACCGGATCGCGACGGTGCAGAGCCTTGGCGGCACCGGGGCGCTGAAGCTTGGCGCGGACGTCATCCGGCGGATTGCGCCCGGCAGCACCGTGGCGATGAGCCGGCCGACCTGGGGCAACCATCCAAGCATCGTCGCGGGCGCCGGGCTGCGGGTGAGCGAGTATCCATATTTCGATGCGGCCACCGGCGGCGTGGACTGGCCAGCGATGCGCGACGCCGTCGCCGCCATGGCGCCCGGCACCGTGCTGCTGCTGCACGCCTGCTGCCACAACCCGACCGGCGCCGACATTTCGGCCGAGGACTGGCGGACGCTGGCGGGCCTCATTCGCGAGCGGCAGTTGGTGCCGTTCCTCGACATGGCCTATGCGGGGTTCGCGGAGGGGTTGGAGGCGGACAGCCAGCCGGCGCGGCTGCTGGCGGAGCTCGGCGTGCCGCTGTTCGTGGCGACGTCGTTTTCCAAGTCGTTCGCGTTGTATGGCGAGCGGATCGGCGCATTGTCGGTGGTGGCCGCCGATGCGCGGCAGGCTGGGCTGGTGCTGGAGCAGGTGAAGATCGCGGTGCGCACCAACTACTCGACGCCACCCACGCATGGGGCGCAGCTGGTTTCGACCATCCTGGGCGACCCGGCGCTGCGCGCGCAGTGGATCGAGGAATTGGACGGCATGCGGCAGCGCATCCGGCGTATGCGGGAGGGCTTGGTTGCGCGGCTTTCCGGCAATAATGCGTTGGATTTCGACC
>CAZZWN010000081.1:0-12972 GCA_964657765.1 uncultured Acetobacteraceae bacterium
CGCGGCCGCTGCAGGATGCCGGCGTGCCAAATGCGGTCGAGCTCGACTGGTGGGACGCCGCCGACGTCGGGCCGGTCCGCGTGACCGCGACGCCGGCCCGGCATTTTGCTGCGCGCGGCGTGCATGACCGCAACCGGACGCTGTGGGCCGGGTTCATGCTCGAAACGGACGGCCGCCGGCTGCTGTTCGCTGGTGATTCTGGCGCCGGCCCGCATTGGACAGTGATCCGCGACCGGCTTGGCCCGCCCGGTGTCGCGTTGCTGCCGATCGGCGCCTATCTGCCCCGCAGCATCATGCAGCCCGTCCATATGAACCCGGCCGAGGCGGTCCAGGCTCGCGCAGACCTTGGCGCGCGCCACGCCGTCGGCATGCATTTCGGCACCTTCCAGCTCACGGACGAGGCCGTCGATGCTCCGTTGCAGGCGTTGGAACAGGCACGCGCCGACGCCGGCCTGGCGGCGCAGGACTTCGATGTGCTGGGATTCGGCGAAACCCGCATGGTCCGCTTGTGATGATACGCAGGGGTCAGCGGAACCGCTTCAGCCGCTCCCCGGCCTCGATCATGTCGGCCTCGGGCCCGCAATAGCTGAACCGCAGCGTCCGCGACCCACGGGTGCGATCGAAATCCACCCCTGCCGCAGCCGCGATGCCGGCCTCCGCCAGCATGCGGGCGCAGAACGCCGTGCTGTCGTTCGTCCGCGCGCCGACGTCGGCATAGAGGTAGAACGCTCCGTCCGGAGCCGCGATGTCCGGGAACCCGGCCTCCGGCAGCGCCGCCATCAGGTGGTCGCGGGACCGCCGGTATCGCGCGACATTGAGCTCGAGTTCTGGCGCGCAGTCGAACGCCGCCTCGGCCGCAACCTGGCAGATATGCGGCGCAGAAATAAACAGGTTCTGCGCCAGGCACTCGATGGGGCGCAGCAGGTCGTCGGGCAGCACCATCCAGCCGACCCGCCACCCGGTCATGCTGAAATACTTGGAAAAGCTGTTGATCACGACGGCATTCGGGCTGTACGCGGCCGCCGTGGCGACGCTGCGGCCATATTGCAGCCCATGGTAGATCTCGTCCGAGATCAGGCGCACACCGCGCGCGTCGCACCATGCGGCGATGGCGGCGAGCTCGTCCGGGTCCAGCATCGTGCCGGCGGGATTGCAGGGGCTGGCAACGATCAGGCCGTCCGGCACCGGGTCCAACTGGTCGAGCAGCGCGACGGTCGGCTGGTATCGCGTCGCCGGCCCCGTCTCCAGGATGACGGGATGCAGCCCGAGCGCGGTCAGGATGTTGACGTAGGGCGGGTAGAACGGCGCCGCGAGCGCAACCCGGTCGCCAGGATCGAAGGCGGCCAGGAACGCCAAGGGGAAAGCACCACTCGCCCCCATCGTCACCGCGATCCGGCGCGGCGGCACCTCGGCGTCATACCAATCCCGGTAATGCGCGGCGATCCGATGGCGCAGCGACGGCCGCCCCAGGGCCTCGGTATAGCCGAGCGAGTCGCCGCTCTGCAGCGCCGCAGTCGCGGCCGCCACCGCGCCGGCGGGCGCCCCGGTGCCGGGCTGCCCGACCTCCATGCGGATGACGCGCGGGTCCGCGGGGCCCAGCGCTGCCTGCCGGACGTTGGCGGCGGCGATCACGTCCATCACCAGGAACGGCGGGGCGTGCGCGCCGCGTCCGACCTTCAGCGCCACCCTAGTTGCTACCCGCCGCCAGCCCGGCGCTGCGCGGATCGACGGCCGAGCTGCATGAGGCGTCGTTGTCCGGCAAATAGCGCGAGCAGGCGATCGCATTGGCGCGGCCGGGTTCCGGCACTGGGGCCGGCATGGCGGCGTTGGACCGCAGCGCATTGTTCAGGCCCACGGCGACGGCCAGCGACGCGCCCTCTTGCCCGGACCCGGTGACGGCGGCGCGGAAGCCACGCAGGTTGGCGTTCCAGGCGATGGCTGCCGCAAGCAATGGCGGCGTCGCGGCACGGGGTGAGGCCGCGAGCAGGATGCCGGTCCCCGGAGCGATGCGCCCGGTGCCGAACAGGTTGTTCATCGTCACCGCGCAGGCGACGCTGTTGCCGTCCCGGTCGAGCACGGCGAAACCGGTGGACGCCGGCAGCGCGGGCAGCGACCCGCCTGAGGACGCCGCAGCCAGCATGGCTTGCGGATCGCCGCCCGCCTGACGCCACTGCGCGACGACGCCGATGGCACGCGCCTGGGCCGCGCCGACGGCGTTCGGGTTGGACTGCAGCGACTGCAACGCCGCCGCGGCACCGAGCCCGCCGTCGGCCGGGGGCGGCAGGAACGCCACGCTGTCATTGCCGGCGCTGATGACGAGCGGCGTCGCGGTGCGCGGCAGCGCGGCCCGCAGATCGGCGAGCGACAGCCCGCCCCCGGCAATGCCCGACGCCTCCTCCAAACGTCGGGCCAGCGCGCCTTGATACAGGTCGCCCACGCCTGCGGTGCGGAGTTGGGCCAAAGTGCCGCCGAGGTCGTTTTGCACCAACGTCCCGCCCTGACCGATAGGCTTGCCGCCGGGCGCGAATACGGCGGCCGCGTTCGGGTCCGCCGTCAATGGCCCGGCAACCGGATCGAGGTCGCGCAGCAGTGCGCGCGAGATCGGCACGCCGAACCGGGCGAGCTGCTCGGCCGGCGCGATCAGGCTCTCGAACGGCTGCTTGCCATAGCGTGCATGCAGGGCGAACAGGCCGCGGGCGAACATCGGCACGGCTGCCGGGCGATCGGTGTTGGGCGGCGGCGCGCTGGGTGTGGCGGCGACGAACACGATCGCTTCGGGGCTGCCCTGGCCGGGTCCGTTGCGGCTGGGGTTGTAGGTCAGGCATGCGCCGCTGCTGCCGAGCCCGGCGCGGGACGGCAGGGTCACGGCCAGCGTGAAGCCCAACGCCACCGCCGCGTCGGCCGCCGTGCCGCCCAGCGCCAGGACCTCGCGCGCCGCCAGCGCCGCCCGCGGCTCGTCGGCGACGGCCCCGCCGATGAAGCCGGACAGCCGCCGCGGCCCGTTGGAGCCGGACTGGCCACCAAAGAAGCTGTCCTTGACCGCTCCAAGGGTCGAGCAGCCCGTCATCGCCAGGGCCGCCGTGAGCAGGACGACCGTGGGCAGGACCGGCGCTCGCAGTCGCACGCCGCCGCATGCCGGCGTGGGCGCGGAGAGCCGGATCCTGCTGCGTCCCAACGATTGATCCCTTTGCATGGTGAGGTCCGTGCCATAGCGGCCTTCGCCTCGACCGGCAACCAGTGCTATGCCGGACCAACGCGAAGTCGCCCCAGTTCGAGGATGTCCCCAATGCGCCTGACCCATTCTCTTGTCCTAGCTGCCAGCCTGGCGCTGGCCGCTCCGGCCGTCGGGCAGGGTCTCACCGCCGACCAGCGGGCCGAAGTGATCGGCGTGTTGCGGGACGCGCTTCGTACCGATCCGTCCATCCTGCGCGAGGCGCTGGCGGCGCTGCAGGCCGACGACGGGAGGCGTCAGGATGCGGCGACGCGCGATACGCTCGCGAAACTTGGCAGCAGCCTGCTGGACCCGGCCGATCCCGTGGCCGGCAACGCATTCGGCGACGTCACCATCGTGGAGTTCTACGATACGCGCTGCCCGTATTGCCGGCGCATGCTGCCGACGCACGCTGCACTGCTGCAGGCCGATCCGAAGGTGCGGATCGTGTTCAAGGACCTGCCGATCCTAGGCCCGGCCAGCCAACTTGAGAGCCGCGCGCTGTTGGCGGCGCAGCGCCAGGGCGGCTATTTCAAGCTGCAGCAGGCGGTGATGGGCGACAGTGCGCCGCCGACCCGGGACACGCTGCGCGCCGAGGCCGAACGGCTGGGGCTTGATGGCGGACGACTGATGCGGGACATGGACGACCCGGCGATCAAGGCGCGTCTTGAGCGTAACGTGGCGCTGGCGCAGCAGATCGGGCTGCAAGGGACCCCGGCGCTGATTGTCGGTAAGAAGGTGTTCGCCGGGCTGATCGAGTTGGGAGATCTGCAGCAGGCGGTCGCGGCGGCACGGGCGGAGAACTAGGCCGTCTCCCGGAACAGCTCCCGCCCAATCAGCATCCGCCGTATTTCGCTGGTCCCCGCGCCGATTTCATACAGCTTGGCGTCCCGCAGCAGCCGCCCCGTCGGGTAGTCGTTGATATAGCCGTTGCCGCCCAGCACCTGGATCGCCTCCAGCGCCATCCAGGTCGCCTTCTCCGCCGCATACAGGATCGCGCCGGCCGCATCCTTGCGCGCCGTCTCGCCGCGATCGCACGCCTTCGCGACCGCATACACATACGCCTTCGCCGCATTCATCGTCGTGTACATGTCGGCGATCTTGCCCTGCATCAGCTGGAACTCGCCGATCGCCTGGCCGAACTGCTTGCGCTCGTGGATATACGGCAGCGCCACGTCCATGCAGGCCTGCATGATGCCCAGCGGCCCCGCCGCCAGCACCGCGCGCTCGTAATCCAACCCGGACATCAGCACGTTCACCCCGCGGCCCACGCCGCCCATCACGTGCTCCTCCGGCACCTCGCAATCCTGGAACACCAACTCCCCGGTGTTGCTGCCGCGCATGCCGAGCTTGTCGAGCTTCTGCGCGCAGTGAAACCCCTGCATGCCCTTTTCGATCAGGAACGCCGTGATCCCGCGCGGCCCGGCGGCCAGATCGGTCTTGGCATAGACCACCAGAACGTCCGCCTCCGGCCCGTTGGTAATCCACATCTTGGTGCCGTTCAGCACGTAATGGTCGCCGCGCTTATCCGCCCGCAGCCGCATCCCCACGACGTCCGACCCGGCGCCGCTTTCGCTCATCGCCAGCGCCCCCACGTGCTCTCCGCTGATCAGGCCCGGCAAATAGCGGCGTTTCTGCGCCTCGGTGCCGTTCTTGCGAATCTGGTTCACGCAAAGGTTGCTATGCGCGCCGTAGCTCAATCCCACGGAGGCGCTGGCCCGGCTGATCTCCTCCATCGCAACGCAGTGCTCGAGGTAGCCCATGCCGGCACCGCCGTACTCTTCCTCGACCGTGACGCCGAGCACGCCCAGGTCGCCCATCTTGCGCCATAGGTCGGCCGGGAAGTCGTTGCTGCGGTCGATCTCGGCGGCACGCGGCGCGATCTCGTCGGCGGCAAACGACTCGACGGAACCGCGCAGCATGTCGGCGGTCTCGCCCAGGTCGAAGTTGAGGCCCGGCGGACGATTGAGCAGGCTTGCGGACACGAGAGGATTCCTTTTGAGTTCCGTCGGAATATAGGCCAGGAGCCGCGCATGACCACAGCAATAAGCTACGTGCATGGTGCGCGCGACCTGCCGCTGCTGGGCGAGACGCTGGGCCAGAACCTCGACCGCACCGCCGCCCGTGTCCCTGACCACCCGGCGCTGATCGTGCGCAGCCAAGGCGTGCATTGGAGCTATGCCGAGCTGGTGCGGCAGGCGGAGGCGTTCGCCGCCGGGCTGCTGGCGTTGGGAGTGCAGCGTGGGGACCGGCTGGGCATCTGGTCGCTGAACAATGCGGAATGGGTCGTGGTGCAGTTCGCGACCGCCAAGGCCGGGATCATCCTGGTCAACGTCAACCCGTCCTACCGCACGACCGAGCTGGAATTCGCGCTGAACCTGGTCGGCTGCAAGGCGCTGGTCCTCGCGACGCGGTTCAAGACCAGCGACTATATCGGCATGCTGACGCAGGTCGTGCCGGAGCTTGCGGCCTCGACGCCGGGGCAGCTCGCGAGCCAACGCCTGCCGGATTTGCGCATCGTGATCCAGATCGGCGGCGCGTCGCCGGGCTGTGTGCCATTCGACGATGTGGCCGGGCGGGCCACCGACGCACACCGGGCCGAGCTGGCGCGGGTGCAGCCGCTGCTGCAGTTCGACGACCCGATCAACATCCAGTTCACCAGCGGCACGACCGGGGCGCCGAAGGGCGCCACGCTCACCCACCATAACATATTGAACAACGGGTTCTTTATAGGCGAGGCGATGCGGCTTTCGGAGCGGGACCGGCTGTGTATCCCGGTGCCGCTGTATCATTGCTTCGGCATGGTGCTGGGCAACCTCGCCTGCACGACGCATGGCGCCGCGATGGTCTATCCCGGACCTGGGTTCGATCCGCTGGATGTGTTGCAGACGGTCGCAAACGAGCGCTGCACCGGGCTGCACGGCGTGCCCACCATGTTCATCGCCGAGCTGGAGCATCCGGAATTCGAGCGTTTCGACCTCAGCAGCCTGCGTACCGGCATCATGGCGGGGTCGCCCTGTCCGATCGAGGTGATGCGCCGGGCGGTGGACCGCATGCACCTCGATGAGATCACCATCTGCTACGGCATGACCGAGACGAGCCCGGTCAGCTTCCAGAGCTCGACGTCCGACCCGTTGGAGCGCCGGGTCAGCACGGTGGGCCGGGTGCATCCGCATCTGGAGGTGAAGATCGTGGACGCGGAGGGCCGGATCGTGCCGCGCGGTGCGCCCGGCGAGCTTTGCACCCGGGGCTACAGCGTGATGCTGGGCTATTGGGGCGACGAGGCACGGACGCGGGGCGTGATCGACGCGGCGCGCTGGATGCACACGGGCGACCTGGCGACGGTCGACGACGAGGGGTTCTGCAACATCGTCGGCCGCATCAAGGACGTGGTGATACGTGGCGGCGAGAACGTTTATCCGCGTGAGGTCGAGGAGTTCCTGTATCGGCACCCGGCCATCGAGGACGTGCAGGGATTCGGCGTGCCGGATGCGAAGTATGGCGAGGAGCTTTGTGTCTGGATAAAGCTGCGCGGGGGCGAGCGGCTGACGGAGGCCGAGGTCCAGGACTTCTGCCGCGGCCAGATCGCGCATCAGAAGGTGCCGCGCTATGTGCGGTTCGTGGATGAGTTCCCGATGACGGTGACTGGCAAGATGCAGAAGTTCCTGATGCGCGAGGCGATGCAGCGCGAACTGGGGATACTCGCGCCGCAAACGGCCTGACGGCAACGCGGAAAACACATACTTTGCTTGTCTAAGGTCCAGCGAAGCATCCAGGCTTTGAAGTGGCTCCCCGGAGATGCAGGCAAACGGCGATGACGGTCGAGAAAAAGCTTAGTGAAGGAGTTTGCGACGGGTCCAGCCAAAGCCGGCCAAACCTGCGATTAAAATTCCAAACGAGGCCGGTTCAGGAATTGCAGTATTACCGATTAGATCGAAGGCGGCAGACTGGTTGGAATGGAAGCCAACTCCAGACTGATACAGCACACCACCCGGATTGGTGTATCCAGGGATGGCGAGATTGGTAGGATTATAGAAAGTGATGTCATAGGATCCGGCAGCGAGCGATAGGTTGGCTGGTAGGGCGCTTACGATGCTGGTGTTATGCGACGTGTTTTTGTAGGTGAATGAGGACGGGTCAAAGTCTTCATTGAACAACTGAGTGTCAGGCAGGCCGTTAGACAATGAATATATGCCGATTGTCACTTTCGTCGGAAACGCATAATTCGTCTCTACAGCGAAATCGATCTCCGAGATATTGGATTTCGATCCGATGGTGAAGGTATCGAATACCTGATATTTGCCACTACAAGACGAGCACCAGGCATTTGTCGCGGGGTTAACCGTCAAATCGGGAAGCGACTGGAACAGCACGGTGGCGTGGCTGTTAGCGCTGATGCTCATTCCAATTGCGATGGCAGCGTAGAGGGCAAGACGACGCATTTAAGGCTCTTTTTGTGATGATGTCGATATTATATCCGAAGTCTAAATTTTGCGCCATATAAAACATGCTTCAAAATCGATCCTGCCCGGATTATCATTATGGACGATTAACGAAGCTGGAGAGCCTCGGTTGATTCGCACGAGAATAAGGACACTGAGCGCCTTCCCAGGCCATGCGAGGCCGATCCTGCGGCGACGGACTGCCCTTCCAGGCATTCTTCTGCCCGCTTGACCTGGCCCGCCTGCCCGCGCTACGCCCCGCGCGCTGTCCCGTTCGTCTAGAGGCCTAGGACACGGCCCTTTCAAGGCTGTAACACGGGTTCGAATCCCGTACGGGGCACCATCCCATGCCGACCATAGACGCGCTCCGGACTACCGCGCTCGAAGCCAGGGCCGCCTCCGCACATGACCGCGCGATAGCGGCATGGCGCGCCCTGTTGACGCTGCACCCCGACGATTGGACCCTGGCATTAGAACTGAAGCGGGACCTCAAGGCCGCGCTGCATTACCCAGACTCCGACCCGCAGTTCCGCCGGGCCGCGCGGCAGTTGCCGGATGCGGAGTGGCTGGCGCACTACACGGCGCTGTATGCCTACCACATGGACGACCTCTACACTCTTCAGCAACGCGCGGCCGACCTACTGCTGCGCCAGCCAGGCGACGCAATGCTGCAGGCCCTGGCTGCCGATGTGGCGCGGCAGCGTTGCGAGTGGACCGACGCGGCGGCGGGCTTTGCCGCCGCCCTTCGGCTGGACCCAACCAACGCAGAATACGCCGAAAAGCTTAACGCCGCCCTAATGCATCAGCGCCTCGATGCATGGTATGCGGCCCAACCTGCCCACGGCGACGCATACGGGATCGCCGTCATCAACCTCGACCGCAACACCGAGCGCCGCGCCTGGATCGAGCGGCTGTTTGGCCACCACCCCGCGCCCCTGTTCCGCATCCCCGGCGTCGAGGGCAGCCGGCTCGCTTTGCCAGCAGTGCAGCGACTGCTGAACGCGCCCGGCGACCCGGCACGCCGCGGCACCCTCGGCTGCTTCCTGAGCCACGCGGCCGCCTGGGAAAGCATGGCGCTGAACGGCCTCGCCCATCTGCTGATTATCGAGGACGATGTGATCCCCTTGCATCCCCTGCCGGCCCGCCTCGGCCCGCTCGGGCTACCGCCGGACTACGATATCTGCTTCGTGAACGACCGCCTCGAACCCCGGCTCGACCCTACGTCGACCCATGCGCCAAGCCTGCATAGCCTCGCCGATGCCATGCTCGGCTTCCCGCCGGACGACAACGCGCCCGGCGGCGACGGCTACATCCTCAGTGCAAGAGGTGCGGCAAAGCTGCTGGCCTGGGTGGCGCAGGACGGCTTCACCGGCGACGTCGACTGGCGGCTGCTGGCCTACGGCATGGACCCGGCGGCCATCGCCGCCCTGCCCCGCCACGCCTTTGCCTGGCAGGCGCTCGACCAGCTTCGCCACGGCGTCCCGCATGGGGACCGGCTGCACGCCTACGTATTGCACCCAGCGCTGATCCGCACCGTGGGCGTCAGCAGCGACCGCGAGGACGAGGACCGGGAACGCCCCGCCTGACCGCGCGCTTGACCATAGCCGAGGACCAAGGCTTGCTTTGCTTAACGATGGAGGCGCCTGCGTGACGGAACGGGTGGAATGCGTGGTCATGGGCGCCGGAGTGGTCGGCCTCGCCGTTGCCCGCGCGCTGGCGCTGTCGGGCCGCGAGGTCTGGGTGCTGGAGGCCACGGGCGGCATCGGCACCGGCGCGTCGTCGCGCAATTCGGAGGTCGTGCACGCCGGCATCTACTACCCCGCCGGTAGCCTGAAGGCGCGCCTCTGCGTCCAGGGCAAGCACATGCTCTATGCTTACTGCAACGAGCGCGGCATCCCGCATCGCCGCCTGGGCAAGCTGATCGTCGCCGCCGCAGAGGCAGAGGTCCCGGTGCTCGACACCATACGCGCCAAGGCGGCGGTGAACGGCGTCGACGACCTCGAATGGCTGGGCCCCGACGACACCCATCGGCTCGAACCCGCCCTCCGCGCCGCGGCGGCATTGCTGTCCCCCAGCACCGGCATCGTTGACAGCCACGCTTTGATGCTCGGCTTCCAGGGCGACATCGAGAACGCCGGCGGCGCCGTCGTCTGCCACGCCCCGATCCTGTCGGGCACCGCGGCACCGGGAGAATTCCTGTTGCAGATCGGCGGTGACGAGCCGATGGAGCTTGCCTGCGAGGTGCTGGTCAACGCCATCGGCCTGCACGCGCCCGATGTCGCCGGGCGCATCGCCGGCATTCCGCCCGACAGCATCCCGCGCAAGCATCTGTGCAAAGGCAGCTACTACTCGCTGTCCGGCCGCGCCCCGTTCCACCGGTTGGTCTATCCGGTGCCGGAGGCCGCCGGGCTTGGCGTCCACCTGACCCTCGACCTTGGCGGCCAGGCACGGTTCGGGCCGGATGTGCAGTGGGTCGACCACGAGGAGTACGACGTCGACATCCGCCGCGCCGACGGCTTCTATGCCGCCATCCGCCGCTACTGGCCGGGCCTGCCGGACGGCGCGTTGACGCCGGGCTATGCCGGCATCCGTCCCAAGATCAGCGGCCCCAATGAGCCGCCGGCGGATTTCCTGATCTCCGGCCCGGCGCAGCACGGCCTGGGCGGCCTCGTGAACCTGTTCGGCATCGAGAGCCCCGGCCTCACCTCATCGATGGCGATCGCCGAGCATGTCGAGGGCTTGGTGAACCGACGCAACGCAGCTTAACGTTCTCGTAACGGATTGGGAGTATGACGATGCGGGTGTTGTTGGCTGGCGTGCTCGCCGTATCGGCCTTGGCGGCGTCGGCGCGCGCCGACATCGCGATATCGTCCAACGACGCGCACACCGTGCTGGACAACGGCGCCCAGGTCGCCGCCGCCGGTGCGCCCGCCGACACGATGAGCGTCATCGACCTGAAGGAAAGCCCGCCCAAGGTCATTGCCACACTGGATGTGCCCGGCAGCGTCGTCGGCCCGCCCATGGCGGTCGCGGTCGCGCGAAACGAGAGCTTCGCCATCGTGACCTCCGCCACCAAGGCCGACCCGCACGGCCCCGCCGGCATCAGCCCCGACGACCGGGTCTCGGTCATCGACCTGACCGCGAAGCCGCCGCAGGTCGTGCAGTCGCTGCATGCCGGCGCGGGGGCGACCACCGTGCGCATCTCCCCCGACGGCACGCTGGCGCTGGTGGCGAACCGCTTTGCCGGCACGCTCTCGATCTTCACGATCGACGGTCAGCGCCTGACCGCGGCCGGGACGGTGACGATCGGCCCAAAATCGATGCCGAGCGGAATCGCGTTCACCAGCGATGGGAAGTCGGCGCTGGTGAGCCGCTACGGCGACGACATGGTGCAGGTGCTGGCGATCGACGGCGGGACGGTCACGCTCGACAAGCGGCCGATCACGACCGGCGTGGCGCCCTACACGATCGACGTGACCGCGGACGGCACGCTGGCGGCGGTCGGCAACATGGGCCGCGGCGACGGCGACGTGGACACCGTAAGCCTGATCGACCTGACGGTGCGGCCGTTTCGGACGGTGCAGACGATCTCGGTCGGCCAGTCGCCCGAGGGGCTGAAGTGGTCGCCAGACGGCAAGTTCCTGGCGATCGCCACGCAGGAGGGCACGACCAAGCCCGATGAGAACCCGTTCCGTCGCGATCATGGCCGGCTCGCGATGTTCGCGCTGGCCAACAAGCAGCTTAAACAGGTGGCGGAGGCCCAGACCGGCCGCTGGTCGCAGGGCGTCGCCTTCTCCCGCGACGGCCGCACGGTGCTGGTGCAGAACATGGTGGAGCGCACGATCCAGGTATTCCGCTGGGACGACGCCAAGCTCTGGCCCGGCACGCCGATCGAGATGGCCGCGGGCCCGGCGGCGATCATGACCGCCTGGCCTTGATCGCGGTGGCCGCACTGCCCAGCCTCGAACGGCCCGACGACGACCCCTGGGTTTGGTTGGAGGACATCGACGGCGAACGCGCGCTTGCTTGGGTCGACGCGCAGACCGCGGCCACCGTGGCGCGCCTTGCCGGACCGGAGTTCGACCGTGACCGTGCGGCCTTGCTCGCGTTGCTGGACCGTCCCGATAACCTGCCGGTCGTCACCCGGCGCGGCGGGCTGCTGTACAATTTTTGGCGGGATGCCGAGCATCCACGCGGCCTATGGCGGCGGACGACGCTGGAGAGCTATCGCCAGCCTGAGCCGGACTGGGACATTTTGCTCGACGTCGACGCCCTGGCCGAGGGCGAGGGCGAGGACTGGATCTGGCAGGGCGCCGCGACGCTGCCGCCGGAGCATGACCGCGCCCTGCTGCGCCTATCGCGCGGCGGCGGCGATGCCGTGGTGCTGCGGGAGTTCGACGTTCCGTCCCGCACGTTCGTCGCCGATGGTTTCGTGCTGCCCGAGGCAAAGGGCGGGGCAGCCTGGCTCGACCGCGATACACTGTTGCTGACCAGCGCGCTTGGTGGAGTGACCCGCTCCGGCTACGCCCGCACTGTCCGGCGCTGGGATCGCTGTGCCGAGCCGGCCGAGGCGCCGATCCTGTTCGAGACCGATCCGGCCCATCTGGCCGCCGGGGCTAGCTACGAACGCGAGACCGGCCGCGTGTTCTTTTTCGCGCAGACCGGGTTCTTCGATAAGACGATCCACCTCGGCACCCGTGCCGGCCCGGACCGCGAGATCGACCTGCCAACCGATACCTGGGTGTTGTGGCACCGCGGCTGGCTGGCGGTCCGGTTGCGCAAACCGTGGGCCGTGGATGGCCGGAGCTACGCATCCGATACGGTGCTCGGCATCGATTTCGAGGCTTTCTTAGCCGGCAGCCGGAACTTCGCCGTCCTGTTCGAACCCGCCGAACGCCGGACGATACAGGGTGTGTTCTGGTCGAATGGCCAACTCATGCTCAACATCCTCGACGACCTGCAGCCGCTCTATCGGGTGGTGACGCCGGGCACATGGACCCAAGCCACGCTGCCGGGCCTGCCGAAAACCGGCACGGCGTCCGCCTGGCCGCTCGACGGCGACGAGATGGAGCAGGACGGCACCCTGCTCGGCGCCGTACAGGACCCGTTGACGCCGCCTAGCCTGCTTTTGCTGACCAGCGGCCAGCCGGAAATATTGAAGCGCGCGCCCGTCGCCTTCGACCCGGCCGGCCTCACTGTGACCCGGCACGAAGCGGTCTCCGTCGATGGCGAGCGCATCCCCTACCTCCAGGTCGGCCCGCCCGGCCTGACCGGGAACGCGCCGGTGCACCTCACCGCCTACGGCGGGTTCGGCCTCTC
>CAZZWN010000082.1:0-12959 GCA_964657765.1 uncultured Acetobacteraceae bacterium
TATGGGAACTTAACGAAGCCTTCGCTAGTCAGGTGCTATATTGCCGCGACAAGCTCGGCATTCCCGCCGACCGCTTGAACGTGGACGGGGGCGCGATCTCGATTGGGCATCCATACGGCATGAGCGGGGCTCGGATGACGGGACACGCGTTGATCGAGGGCCGCCGGCGGGGTGCCAAGCGCGTGGTCGTGACCATGTGCATTGGAGGCGGCCAGGGCGCCGCCGGCCTGTTTGAGCTGCGATAGGAGCGAGCTATGGACCTGAGCTTCACCGCCGAGGAGCGTGCCTTCCGCGAGAAGATGCGCGACTTCTTCACCACGCAAATCCCCGAGACAATCCGCGAGCAAGTGCAGCGCGGCGAGCACGTATCGCGGGACCAGCAGGTCACCGCGCAGCGCATCCTGAACGCGAACGGGCTTGCGGTGCCGCACTGGCCGGCGGAGTGGGGCGGCCAGGATTGGACGCCGGTGCAGCTCTATATCTATCAGGACGAGATGCAGCAGAACTGCGTGCCGGCGCCGCTCGGGTTCAACACCAACATGGTGGGCCCGGTCATCGCGCAGTTCGGCTCCGAGGCGCACAAGAAGCAGTTCCTGGCGCCGACGGCGAACCTGGATATCTGGTGGTGCCAGGGCTTCTCCGAGCCCGGCGCCGGGTCGGACCTGGCGAGCCTGCGGACCACCGCGGTGCGCGACGGCGATCATTACGTCGTGAATGGGCAGAAGACCTGGACCACGCTCGCGCAATATGCCGACTGGATTTTCTGCCTCGTGCGCACCAATCCCGGGGCCAAGAAGAAGCAGGAGGGCATCAGCTTCCTGCTGATCGATATGAGGACGCCGGGCATCAGCGTGCGGCCGATCCAAACGATCGACGGCGGCGTCGAAGTCAACGAGGTCTGGTTCGACGAGGTGCGGGTGCCGGTCGAGAACCTCGTCGGCGAGGAGAACAAGGGTTGGGACTACGCCAAGTTCCTGCTGGGCAATGAGCGCACGGGCATCGCCCGCGTCGGCGTGAGCAAGGCGCGCATCCGCCGCATCAAGCAGCTGGCGGCGCTGGAGCGCGTCGGCGACCGCGCGATGATGGACGAACCGCATTTCCGCGAGCGGGTGGCGGCGGTCGAGGTCGAGCTGAAGGCGCTGGAGATGACCCAGCTGCGCGTCGTGGCGGACGAACGCAACCGGGATCGCGGCAAGCCGAACCCGGCGAGTTCGATCCTGAAGATCAAGGGATCCGAGCTGCAGCAGGCGACGACGGAGCTGCTGATGGACGTGGTTGGTCCTTACATACTGCCGTATGACGACCATGAGCCGGGTAGCAACGAGCCGCCAGTGGGTCCGGACTATGCGGCAGAGGCAGCGCCGACGTATTTCAATTGGCGCAAGATCTCGATCTATGGCGGCTCGAACGAGATACAGCGGAATATCGTCGCCAAAGCCATACTGGGGTTTTGAAGACACGCTGGGCGGAGGTTTCGTACACTTAAGGAAACTAAAACCGGCATTGTGAGTTGGTTGCGGTTACGTGCAATCATGGAGGTTTCGATGCTCAACGGTCTTATTTCATCCCGTGCCTTGTTGCTGGCGCTCGCGCTGTCTGCCGTGGCGCCCATGCTGAGCGCCTGCAACACCACCGCCGGCGCCGGTCAGGATCTCAGTTCGGCCGGTAGAGCCGTGACGAACAGTGCAGATAAGGTGAAGAGCGGCTTGTAGCCTCCGCAGCGTTTGGGGTTAGCGGCATGACGGGTTTCGTCTACGCTGACCTCAACGCGAACCGGAGGGGACGGCATGGACTTTGATCTGAGCGACGATCAGCGGCTGCTGAAAGACAGTGTAGACCGCATGATCGCCGACCGTTATGGCTTCGAGGCGCGCAAAGGGTATCGGGCGGCGTCCGACGGATGGAGCCGCGACATCTGGACCCAGTTTGCCGAACTCGGACTGCTGGGATTGCCCTTCACCGAGGCACAGGGCGGGTTCGGCGGAAGTCCCGTCGATACCGCATTGGTCATGGAGGCTTGCGGCCGCGCTTTGGTGGTCGAGCCTTATTTCTCCACCATCGTCGCTTGCGGCACGCTGTTGCGGCACGCCGCATCCGAGGCGCAATTAGAGGCATTGGTGCCCGGCATCATCGCCGGGGAGCGCGTCTTGGCCTATGCGCAGATCGAGCGGCAGTCCCGTCACAGCCTCAATGACGTCATGACCCGGGCGGAGCGCGACGGCGACGGTTGGCGCATCACCGGGGACAAAAGCCTGGTGCTGCATGGCGACAGCGCCGACAGCCTCCTGGTCACGGCGCGGACCGCCGGCGAGCATCGGGAGCGCCAAGGGATTGGCCTATTCATGGTCCAGGCCGACGCGTCCGGCGTAACCCGGCGAGGCTACCCGACCCAGGACGGCATGCGTGCCGCAGAGATAAGTTTCGTCAACGTGTCCGCCGAAGCCCTGGGCGACCCGGCCGCGGCGTTGCCTGTGCTGGAACGCGCCAACGACGAAATGTTGGCCGCGCTATGCGCCGAGGCCGTCGGCGTCATGGACGCGATGCACGCCATGACCGTCGACTACATGAAAACGCGCAAGCAGTTCGGCCGTGCCATCGGCGACAATCAGGCGTTGCAGCACCGGGCGGTGGACATGTATGTGTCGCTGGAGCAGGCGCGCAGCATGGCGCTGTATGCGACGATGATGGCGAGCGAGCCGGACCCGCTGGAGCGCCAGCGCGCCATGCACGCCGCCAAGGTGCAGATCGGCCGCAGCGGCCGGCATATCGGGCAGGAATCCGTGCAGTTGCATGGCGGCATCGGCGTCACGATGGAATACGCCGTCGGCCACCATTTCAAGCGCATGACCATGATCGAGCGCGGATTCGGCGATACCGACAGCCATCTGGCGGCGCTGGCCCGGCTGGGGGGGCTGATCGCCGCCTGATGGTGTTTGGGGTCGCCATCGCCTATAGCCGGGCGGTGAAGTTCCTCATCATCCTGCTCGCGTCGCTGATTCCCGCTTGCGCCTGGCCCGCATGCGCTTGGGCAGAGACCGCCTCGCCGTTTGATGATTGCGAGGCGGCCATCGCTGCCGCCGAGAAATCGCCGCGCCTTCCCGACAAACTGATGCCCGCGATCTCACGGGTGGAGAGCGGCCGGCTTGACCCGGTGACCAAGCGGGTGCGCCCCTGGCCCTGGACGATCAATGTGGGCGGCGACGGGTTTTTCTTCGACGGGAAGGATCAGGCCGTCGCGGCGGTACGAGATCTGCAGGCGCGCGGCGTCCGTTCGATCGACATTGGCTGCATGCAGGTCAACCTAATGCATCATCCGACGGCATTCGCCAGCCTGGACGATGCGTTCGAGCCTGCGGTGAATGCGCGTTTTGCGGCGCAGTTCCTGATGGCGCTCTATCGGCAAACCGGTGATTGGAACCTGGCGGCTGCGAATTATCACTCGTCGAACATCGATCGTGGGGAGGACTACCAACGGCGGGTTTTCGGCCGGGTGATGACGCCGATGGGCGCCAAGGCTGCGCCGGCGACTGGGCCGTATGGCGTATGGCCGCCGCCGAACAGCGCCTATGCCGCGTTGCCGCCGGTGGAGTTCGCATTCGGCGCGTTCGGCTCTGCCCCTGGCCGCGTGGCGGTGCAGCTTCCGCCGCTGCAGCCGCGCCATTAAGGGTCTGGCATCGTTCTTGCTCGGGTCGTGAAAGGTTAACGGACGAACACCCGACCGATACACGCCAACTGGAGTCGAGATGATGAAAGCCAAATACCTGCTCGCCTCCCTCGCCTTCGCGGCTGGCCTTTCCGCCGTCGTCGCCCACGCCAAGGAGTATACGGCGTTGCGGTTCGGCATGGATGCCTCCTATCCACCCTTCGAGAGTGTCAACTCGAAAGGCGAGATCGTTGGTTTCGAGGTCGACTACGCAAAAGCGCTATGCGAACGGATAAAGGTGAGCTGCACGTTCCAGAACCAGGATTGGGATGGCATCATCCCGTCGCTGATGGCCGGCAAGTTCGACGTGATCTTCTCCAGCATGAACATCACCGCCGAACGGGCGAAGCGGGTGCTGTTTTCCGATATGTATTATGCGACCCCGCCAGTCATCGCGACAACGGCCAGTAATAAGAGCGACGATATCTCCCCTGCGGCCCTGAAAGGCAAGACGATCGGTACGCAGTCCTCGACGATCCATGCCAACTACCTGGAGCGTTTCTATAAGGACGCCGACATCAAGCTGTATCCGACCCAGGACGAGCCGAACCAGGATTTGGCGAACGGCCGCCTTGACTATGTCATGGGCGACGTCATTGTCACCAAAGACTTTATCGAGAAAAAAGGCGATGGCTGCTGTCGTATCGTCGCGACCATCGCTCGCCTGCCGGAAATCCACGGTCCCGGCGTCGGCGCCGCCTTCCGTCCGGACGACACCGAACTGCGCGATAAATTCAACCAGGCCATCGCCGCGCTGGACGCCGACGGCACCTACGCCAAGCTCGCAGCGAAGTATTTCACCGTGGATATCCGGGGCAAGTAGCCAGCGGGCCAGGACGGCGCCGTGCTAGGCCTGGTTTTCGGCCCAGATGGTTGGATCGGCCTCCTGCTCGAAGGCGCGACCGTCACGATCGGCCTCGCCGTAGCCACCATCCCCTTCGGCTTCGGCGGCGGCCTGGCGCTCGCGGTGCTGCATGGCTCGTGCGGCAGGATCGCGCGGGCGTTCTGCGCCGCCTATACCGGGTTCTTTCGCGGCATCCCGGACTTGCTGGCGCTGTTCATCGTCTATTTCGGCCTGCAGGCGCTCATCGACCAGGCCGGCAAGCTGCTCGGCCTCAATGTCCATTTGGAGCTCCACGCAATGGTCGCCGGCGTGATCGCGCTGGCGGTGGTGGTGGCTGCCTACTCCAGCGAGGTCTGGATCGGCGCGATCGGCGCCATTCCAACGGGGCAGACCGAGGCCGCGCTGTCGCTCGGCCTCACCGGGCGGCAGGCGTTCCGCCGGGTCGTGCTGCCGCAGTTGCTGAGGGTGGCGCTGCCCGGCCTCGGCAATATCTGGACCATCCTGCTCAAGGATACATCGCTGATCTCGACGCTTGCGGTGCTGGACCTGTTGCGCGCCGCGTCGGAGGCGAGCCGCAGCACGCGGGCGCCATTGCTGTTCTACAGCATCGCGGCCGGCTTCTACCTGCTGCTAAGCATCGGCTCGGGCCTCGTCCAAGCGGCTCTGGAGCGCAAGGCTGGCCGAGGCTACGCCTGATGCAGGGCGGCTTGCCTATGCTGTTTGACCTCGACCTGCTGCAGACCTACGGCTGGCGCCTGGTCGCGGGCTTGTGGATCACCCTGAAGGTCGTCGGCGTATCGTCCATCCTGGGTTTCGTGCTGGCATACCCGATCTGCCAGGCGCGAAGGTCGCGCAGCCGTCTGCTGTCCGGCGCGGCGCTTGCCTATGTCACGTTCTTCCGCGGCACCCCGCTGCTATGCCAGCTCTACCTCGTCTACTACGGTGCCGGCCAAGTTCGCCCGGCCCTGACCGACCTCGGCCTGTGGTGGTTTTTCCGCGACGCCTACTTGTGCTGTCTTTTCGCGTTCACGCTGAACACCGCCGCATACCAGTCTGAAATCATGCGCGGCGCGCTGGGCTCCGTGCCGCGTGGTCAGATCGAGGCAGCGATGGCACTCGGCCTGAACCGAAATGCCACCAACCGCCGCGTGATCTGGCCGCAGGCGGCACTGGTCGCGGTTCGCCCGATGGGCAACGAGCTGATCACGCTCATCAAGGCCAGCGCACTGGCCGCCATCGTGACGTTGCTGGACCTGATGGGGCAGACGCGGTTCATCTTTTCCCGCACCTTCGACTTCTCGGTCTATCTCTACTGCGCGCTGCTCTACCTCATGCTCACCGAGGCGGTTCGCCGCGCGCTGGGCTGGGTCGAGCGCCGCTTCTCGGTGCATCTGCGCGCGGCCACACCGGTGCGGCAACCCGAGACATCCAGGCCGGCGCCCGCGCGAGCCGCTACTCGGCGACCGACGCCAGCTTGAAATCGCGGAACTGCTGCCGCAAAGCGAGCTTGTTCAGCTTGCCCGTCGCGGTGTGCGGCAATTGGTCGACGATGACGACCTCGTCCGGCGTCCACCATTTGGCAACCTGTCCGGCGTAGCTTGCCAGCAGCTCGGCCGGATCGATCGTACGGCCGGGCTTGGCGACGACGATCAGCAATGGGCGCTCATCCCATTTCGGATGGCGTGCGCCGACGATCGCGGCCTCGGCGACGTCGGGATGGCCGACCGCGATGTTCTCGAGCTGGATGGAGCTGATCCACTCGCCGCCGGACTTCACGATGTCCTTGGTGCGGTCGGTCACCTCCATCAGCCCGTGCTGATCGATGGTGGAGACGTCCCCGGTGGCGAACCAGCCGTCGGCGTCGGTGGAGTCGGTATCGGCGTTGAGGTAGCGCCGGGTGACCCAGGGGCCGCGGACCATCAGGTTGCCGAACGTCACGCCGTCCCACGGCAGCTCGGCGCCGGTATCGTCGACGATCTTCATGTCCAGGCCCGGCACGGCGCGGCCCTGTTTGTATTGCAGGTTCTTCGCATCCTCGGGCGCCATGCCTTCGAAGCTGGGTTTTGCGCCGTAGCAGGTGCCGAGCGGGCTGGTCTCGGTCATGCCCCATGCGTGGTCGACGCGCACGCCGTAGTCGCGCGCGAACGTGTCGATCAGCATGGGCGGGCAGGCGGACCCGCCGCAGATCAGCCGCTGCAGCGTGTCGAGCTTGCCGCCCGTGGCGCGCAGGTGCTGCAGCAAGCCCATCCAAACCGTTGGCACGCCGGCGGACACGGTCACGCGCTCGTTGTTCATCAACGACTGCATGCTGGCGCCATCGAGGTAGCGGCCGGGCATGATCAGGCTGGCGCCGGCCATGGGCGCGGAGTAGGGCGTGCCCCACGCGTTGACGTGGAACATCGGCACGACCGGCAAGACGCGGTCGACGCTGCGCAGCCCGAAGACGTCCGCCATGTTCACGGCGTAGGCATGGATAACGGTGCTCCGGTGGCTATACAGCACCCCTTTCGGCCGCCCCGTGGTGCCCGAGGTGTAGCACAAGGCGCTGGCCAACTCCTCGTCGAGGCGCGGCCAGGCGAAATCGTCGTCGGCGTCGGCCAGCAGCGTCTCGTAACAGAGCAAGTCCTGGCCTGGCGCCAACGCAACATCGGGCATTGCCGCCGGATCCGCGAGCATGACGACGGCGCGGATGCCTGGAACCAGCGGCGCGATGGTGGCGAGCAGGGCGGTGAAGGTGGTGTCGGCGCACAGGATCGTGCTGCCTGCGTCGTTCAGGATATGCGCGATGTCGTCCGGCGCCAGACGCGGGTTCACCGTGTGGATGATCGCACCCATGCCGGACACGGCGTAGTACAGCTCCAGGTGGCGGTGGCCGTTCCAGGCCAGCGTCGCGACGCGGTCGGAGGCTTGGACGCCCAGGCGCAGCAGAGCGCGGGCAAGAGTACGGGCGCGCCGCTCGATCCCGGCATAGTTGGTGCGGTGGATCGTGTCCTCGGTGGTGCGGGACACGACCTCGGCGCTGCCATGATGCCGCGCGGCGTGGGTGAGGATGGATGAGATGAGCAGCGGCTGCGATTGCATCAAACCAAGCATGGACGTTTCCTAAGCTGAAGCCGTCTCGAGGCGGCGATAGCGTAAGATGGCCGGATCGCGCCGCGGTGTCACGAGGCGCTTGCGGCACGCCTTCGCGCAGCCATCTGCCCTTGTGGCAGACCTGTGAGTTGTAGCTCGCCTGGGTCTGGCCTAGCGTCAAAATGGCAGAGATGAGGCATCCCATGTCAGGCTTCGCCAGCACCACGGACCTTGCGGACAAGACGATCAGCTTCGACGAGCTGGCGCCGGGTCTATATGGCTACACCGCCGAGGGCGATCCAAACAGCGGCGTCGTGGTCGGCGACGACAGCGTGCTCGTTGTGGACGCGCAGGCGACGCCGCTGATGGCCGCCGACGTAATCGCCCGCATACGCACCGTGACCGACAAGCCGATCCGCCATGTGGTGCTGACCCACTACCACGCCGTCCGCGTGCTGGGCGCCAGCGCATACAGGGGCGCGGAGATCATCGCCTCCGACGTGTGCCGCGAGATGACGGTCGAGCGCGGGCAGCAGGACACCAACAGCGAGATCGGCCGGTTTCCGCGCCTGTTTCGCGGCCGCGACAGCATTCCCGGGCTGACCTGGCCGACGCTAACGTTTCATAAACGCATGACGTTGTATCTTGGCAGCCGTGAGGTGCAGATCATTCATATCGGGCGGAGCCATACCGCGGGAGACACGGTCGTCTGGCTGCCAAAGGAGCGCGTGCTGTTCAGCGGCGATGTCGTGGAGTTTGGCGCGACTCCTTATTGTGGCGACGCGCATTTCGGCGACTGGCCAGCGACGCTCGCCGCCGTGCAGGCCCTGGGAGCGGAAGCGCTGGTGCCTGGCCGCGGCCGTTCATTGAAGAACGCCGCCGAGTGCAAGGAGGCGATCGAGGGCACCCGGGCCTTCACCAGCGACCTGTTCGAGATCGTGCGGCGCGCGTCGGCCAGCGGCGCCGAGCTGAAACAGGTCTACGACCAGGCCATGGCGGAGATGCGCCCCAAATACGGCCATTGGGTCATCTTTGAGCACTGCATGCCGTTCAACGTGACCCGCGCGCATGACGAGGCGCGCGGCCTCGATCACCCGCGCATCTGGACCGCCGAGCGCGACATCGAGATGTGGCGCGCACTTGAGCAAGGCGCGCCGGCCCCCGTTCCTCAGCCATGAACGCCTGATGCCGTACGCCTCTCCCCGATATGCCGTGATGCCGCCGCCCCCCGGCACAGCGCATCACCCGGTGGTCGTGGTGGGCGGCGGGCTCGTGGGACTGACGTTGGCGCTCGACCTCGCGCAGCGCGGCGTGGCCGTGGTTGTGCTCGATGATGACGACGGCGTCAGCACCGGCAGCCGGGCGATCTGCTTTGCCAAGCGCACGCTGGAAATCTTTGCGCGGTTGGGCCTCGGGGCCCGCATGCTGGCCAAAGGCATCACCTGGAACGTCGGCCGCGTGTTCTTCGGCGAGCGCGAGCTGTTCGACTTCAACCTGCTGCCGGAAGACGGGCACGAATACCCGGCGTTCATCAACCTGCAGCAGTACTACGTCGAGGAGTGGCTGGTCGAGGCCTGCGAGGCGACCGGGCTCGTGGACCTGCGCTGGAAGCATAAGGTCGCGGAGGTGGGCAATCACCCCGAAGTTGCGACGGTCGCGATCGAAACGCCATCCGGATCGTATACGCTGACGACGGATTGGCTGGTGGCGGCCGACGGCGCGCGCAGCTTCGTTCGCCACTGCCTCGACCTGCCCTTCGTTGGCAAAACCTTTCGCGACCGCTTCCTGATCGCGGACGTGGTGATGCGGGCCGAGTTCCCGACCGAGCGTTGGTTCTGGTTCGACCCGCCGTTCCACCGCAACCAATCGGCTTTGCTGCATAAACAGCCGGACGACGTCTGGCGGATCGACCTGCAGCTCGGCTGGGACGCCGATCCGGAGGCGGAGCGCCGGCCCGAGCGCGTCATCCCCCGCGTGCAGGCCATGCTGGGACCGGATGTGTCGTTCGAGCTCGAATGGGTCAGCGTCTACACCTTCCGCTGCCGCCGGCTCGAACGCTTCGTGCATGGCCGCGTCGTGTTCGCGGGCGACAGCGCGCACCAGGTCAGCCCATTCGGCGCGCGCGGAGGCAATGGCGGGGTGCAGGACGCCGACAACCTGGCGTGGAAGCTCGCAGCGGTCATCCAAGGCCACGCTGATCCCCTGCTGATCCAGACATATGACGATGAGCGCATCGTGGCGGCGGACGAGAACATCCTGCATAGCAGCCGCGCCACCGACTTCATCACACCGAAGACGGATGCCGCCCGTGCCTATCGCGACGCGGCGCTGGCGCTGGCGGCGCGGCATGCGTTCGCGCGTCCGCTGGTGAACTCCGGCCGGCTGTCGCGGCCGACAGGCCTGCCAAATAGTCCGCTCAACGCTTGGGATAGCGACATCTGGCCGGGCTGCATCAAGCTGGGAACGCCAGCCGCCGATGCGCCGATGCTGCACGCGGGCGCGCCCGGCTGGCTGTTGCGCCATATCGCCGGTCCCGGCTGCTGCCTGCTGGTGTTCGGGCCCGCGACGCCGGACGTGCCGGGCGTGACCACGGTCCGCATCGCCCCGGATGCGCTGCACGACGCGCACGGCCTGGCGGCGCGGCGCTACGGCGCGATGCCCGGCGCCTGCGTGCTGCTGCGGCCGGACCAGCATGTGGCGGCGCTGTTCCGCTGGTTCGATCGAGACCGTATCGCCGCCGCCGCCGCGCATGCCATGGGGCGCAAGGCCTTTGCATGCTTGGAGCAGGTCGCCTGATGTCGCTCGATTTGACGCCACGCCTCGCCGATCCCGATGGGCTGTTCGCGGCCCTGGTGGCGGCGCATGAGGGACTGGACCCGGCCGCGTCCCGTCGCCTCGATGCAGCGCTGGTGCTGCTGCTGGCCAACCACATCGGCGACGACAGCGTCGTGCTGGCCGCGATCGAGGTCGCGCGCTCGGTGGACGAGCCATCGTGAATATCATGCCGGCGGCCCCGCAATCGCAACGAAACTACAGGGCCTGCTGTGTCGGCCCGCGAATGCATTTTGACCCTGGCAAGCCGGAGCCCCCCTCATGACGATCGACCACACCCATGATCCCGCTCTGCAAAGCTGGGTATCCAGCGCCAATGGCCACGCGGATTTCCCGATTCAAAACCTGCCGCTCGGCGTATTTGGCCCACTGGCCGGCGCGCCGCGGGGCGGCATCGCGATCGGCGACATGATCCTCGACCTGCGGGCCGTGCATGAGGAGGGATTGCTGGACGAGGAGGCGCAGGCCGCCGTCCATGCCTGCGTCGGTCCGACGCTCAACGCGTTCTTGGCGCTGGGCGCAGCGCCCCGCCGCGCGCTGCGCGACGCGATCAGCGCGTTGCTGCAGGACGGCTCGGATGAGCGCCCGCATCTGCTCCATCGAGCGGCGGACTGCATGATGTATCTGCCGACGCACGTCGGCGACTACACGGATTTCTACGCCGGCATCCACCACGCCGAGGCGGTCGGCAAGCAGTTCCGGCCCGATGCGCCGTTGCCGCCGAACTACAAATGGGTGCCGATCGGCTATCACGGCCGGGCCAGCAGCCTACGGCCGAGCGGCGCCGAGGTGCGGCGGCCGAACGGTCAGCGCAAGCCTGCCGGCGAGGCGGCTCCGACATATGGGCCTTCCCGGAACCTCGATTATGAGCTCGAATTGGGCTTTTGGGTCGGTCCGGGTAACGCGCTCGGCACTGCGATCCCGGTTGCCGATGCATCGGAGCACATCGCCGGGTTCTGCCTGCTGAACGACTGGTCCGCGCGGGACATCCAGGCCTGGGAATCGCAGCCGCTCGGCCCATTCCTGGCGAAGAATTTCTGCACGACCATCAGCCCGTGGATCGTGACGCCCGAGGCGCTGGCGCCATTCCGCGCTCCGCAGCCGCCCCGTCCCACCGGCGATCCGGCGCCGCTGCCCTATCTGCACGACGCTGCCGATCAGGCCGGCGGCGCATTGGACATCGAGCTCGAAGTCCTGCTCATAACCACGCAGATGCGCAAACAGGACCTCGCGCCGCACCGGCTCTCGATCGGTTCGGCGCTCGCGCTGTACTGGACGCCGGCGCAGTTGCTGACGCATCACGCAAGCGGCGGCTGTAACCTGAACCCGGGTGACCTGATGGGCACCGGCACCATCTCTGCGCCCGGCAGCGATGGCTGTGGCAGCCTTTTGGAGATCACCCAAGGCGGCCGTGCGCCGATCACACTGCCGTCGGGCGAGGAACGCCGGTTTCTCGAGGACGGCGACGAGGTGATCCTTTGCGCCCGCGGGAAAAAGCCTGGCGTCGCGTCGATCGGCTTCGGATCGTGTCGCGGGATCGTAACGGCCGCCCTGTGAATGCGGGCCCAGCGCCGAACATCTTCACGCCACGCGCCACAGCGGCGTAGCTTGCCGACGCATCCCGGGATGGAGTAGCCCTTGGAGTCGAACCCGAAGGACCCCCATGCAGACTAAGAATGTGAAGAAAGTCGTGCTCGCCTACTCCGGCGGGTTGGACACGAGCGTGATCTTGCGTTGGCTGCAGACCACTTACCAATGCGAGGTCGTGACCTTCACCGCCGATCTTGGCCAAGGCGAAGAATTGGAGCCAGCCCAACGCAAAGCAGAGCTGCTTGGGGTAAAGGAGATTTTTGTCGACGACCTGCGGGAAGTATTCGTGCAGGATTTCGTCTTCCCAATGTTCCGGGCCAATACCGTCTATGAGGGTCAATATCTGCTGGGTACGAGCATCGCCCGCCCGTTGATTGCGCAACGCCAAATCGAGATCGCCGAGCTGGTCGGCGCCGACGCGGTTGCGCATGGCGCGACGGGCAAGGGCAACGACCAGGTTCGCTTCGAGATCGCCTACTACGCGCTCAAACCCGACATCAAGGTCATCGCTCCTTGGCGCGAGTGGGACCTGACCAGCCGCACCCGCCTGCTCGAATTTGCGGCGGCGAACCAGATCCCGATTGCCCGCGACAAGCTGGGGGAGGCGCCGTTCAGCGTGGACGCGAACCTGCTGCACTCGTCGTCGGAGGGCAAGATGCTGGAGGACCCGGCCGAGGAGGCGCCTGAGGCCGTATATCAGCGCACCATCCGGCCGGAGGATGCGCCGGATCAATCGACGGTCATCAGCGTCGATTTCGACCATGGCGACCCGACCGCGATCGACGGCGTGGCGATGTCGCCTGCGACGCTGCTGGCCCGGTTGAACGAGCTGGGCCGGGCGAATGGCATCGGCCGGCTGGATCTGGTCGAGAACCGCTTCGTCGGCATGAAGTCGCGCGGCGTGTATGAGACGCCGGG
>CAZZWN010000083.1:0-12944 GCA_964657765.1 uncultured Acetobacteraceae bacterium
GCGAGGAACGCGGCCATCGTGGCCGGGTTGGCGTCCACGAACCGCTTGGGCGCGAACACCACGTCGAGCGTCGATGGTCCGAGCACGTCGCTCGCGGCGATCACCTTGTGGATGCGCGGGTCCGCGAGCTCCAGGATCGAGAATGGCGGCGAGGCGAAGTGCGCCGCGATCTCGGTCTTGCCGCTCATGAGCGCCGCATAGGCCTCGGGATGCGGCAGGCCGACCGTCAATGGGTCGAGCTTCGCGTAGTTGGCCGGGCCGAAGCGCTGTGCCACCAGCATCTGCAGCACGACGGCGGCGAGCGACGTCTTGATGCCGGGAATAGCGATCTTGTCGTCGAGGGTGAAATCGTCGAGCGACTGCAGCCGAGGGCGGTTGGTGTTGAGCGTCAGCGCGCAGGTGCTCAGGCCGCACACCCCGATCACCGCCGCCCGGGGAATGTCCCGCGCCTTGGCCCATAGTGTGATGAACCCTGGCGACCCGGTGCCGGCGATGTCCAGCGCGCCCGCAAGCATGGCGTCATTGATGACGTTGCCGCCGTCCAGCAACTGCCACGAGACCTCCGGCTGGGAAAGGCCCGCGCGGGCCATCTGGCGCTCCAGCAGCTTGCGGTCGCGCATCACCATCAACGGCAAATAGAGGATGCCATAGCCGTGGGAAAGCCGGACTTGCGCGCTTTCGGCCATAGCCGGACGGGCAGCCGCAAGCGCTGCCCCAGCCACCAAAAGGCTGCGCCGGAGCATCAACCGCCCGGCATCACCCCGATCGGATCGAGACGGTAGCCACCGCCCTCGGTCACCAGCAGGCGGGCATTGCTCGGATCCGGTTCGATTTTCTGCCGCAGGCGATAGATATGGGTTTCGAGCGTATGGGTCGTGACGGCGGCGTTGTAGCCCCAGACCTCGTTCAGCAGAACCTGACGCGCAACGGGGCGAGTGCCAGCGCGATACAGATATTTCAGGATTGCGGCCTCTTTTTCCGTCAGGCGGATGCGGCGGTTCTTCACCGGCTCATACAGCAGCTTGGCGCTGGGGCGGAAGGTATACGGCCCGATGGTGAAGACGGCGTCTTCGGAGTTCTCAAAGATGCGAAGCTGGGCGCGCAGCCGGGCGAGCAGCTCGGCCAGCCGGAACGGCTTGGCGATGTAGTCGTTCGCACCGGCATCCAGGCCGCGGACCACGTCAGCCTCGTCGTCCGACCCCGTCAACATGATGATCGGCATCCGCAGCCCGCGCTTGCGCAACGAAGCGCAAAGGTCGCGGCCATCGCCGTCTGGCAAGCTTACGTCGAGGATGACGGCGTCGAATCGCGAATCCTTGCCGGTCATCAGCGCTTCGGCGGCCGAAACGGTTCCGGCTTCCGCAACCGCGAACTCGCCATCGACCTGGAGTTGCTCGAGCAGCGCCTCGCGCAAGGTGACATCGTCGTCGACGATGAGAATCGGACGATCAGCCGTCATTCGGCACTTTCCCCATAAAAGACCGGAGGCAGCGCGTCACGCTGTATCCAGCAGCATCGATCCAGGCAGACAGCCAACACAACAAGGTGACGCCCGTAAATTTGATAGACGATCAGTTCCGAGTCCAACGCGCGCCAGACGTGTGAAATTGCACCATAGCAGGTAAGAATGCACACATATATGTGAGCCTCTTGGTTATGGCGCACAAGAGAACGCCATATCCTCTAGCGGACGACATGAATTTGGATGGAGATGACGTGGCGCAGCCGCGAGGATCACAGGCTGAGCAGGCGCCAGCGCCTTTCCTTCCCGACCCTGAAACGCTGCGGACCAGGGCCGTACACCGGGCGATGGCCGACCTGCGCCGTGGAACGCCGGTGCTGTTGCTGGGAAGCCCCAACTACGTCGTAGCGGCAGCGGATACGGTCGGGGCAGCCGGACTCGCCGAGTTCGCGGCGCTCGCGGCAGGTCCGCCCGTGCTGCTGCTATCGCCTGTGCGTGCGGCGGCGCTGCTGCGTCGCCCGGTTGAGCCTGGCGGCGCCATCGCTTTGCGCACGGCCGGGCTGCTCGACGCGGCGCTGCTCCGCGGCATGGCCGATCCGACCGCGAGCCAGATCCTGGCGGAACCGCCGGAGCAGGCCACCCTGCCCGTTCCTGCGCCGGCGGCGCTCGCGTTGATGAAGCTCGGGCGCCTACTGCCGGCGGCGCTCGTGGCGCCGGTGCATCCGGATGCGGCGATGCAGGTGGTCCGGCTGGGCATGTTGGCGGTGGCGGCCGTGGACGTGCTGGCCCATCCGGCAGCGGCTTCCGCCGGTCTGGTGCAGGTCGCGTCGGCGCAGGTGCCTCTCGCCGCCTCGGCGGACGCCCGAGTCGTCGCATTCCGCGCCCCGGATGCCGGCATCGAGCATTTGGCGATCCTGATCGGCAAGCCGGAGCACGCGGGCGCAGCAGATCCGGCGCCGCTGGCGCGGGTGCATTCCGAGTGCTTTACCGGGGACCTGCTTGGCAGCCTGCGCTGCGATTGCGGCCCGCAGCTGCACGCGGCGCTGGACCGCATGGCGGCCGACGGCGCCGGCGTGCTGCTGTATTTGGCGCAGGAGGGTCGCGGCATCGGGCTCACGAACAAGCTGCGTGCCTACGCGCTGCAGGATCACGGGCTCGACACGCTCGACGCCAACCGGGCGTTGGGCTGGAATGCGGACGAGCGCAATTTCATGGTGGCCGCGACCATGCTGGACCAGCTTGGCATCGGCCGGGTCCGCTTGCTGACGAACAATCCGGATAAGCTTGCGGCGCTGGCGGCGTGCGGGGTGCGGGTCGAGGGGCGGGAACCGTTGGTGATCGAGCCCAACGGCATCAACGATCATTATTTGGCAACAAAGATGCGTCGGTTCGGGCATCTATTGGGCTGATCGGGCGGCATGATACTTGCCCCGGTCACGGCATGATAGTTGCTAGGGCTACGGCATGATCCCACCCACGCCCGGCGCCGATCCCGCCTCCCGCCTATTTGGCTATGCGACGCCCCCGGACGGCGCCGGGCCAATCGGGCCTGACGGATATTGGCCGCAACCGATCGAGGTGCCGTTCAAGGACGTCCTCAAGGCGCTGAACCCCCTGCAGCATATACCGGTGGTCGGCACAATCTACCGGGCCGTAACGGGTGACACGATCCCAGCGCCGTTGCGCATCCTGGGCGCCGGCATTTTTGGCGGGCCGATCGGGATCCTGGGCGCGGCGATCATGAGCTTCGCGGAGGCGCTGTTCACCATGGGCCCGGACCTGTCGCGTCCAGCAATGCCTGCCGGCATGTCCGCGACCGGGTCGGCGCCGATGAGCCCCGTAACGCCCGGCACCTTGCAGGCCGGCGAGTATACGACGTTGGCCACCACGGTGCCGGAGTTCTTGCAGAGTCCGACCCAGTTCGCCAACGCCAACAAACAGCGCGGCCTTGCCGCCTATCAGGAAGCCGGGCAGGAGTGGCGGCGGAGCCAAGCGCTGGAGAAAGGTTTGGCATGAGCGGGGCGGAGACGGGCCAAGCGACGCTGGACGCCGATGGCGTGCTAGCGTTTGCGGGCACCAAGCTGCGCGCGGCGCTGGGCCGCGGCGGAGTGCGGGCGCGAAAGCAAGAGGGCGACGGCGCGACACCGGCCGGATTGCTGCCGTTGCACCGGGTACTGTATCGCGCCGACCGCATCGCGCGTCCGCGGACGGTGGTGCCGGTGATGCCGCTTGCACCGCATGACGGCTGGTGCGACGAGCCCGGACATGCAGACTACAACCGTCCGGTCCGCCTGCCGCATGACGGCCGGCACGAGTCGCTTTGGCGGTCGGACGGGGTCTATGACCTTATTGGCATTCTAGGCTGGAATGACGCCCCGGTCGTGCGCGGCATGGGCAGCGCAATTTTCCTGCATGTGGCCCGGCCGGATTTCGCGCCGACCGAGGGCTGCATCGCGCTGGCGTTGCCAGACCTGCGGTCCGTATTGGAGGGCGGCCTGACCGCAATCATAGTGCGGGGTTCGTAGCACGGTCATTCTCTTCAGGGATCGCGGCTAAGGCCCTTGTCCGCCAGCGCCCCCAGGTAAGCGGCCCACAGCGTATCCTGCTCCTGGCCCATCCGGCGCAGCAACGCCCAGCTGAAAATGCCGGTGTCGTGGCCGTCGCTGAACTTGATGCGGATCGCATAATGGCCGACCGGCTCCACCTCGGCGATGTTGACGCTGCGCTTCCCCGGCACCGTCTGCTTCTGGTCCGGAGAGTGCCCCTGCACGGCGGCGCTCGGGCTCTCGACGCGAAGCAGTTCGGCCGGCAACGACAAATGGGCGCCGTCGTCGAATTCTATCTCGAGCCGCTGCGTCGCACGCCGCACGCGGATTTCGGTCGGACGCGGCGTCATGTCATGCGTCGTCAAGCAGGCGCGCCTCTTCCGGCAGCATGATCGGGATGCCGTCCCGCACCGGATACGCGAGGCCGGCCTTGCGGCTGATCAGTTCCTGCGCCGTGCGGTCGTAGGTGAGCGGACCCTTCGTCACCGGGCAGACCAGGATGGCGAGCAGGCGTGGATCGACGGTTGCGGCTCCGGACATGGCGGCCCCCATAAGCTCCCGGCTCGGGCGCTCAGCTTGCCTGCCGGCCTTGTCGGCCGCCGTCGGTTGAGTGGGCGCCCATCTGCAGCAAGGTCAGCAGTGTGGTGGCCCGGTCGACCGCCTTTGGCGCCTCGAGCAGCGCCTGCTTCTCCGCGGGATCGAAGGGACAGACCATCGCGAGGGTGGTGACCAGCGCATCGTCCGGCATCTCGTTGATGGCGTCCCAGTTCGCATCGAAGCCGTTCGCGGTGAAATAGCTGCGCAGCGCGTCG
This sequence comes from uncultured Acetobacteraceae bacterium, assembly GCA_964657765.1. Taxonomy (GTDB): domain Bacteria; phylum Pseudomonadota; class Alphaproteobacteria; order Acetobacterales; family Acetobacteraceae; genus CAHJXG01. Next base: position 4,821 of record CAZZWN010000083.1, read on the forward strand.
GTCAGCCCCTGCCGGTCGATGCCTTGCACGACAGGCTTGCTGTCGAGGTCGCTGCTGAACCGAGCGAGGTCGCCGCGTACCCGGCGGTAGCCCCGCTGCATTTCAAGCTCCACGCTGATGACGAACCGGACCATGCCGGTGAGGGTGATGAGATAGCGTCCATCATCAGCCTCGCTGAACGACGACAGGCGGCCGAGGCAGCCGACCTTATACAGTGCTGGCCCGCTCGGCGTCTCCGGCCGGTTCTCGTCCGGCTGCACCATGCCGATCACCCGGCCGGACCCGAGGGCATCCTCGACCATGGCGCGATAACGCGGCTCGAAGATGTTGAGGGGCAGCTTGCCCTGGGGCAACAGCAGCGCGCCGCCCAAAGGAAATACCGCGAACTCCGTCGGCAACTCGTCGATGTTGGATCGCGATGCCATGACGCTAGCTGAACAACAACGCCGACAGCTTGCGCCGTGCAGCCAGGGTTGCGGGGTCGGTGAGGCCCCAGGCCTCGAACAGCTTGAGCAATTGCAGCCGGGCCGCGTCCTCGTTCCATGCACGATCGTGCTTGATGATGTGCAGCAACGCTTCGGCGGACCCTGCACGGTCACCGCTGGCGTTCAGCGCCGCAGCGAGATCATAACGCGCCTGATGATCGCCCGGGTCGGTGGCCAGGCGTTGCTCATACTGCGACAGCTGGCTTGTGGCCTTGCGGCCCTCCTCGGCAAGCGCCAGCGCACTTCGGGCGCCGCTCACCTCCGGGTGGTCGGCGAGCGCAGGCGGCACCTGCTCCAGCGCGTCGCGGGCTTGGTCCTCCTGGCCGAGCGCCATGAGGACGCGGATCAGGCCGGCCCAGGCGGCCGGGTTCTCCGGGTCGTCCTGTAAGAGAGTGCTGAATAGGGCACCGGCGTCCTCGAAGCGCTCGGCCTCCATCGCTGCCCGGGCCTCGGCCAGCAGGTCCGCCGCCGGCATGGCGCCTCCGGCCAGCTTCAGCAGGCTCTCGACGAATCGCTTGATCTCGCTTTCGGGCAGTGCGCCCTGGAACAGATCGGCGACCTGGCCCTGCCAGAATGCAGCGACCGTCGGCACGGACTGCAGCGGCAGGCCGATCTGCGCGAGCTGCTGCACCAGTGCTTTGTTGGTGTCGATATCGATCTTGACCAGCTTGATGCGGCCGCCGGCGGCCCGGGTGACTTTTTCCAGCGCTGGGGTGAGCTGCTTGCACGGTCCGCACCAGGTTGCCCAGAAGTCGACGAGAACGGGGACGGAGCGCGATGCCTCGATCACATCCTGCATGAAGGTCTGCTGCGTGCCATCGACAATGATTTCGTCCGCGCCGAGGCCCGTGCTTGCCGAGGCAGGCTTACCCGCGCCGGCTGAACCTTGACGGGTTGCGCCGGGGCCGGCGGTGCGTTGGGTGGCGGGTCGCTGGCCAGCCGCTTTTTGGCCGATGAGCATTTCCATGTCCGATGCGCCTATCTTGGGTCGTCTGATGCTGCATAGATGTTGCGCGCGGGCGAAATGTGCAAGCGGCCCGGACGGCAAGGGTTACAAGCTGCGGCATGCGGCAGCCTTTGATCGTGGAGCGGCAATCTGCTCTTGCGCAACGCCCGCGAGTTGCTTAGAAACCGCGGTCGCTGGAATGCGGGCGTAGCTCAGGGGTAGAGCACAACCTTGCCAAGGTTGGGGTCGAGGGTTCGAATCCCTTCGCCCGCTCCAGTCTGATTCATCTAAATCAGTGGTTTAGTATATTTCAGCGGCACTCCGCTGCGACGTCCGCATGCTCGTTGGATGTAGATTAGGGTGTAGAATTGCGTTGATTGTTGGCGATCATCGGCGAACAACCGCGGGCTTCGGCGGCCTGAAAGCCGGTTACGCCGGGGTTTACCTACAATCGCGATCGGGCGGGCCCGACCCGACCTTGGCGGCATTGCACAGCCAATCAGCATCAGTGATTGTCATTACTGGTTCGCCGGCGATCGGGTTGTCAAATCCGCCGACGGCTCCAGGGCGAAGCGCGAGCATGGATTGAGTATGAGCACTACTGGCTGCCGCGGTTATTACGGCAAGCTGCCTTTGCGTCCAGCCCGCCGCCCGCGCCGAAGTCACCAAGTTCAGCACGATCGCAACCGACCGGCCCTTGCTCGACGGGCCCAGCTTCGGACCCGTCGGCACCTCCGCGAGGATCACCGCGCGCCATGATCGCTGTTGACCCGGACGATTCCCACGATGCCGTGATCGCCGACATCGGGCTATCATAGCGCATAACGAGGGCCCTCTTTGAGGCCACAGCCGAGGTCGTCATCCTGCGTCCGACCCGGGGCCGGCAATGGTATGCGGCTGCTCGAGCCACCGAAAATGTGGCCGCAAGCTGTGGCTCGTGCTCTTTGGCGCGCGTCTGCTGCAATCCGGCTCCTCGGCTGCATGTCTGCTGATGCACGTTCCCATTGGCGCTGCCCGCGTCCAACGGCCCGTTCCAGCGGAACGTCACCGGCTTGCATGTACTACTATGCTTACGGTGGGACCCGCTTGACGTCTACGGCCAGGGAGGCAGCAATGGTCGCAACTTTCTCCAGTGGTGAGAAAATAGAAGAACAAATGACCGCACCCCTGCTTTCAGTGACGAACGCGACCAAGCGGTTCGGCGGCGTCCAGGCGCTGCGGGGGGTCAATTTCGAGTTGCGCGCCGGCCAGATCCACGCGCTGCTCGGCGAGAACGGCGCCGGCAAGTCCACGCTGATGAACCTGCTTTCCGGCGTCTATCTGCCCGACGAAGGCACCATTCGGATCGACGGCACCCCCGTTCGCTTCGGCAACCCGCGCGAGGCGCAGACGGCGGGGATCGCCACAATCTTCCAGGAACTCGACCTAGTGCCGAGCCTCGACGTCGCGGCGAACCTGTTCCTCGGCCACGAGCTGACCCGGCCCGGCGGCAGGCTCGACGTCGCCGCGATGCACAAGGAGGCGCGCCGCCAGCTCGAGCCGATCGAGACGGCGATCGACCCCGGCCGGCTGATCTCCGAGCTCTCGATCGGCCAACGCCAAGTGGTCGCGATCGCCAAGGCGCTGTCCTACGCGTCGCGCGTGTTGATCATGGACGAGCCGACCGCCGCCCTGACGACGGCCGAAGTCGAGCGCCTATTCGGCATCATGCGCCGGCTGAAGGCACGCGGCGTCGGCATCGTCTACATCTCGCACCGGCTCGAGGAGGTTCCGCGGATCGCGGATTGCGTGACCGTGATGCGGGACGGCCGGGTCGCGGGCGTCACGGCGCCCGACGCGCCGCAAGCCGAGCTGGTCCGGCTGCTGGTCGGCCGCAGCCTTGAGGAGCTGTATCCGCCGCGCCCGCAAGCATTCGGCCGCGTGCTGCTGAGACTGCGCGACGCCCGCTTCCGCCTCAAGCGCCGCAGCGCCGGATGGCAGGCGCCGGAGCGCATCAGCCTGGACGTGCGCGAGGGCGAGATCGTCGGCTTGGCCGGGTTGATGGGCGCGGGCCGCACGGAGCTGCTGAGCGCGCTGTACGGCACCGGACTGCCGGGGCGGTGGGAAGGCGAAGTCGCGGTCGATGGACGGGCGGTGCCGCTCGATACGATTGCCGCGGCGCGCCGGGCCGGCCTCGCCTTCGTCACCGACGACCGGCGCGGCAGCGGCCTCATGCTGCGGATGACGGTCGGGCTCAATCTCGTGATGTCGGTGATCCGGCGCATGTCGCCGCACGGATTGATGGTTCCGCGCCTGCAGGACGAAGCGATCCGGGCGTCGTTCGGGCGCTTCGACATCCGTCCACGCAACTCGGGCATCGCCGTCGGCGCGCTGTCCGGCGGCAACCAGCAAAAGGTGGTGCTGGCCAAGGAGCTGCTCGCCAACCCGCGTTTGCTGCTGCTCGACGAGCCGACCAGGGGGGTGGACGTGGGCGCCAAGGGCGAGATCTACGCCCGGCTGCGCGAGCTGGCGGCCAAGGGGCTCGGGATCCTGGTCGCGTCGAGCGAGATGCCGGAGCTGATCGGCCTGTGCGACCGCATCGTCGTGTTGCGGCAGGGCCGCAGCGTGGCGGAGTTCGCCGGCGCCGGGCTCAATGAGCACACGGTGTTGGCAGCTGCGAACAGCATGGAGGGCTGATGTCAGAGCAAACCCCGGCGCTCGCCGCCCCACCCCGCCGCCGCGACCCACTGGCGCTGATCGTGCGCTTCCAGAGCCTGATCGGCCTGGTGCTGGTGGTGATCGGCGGCATCGTGTTCTCGCCGCGGCGGCGGGGCGTGATCCTGTTTCTCGGGCTCGACAACATCGCCAACATCGTTCGCGCGGTCTCCGAGACCGGCATCATCGCGGTCGGCATGACCTTCGTCATCATCACGGCCGGCATCGACCTTTCGGTGGGCGCCCTGCTGGGACTGTCCAGCGTAGTGACGGCGACGCTCATGATCTCGGGGATGGTCCAGGGTGGGGCCGGCCTGGTCGCGACCATCCTGGCTGTGCTGGCGCTGGGCACGCTGTTCGGGCTCGCCCAAGGCGCGATCTCGACCCGATTTCGGCTCGAGCCGTTCATCGTGACCCTGGCCGGGTTGCAGGCGGCGCGCGGGGTGGCGCTGGTCGTGTCGGGCAACCAATATATCAACATCTCCTACGGGGACGGGCCGGGCATGGCGCCGCCCGCGTTTGGCGTGCTGGGCGAGCGGCTGTTCGGCAACACCGTGCCGGTGGCGACGGTCGTCTTCGTGGTGTTCGCCGGGCTCGCCACCTTCGTGCTCAACACCACCCGCTATGGCCGCTACGTGTTCGCGGTCGGCGGCAACGAGCGGGCGGCGCGCATCTCCGGCGTCCCGGCCTCGGCGATCAAGATGAGCGTTTATGCCATTACCGGCTTCGCCTCGGCACTTGCCGGGATCGTCCACGCCGGGCAGTTCAATTTCGGTAGCGCCAACGACGGGACCGGCTACGAGCTGACCGCGATCGCCGCGGTGGTGATCGGCGGCACCAGCCTGTTCGGCGGCGCCGGGTCGATCGTCGGCACCGTCGCTGGCACGATCATGCTGGGAGCGCTTGCCAACATCCTGCAGCTTAATAACATCACGCCGGCGCTGCAGTTGTTGGCGACCGCCGCCATCATCGTGCTGGCGGCGGTGCTGCAATCCCTCGTGCGCCGCGGCGAGGGTTCGAGAGGGTGATGGCGGCGACCAAGCGCCACGCCCCCCATAGGGAGGAAACCACAATGACACATTTCCAAGCACAGTCACGCCGCGCGAGATGCACCGCGTTGCTCGCCGGGGCCGGTCTGCTGGTGTCTGGTGCCGCGCAGGCGGCGAACCCGCTGGTGAAGGAATGCTCCAAGACCGGCGACTTCGTGATCGGCTTCTCGCAGGCCAACAACGCCGAACCTTATCGGCAGCATGTGAACGACGAGCTGACCGCGGCGGCGAAGAAGGTGCCGCAATTCACGCTGCAGATCGCCGACGGGGCCGGCAACGTCAACACCCAGACCTCGCAGGTGGACAACTTCATAACCCAGCGGATCGACCTCTTGCTGATCTCGCCGTTCGAGGCGGCGCCGCTTTCGCCTGCCGTGAAGCGGGCGATGCAGGCCGGCATCCCGGTGATCGAGCTCGACCGCAAGACGGTGGGGGAGCCCGGCCGCGATTACACGGCGTTCATCGGCGGTGACAATTTCAAGATCGCGCAGGCCGCGGGCGAATACACGGCCAAGACCTTGCTGCCGGACGGCGGCGAGGTCGCCGTACTCGAGGGCTTGCCGAGCTCGACCCCCGCGGTGGAGCGGCTGAACGGGTTCAAAGCCGGGGTGAAGGAGAACGCGAAGATCAAGGTCGTCGCCGAACAGGCTGCGGACTGGCTACCGGACAAGGCGCAGACGGCGTTCGCCGCCATGCTGCAGGCGCATCCCGAGATCTCGATGGTCTATGCGAGCAACGACATGATGGCGGCTGGCGCGCTGCTCGCCGCGAAGGGCGCCGGCAAGTCGGTCAAGGTGATCGGCACCGACGGCCTGCCCGGCCCCGCAGGCGGCATCGCGGCGGTGGCGAAGGGCGACTGGGCGGCGACGTTCACCTACCCGACCGGCGCCAACCAGGCGATCGACATGGCCAAGTCGATCCTGCTCGACTGCGCCAGCTCGGTCCCCCAGGTGGTTACGGTCGATACGACGGCGATCACCGCGGCGAATGCCAGCCGGATGCTGCATGACTGACGGAGACCTTGGCCATGCCGTCATCAATGGTAGGCCGTCCTGATAGTCGATGGCCGATCAGGTGCGCATTCGTGGGAAGTGATCGTCAGGTCGCATGGTGCAATCGAATTTGAACTTGGCCCACGGCATTGCGCATTAGCTACGCTGGGTATTGAGGAGAAAAGCCATGGCGGCGCACCGTACGGTTTTGATTGCGGGAACCCAGGGCGTCATCGGCCGCGCTGCCGCAGGCTACCTCGCCATGCAGGCCGACACGAAGGTCTACGGCCTGTCCCGTCGCACGGGGGTCGAACTTGCCGGCGTCGAGGAGATCTCCGTCGATCTCCTGCAGCCCAACGACACCCACAGCAAGCTCGGAGCGATCAGCAACGTCACGCACATCGTCTTCGGCGCCTACGTTTAGAAGCCGACTGCGGCCGAGAGGAGCGAAGTCAACGTTGCACTTTTGCGTAATCTCCTCGACGTGGTCGAGCAGAGCTCGCCCGGGCTGCAGCACGTCACCTTCTACCAGGGTGGCAAGGCATACGGCGCCGATCTCGGACCCTTCAAGACGCCGGCGCGCGAGGATGATCCACGGCTCATGCCACCCAATTTCTACTACGACCAGGAGGACCTGCTGCGGGAGCGCAGTGCCGGCAAATCCTGGAGCTTCACGGCCCTGCGCCCCGAGGCGGTTTGCGGCTTTGCCGTGGGCAACCCGATGAACCTCACGATGGTCATCGCCGTCTATGCCGCCCTGTCGAAGGAGTTGGGCCTGCCCCTGCGCTTCCCCGGCACCGAGGCCGCATATCGCGCGCTCTATCAGGTGACCTCGGCCGATATCCTGGCCGAAGCAGCGGATTGGGCCGGCCGGACCGAAGCCGCCCGCAACGAGATCTTCAATATCACCAACGGCGACTATTTCCGCTGGCAGCACATGTGGCCGAGGATCGCGCGCGCGTTCGGCATGGAGGTTGCCGACCCGGTGCCGATGCCGCTCGCAACCTACATGGCCGATAAGGGCCCGCTCTGGGCACGGATGACCGAGAAATACGGCCTGCGTCCCATCCCATACGACACGCTCGTGTCATGGCCCTTCGGCGACTTCATCTTCGGCAGCGGCTTCGACAACATCAGCAGCACGATCAAGGCGCGGCGTGCAGGGTTCCAGGCCTGCATCGATACCGAGGACATGTTCACGACCTTTTTCGACCGGCTCCGAGGCCAGCAGATCCTGCCGCAGCGTTGACGCAACGCTGCTCGACATCGAGCTCAGCGCGGTTTGCGACCTGGTTGTCGCATGCCCGCCTAGGCGATGCTGAGCGGTCCCGACCCAGGCAGACCGGTGATCAGCCCGACGCCGCATAGCCGGGCCGGAGTCAACACGCCGGCCTCCGTCGTGGCGCCGGCCAGCAGCATCTCGACCACGGCCAGCGCGCCACGCACGGTCACGTCGTAGCCGTTGGCGGTGCGGATGCGCGCAGTGCGGATCGCGCCGGCGGCATTGCGCGCCTCGCCCCATACGTAGCAGGAGCTTGCGGCCCGGGCCTCCGCCGTGGGACCGGTGATCGCCCCCGCACGCTTCTTCAGCGCGGCCTGCACAGGAGCCAAGCCCAGCAGCGGCCCGAGCAGGTTGCCCATCCTGGCGCCCCACAGCAAAGCGGGCGGCACCGCCAGGAACACCTCGATGTTCCCGATGCCGGTCGTATAGTAGGCGGTGCTCACGTCGCCCCAGGGGAAAGCCATGGCGGTGCGCGGCCCCTGGCCGAAGTCGATCCGCCGTGTTTGCGCACCCATCGGCACCGTGACGATCTTCCCGCCGCGACGGACCCTACCGCCGTGGACCAAGCCCTCCACGCTGGTCTTGGCCGTGCCGGGGGACATCGCGGCCACGGTCTCGAAACCGAGCGCCAGATGCGTGGCGTCGGGCAGCGCCTCGACCAGCGCGCGGGCAAGGC
>CAZZWN010000084.1:0-9663 GCA_964657765.1 uncultured Acetobacteraceae bacterium
TGGCCGCGCGGCACGATGACGGCGTGGGGGACCATCGCCTTGATCTCGTCCTGGAACGCGGCGCGGCGCTCGTGGATCGAGACGATGACCGGGCCCATCGGCACACCAAGGTCCACCAGCACCGCCTCCGAGAGCTGCAGGCTGGCCTCGATCGTCTCCGGCACCGCGTCCGACGCGCCCAATCCATACAGCCGTGCGGCATGGCGCGCGTCGCGGGCACGGGCGACGATCAGCAGGTCCGGCCGTGCGGCCCTCGCGGTCGCCACCAACGCGTCGGCGCGGGCCCGGTCGTCGATCGTCACCACGAGCGCGCGCGCCTGGGCCAACCCGATCCGCTGCAGCAGCGCCGTCTGGGTGATGTCGCCGTAATAGGCCGGCCTGCCTTCTCGGCGCAGCGCCGTCACCCGGTCGGCGTCGCTGTCGATCGCGACATAGGCCAGCCCGTGCGTTTCCAGCAACCCGGCCACCGTGCGCCCGACCCGGCCCGCGCCGGCGACGATCACCCGCGCGGGGCCATCTTCCGGCGCCGGGGGCGGCAGCAAGTCGGGCGGGACCGCGACGGTGCGGCGGCCCGCGAGCGCCGTGCCGAGCTTCGACAGCAGCGGGATGGTGGCCATCGTGAGCGCCGCGACGATGAAGGCGAGCCCGCCCAGCTCGGGGCCGATCAGGCCGGAGGCCTGGCCCAAGGCGAGGATGACGAAGCTGAACTCGCCGCCGGGCCCGAGCAGCAGGCCGGCCGGGCCGCCGACGCGGAGGCGCAGGCCGAAGGCGCGGGCCAGGGCCGCCGTGACTACGGCCTTGATCGCAACCAATCCAAGCGCCGCGCCGAACACGATGGCCGGGTCGCGCACGATGCGGCCGAGGTCGAGGCTCATGCCGATCGAGATCAGGAACACACCCAGCAGCAGCCCTTTGAACGGCTCGACCGTGACCTCGATCTGCCGGCGATACTCGGTTTCGGCCAGCAGCAGCCCGGCGATCAGCGCACCGAGTGCCATCGACAGCCCGGCCGCCTGCGCCGCGAGCCCAGTGCCCAGCACCACCAGCAGGCAGGCGGCCATGAACAGCTCGGGGCTGCGCGTCCGCGCCACGCCGCGGAACAGCGGGCGGAGCGCCATGCGGCCCCCCAGCACGAGCGCCACGACGACGGCGACCGCCTTGCCGACGGCGAGCCCGAACTGCGCCCACCCGGCGCTGCCGGGTCCGAGCGCACCCAAGCCGAACAGCACCGGCACGAGCGTGAGGTCCTGGAACAGCAGCACGGCGAAGCTCACGCGGCCGACGCGGCCGGTCACGCGCCGCTCCTCCGCCAGCACCTGGGCGACGACCGCGGTCGACGACATGGCCAAGGCGAGCGCCGCCACTGCGGCCGCGACGGGTGGGATGCCCAGCAGCACGGCCGCGCTGGCGACGGCCAGGGTGCAGCCCGCCAGCTGCAGCGAGCCCAGGCCGAACACCAGCCGGCGCATGGTGCGTATGCGCTCGAACGACAGCTCCAGCCCGATCATGAACAGCAGCAGGACGACGCCGAACTCGGCGAAGGGGGTGATCTCGGCGCGGTCGGCGATGGTGACGAGCGAGAGCAACGGCGCCGCGGCAGCGAGCGCACCCAGGCCGGAGGGGCCGACGGCCATCCCAAACAGCATGAATCCCAGCACCGAGCTGATGCGCAGGCGGTGGAACAGCGGGATGACGATGGCGGCGGCGCCGAGCACGACCAGGGCCTGCCGCATCGATCCCGCCGCGACTACGCCCTCGACCGCCATCGCCGCTCCTTGTCCTGAAACTGCGCACAACAGATATTGGACTATGACCATGTGCAATAGAAACGATGCCGGGCCACACCGATCCGTGACGCCGCAAGCCCGTTGTCAGGGATAGGTTGGTGCGGCGATCCGGGGCGGAGGGTAAATGAGGCAGGCGCTGCACCAATTGAGCATCGAAACCAGCGGCAAGGGCCTGATCGAGATCACCCGGCCGGTCCTGGCCTGGGTCGCGGACCAGGGCGTCGACACCGGCCTGCTCACGCTGTGGTGCCGCCACACCTCCGCCTCGCTCACCGTGCAGGAGAACGCCGACCCAACCGTGCGCGAGGACATCAAGCGCTATTTCGAGGCATTGGCGCCGGAGGACACGCAACGTTACATCCATGACGCCGAGGGGCCGGACGACATGCCGGCGCATCTGCGCACGATGCTGACCGCGACGCAGCTCAGCGTCCCCGTGGCCGACGGCCGGCCGGTGCTCGGCACCTGGCAGGGGCTATACTTGTTCGAGCACCGCCGCAGCCCGCACCGGCGGGAGATCGTGCTGCATCTGCTGGGCGAATAGGGCGTGCGGGCGTGGCTGGCCGGGCTCGTTGCGGCGCTGTGGTGCATGCCGGCGGCGCGGGCGGCGGAGGTCTGCCTTTATGAGGGCCGCACGAGCTACTCCGGCCACGTCGCGGTGCGGACCGAGGCCGCGGAGGCGAACGGCCTGACCACCATCGACGTGACCGCACGGCTCGACGCCGAGGTCTGGTGGCTGTGGAAGGTGCAATACTTGACCGAGGAGATCAGCACCTGGCGCGCAGGCGAGCTGCAGTCGGTCGCGGTGAACAACCGCTACAGCGTCAACGGCCGGGTCAACCGCCAGCAGTGGGACGTGTTCGTCCGCGGGCCGGACGGTCTGGTCGCGAGCCGGGTGCAGTCCAGGTCGCTGTCCGAATTCCGCCGCCGGCACCCGGCCTTCGTCGCGCACTGGGACCCCGGCGCCTTCGGTCAGGCTTGGCTGCCGGACTACGCGGCGGCCGGGCCGGAGCGGCGGACGGATCTCGATCTCGGCCGCGCCGCCATGCCGCCGCAGCTTCGCACCCCTTATGCGCTGGCGTTCTATTGGTCCCGCTGGCTGCCGGCGGCGGGCGGGACCGTGCCGGTGTTCATGCCGGGCTGGAAGCGCGATGCGCGCCTGGACGCGCTGGTGACGCCGTCCGGGGCCGGACGCTGGCGCATGGACTTGCGCCATCCCGCGCTCGGCGGCGATAGGGCGTCATGGGCCGAGGCGGCGGTGTCGCCGGACCATCGCCTGCTGCGCCTGTCGTTCGACGTCCATGCGTCCGTGGGGAACGGGCAGGGTTGGGTGGACCAAGCGGGGTGCCTGGCGCGGTGACGAATGGGGCTACCAACGGCTAATTCTCGACCTTATCGCGCGCCCGCGGGATTTTGTGACGTCGTGGCTCCATTGGCTTTGTAGGGCGTTGCTGATCTCGATAGCGATGGGCCGGCCCTACGCGCTCCGCCGCCCGGTCATCCTCTAGCTCTGCATCAACATCCCGCTGCCGAGATAGTCGCCGGGGCCTGCGACGCCGGGCAGGGCGAAGAAATAGCCGCCGCCGAACGGCTTGATATACTCCTCCAAATGCTCGCCGTTCAGCCGCTCCTGCACCGTCAGGAACCCGGCGCCCAGGTCAGCCTGAAAGCAGCCGAAGATCAACCCCATGTCCAGTTGCCCGGCCTTGGTCAGCCCGCGGGAATAGTTGTAGGCCCGGCGCAAAATCAGGCTGGATTGCGTATCGGCCGTGCGCGGGTTGGCCCGGCGAATATGGGCATCCAGCGGCACGCCCTCGCCGGCCGGATCGGCGGCGTAGTCGGGCACGTCGTGTTCCCCAGCCATGCCGAGCGGTGCGCCCTCTGCCTTGCTCCGGCCGAAAATGGTCTGCTGCTCGCCCAACGGAGTGCGGTCCCAGCGCTCCACCAGCATGCGGATCAGCCGCACCACCTGGTAGCTGCCGCCACTGGTCCAGCCCGGCTCGCCATCTCCCGCGCGGGTCCAAACGAGTTTGTCCATCAACGCGGCATCGCGCGCATTCAGGTTGGCGGTGCCGTCCTTGAACCCCATCAGGTTGCGGACGGTGTCGCGCCCTTGCTTCTTGATGGTGTGCGGCGGCAGGAAGCCTTCCATCTTCCACCGCAATGCCACGTGCTCGGGCAGCGACTTCAGGATGTCGCGTAGCGCGTGGATGTTGGTCTCGGCGGTGTTGGCGTTGAACTGCAGCAGCAGGTCGCCATGGCAGTGGCCGGCATCCAGCGCGTCGTTGGGGAAACCCGCCATCGTGACCAGGCCGCGCGGGCGCGCCGCCTCGAGTCCGAAACGGTCGTCGAACAGCGAAGCCCCGACCGCCACCGTCACGCTCAGGGCATCGGGAAACACGCGCGGCCCGAGCATGCCGGAATCCATGGGCGGCAGCTTCGGGTCCAAATCGGCGACGGCGCCGCCGGTGGTCAGGAAGGCGCAGCGCTTCGTCAGCAGGCCGAGCATCTCCGCCAGCTCGGCCCGGTTATCGGCCAGCACGTCGAACGCCGCCACCAGGGCAGCGGCCGGCTGCGGCGTGGCGATCCCCGCCTGGTGAGGGCCGTAGAACGGCACCCGATCCTGGGTGCCGTCCGCTTCCTCGACAGGCTGGGCTGGCCGGTTGTCCGGCAGGGTGGCCGCGCGCGCCACGGCGGCGCCGCCCGCAGCGCCGAGCCCCAGCAGCAGGCCGCGTCGTCCTGGGCTCATTCGACGCCCAGCTTGCCGCGCAGAGTGGACAGGTCCTCCGCCAATGCGGTGATTGACCGCTTCAGCGCGTTCTTGTCCGCGACGGACAGCTTGTCGTAGCTCTCGAACCCCTGACCCTGCTTGTACTTGACCAATGTCGCGTCGACCCGGGCGAAGTTGGCATCCACCCGGGCCACGAGCGCCGGGTCTTTCGCTGTCACCAGCGGCTTCAGCAGGCCATAGATCTTCTGCGCGCCGTCGGTGTTGGCCTGGAAGTCCCACAGGTCGGTGTGGCTGTAACGGTCCTCCTCGCCGCTGATCTTCTTGGAGGCGACCTCCTCGATCAGCTCCGCCGCCCCGCCCACCACGGCCTTGGGCGGCAGTTCCAGGGTGTCCAGCCGCTTGCGCAGGTCCGCCGTGTCGCCGGCCAGCTTGTCGGCCGTGTCAGCCATTCCCGCCGTGGTCTTGTCCACCCACAGCGCCTTTTCCAGGCGATGGAAGCCAATCCAGGTCGGGTCGGCCTCTTTCTTCTCGAAATCGTCCACCCGGGCATCCATCGCCTTGTCCAGGTCGTCGAACAGTTCGGCGATCGGCTCGATCCGCTCGTAATGGACCCGGGCGAGGGCATACAGACGCTGCGCCTCGTCGAGCCGATCCGCCTTCACGGCCGCAGTGAAGGCAGCGGTCGTGGTGACCAGGGCGTCCGTTTCGGCGATCACGTAGGCTCGGTACTGCGCGATCGGCTCGACCAATTCCGCGGGTGTGGCGATCGCCGCCTGGGTGGCGCCGGAAACCTTCAGCACGCCTTTCGGGTTGCTCAGCAGGCCGCACGTCATCTGATAGTCGCCCGGTGCCAGCGTCGCGGTCAGCGGCTGGGTGAAGCCCGGCAGGATGTTCTCCCGTTCCGCCACCACGCTCACGCCGTTCAAGACCTCCCACTCCAGCGCACGGTGGCTCTCGTTCTTGATCCGGAACGTCACCTTGCCCGCTGGGACGGCCAGGGTGGCCGGGACGCAGCCTTTGTCGGTGATGGTCACTGCAACCGGGGCAGGCGGCTTGTCGGCTGCGTAGGCAGCGAGCGGCAGGGCGGCCGATAGCCATATCGGGAGGTGATGCAGTCTTGGCATGGCCGTGGCCTCTCTAGATTCGGGCGCGGCGGACCGCGACAGGTTGACGCATCCCGCTGCCGAACAGCACCAGTGCGGGGATGAGGTAGGCGACGTAGACCAGCACCTCGCCGACCGTGGATGTGTCGCTGTAGCCGAACAGCCCGGACAGCAGGGTGCCGGCGACGCCGTCATTGGGCAGCACGCCGCTGAGGTCGAAGGCGGTGGCCTGCAGGCCGTTCCAAACCCCGGCCTCATGGAAGGCGCGCAGCCCAGACGCCAGCAACCCGGCGGCCACGAAAATGATGAACACGCCCGTCCAACGGAAGAACAGGCGCAAGTTCAGGCGCACGCCGCCGCGATAGATCGCGTAGCCCACGCCCGCGGCGCAGAGCAGGCCGAGCAGCGCGCCGGCGGGCAGCGCCCAGCCCTCACCCTGCTGGAAGGTGGCGAGCAGGAAGAACACGGACTCCAGTCCCTCTCGGCCTACCGCCAAGAACACCAAGCCCACCAGCCCCCAGCCGGAGCCGCCGTGGCGCAATGCCGCGTCCACGCTGTCGTGCAGCTGCCCCTTGATCGAGCGGGCGGCCTTGCGCATCCAGAACACCATCGAGGTCAGCACCACGGCGGCGATCAAGGCGACAGCGCCCTCGAAGAACTCCTGCTGCGCCTGCGGGAACTCGGCACTGGCGAGGTCCAGCCCCACCCCGAGCGCCAGGCACAAGACGCTGGCTAGGCCGACCCCGGCCCACACGCGCGGCAGCATGCCGGCACGCCCGGTCTGTGCGAGGTAGGAGGCGACGATGCCCACGATCAGGGCGGCCTCGATCCCCTCGCGCAGCATGATCAGGAATGGAATCAGCATCGAGCCTCCGAGCTCCGTTGCACAAAGTCCGAGGGAGAGCGTGGACCTCCCTCGTTGACGACGTGTGTCGCACTAGCGCAGATGCAAGTCATTCGCAATCGCTTTAAGCGCACCGAGGAGGCACAATCATTGTAAGTTGAAGCTGCATTGTCGGGCCGCTTCATTAGGCTTTTGACCGCCGGTCGGCAGATGGCTGCTCAAGTTGGCGGTCAACACCGTCAAGTGGGCACGCCGATGCCAACGAGGGGCTTCCAACCCGTCATAGCTATGAGCGACAGCGATCAGTGCAGCGCGGGCCGTGGCTCCAGCACCGGCCGCATCGGCTTGCGAACGGCGCCAAGCCTGTGCCCTGCATCGTCCAGCGCGAGGGCGACATCTGCCGCCAACTCCATCGCCGTGCCGACTGCCGCAGATGCGACCATGCTGCTCAGCATCTGCGCGGCCTCGGCTGCACGCTCCGACTGGACGCAGGTGAACACGTCCAGCAACGCCCGTTCGTCCGCCGTGAGCCGTCGCGCGCAGAGCGGAGCGACAACGACCGGCCGTATGCCTCCGCGCTCCACGGCATCCATGAACCGGCACAACCCGCGTCCGGCATCCGACGCATCCACGCGGTCCAGCGCCGCCTCGATCCGTTCCTCCACATGAAGCTCCTCGGCCCGGCAACGGGCGAGCACCCAGGCACGCATGGACCAAAGCAGCGCGCCCTCTGCGGCCGGCAGCATTTCCCCTAAGTCAACTGGTCCCGCCTTGATCATCCCAACCTGCATATCCGACCTCGCCATCCAACTGGAGCGAAGTTAATGCGAATGCCTCGCATCTGCAAGTGTCAACGTATCGGATTGTGGGCCCGTCAGTCGCACGAGCACGCCGATTGCAAATGATTATCAATTTTATTTTCAAGGTCCGTTTTTTATTGAGGCGAACCGAGCGAGTTCTACAGTTGCCATTGAGCTAGTGTTGAACTTTTCGGCGCGACGTGCGATAGATTTGTCGCCTGGGCGTTGCTGCCCAAGGTGAACACAGGAGTTTGTTATGGCGAGCACCTTCCAAATCCAGGATGCCGCGTGCACCAAGTGCACATTCTTCGAACTGCGCGCCGCTGCCGGCCCGGACCTCGGCCTTTGCCGCTACAACCCGCCGGTCAGCCAGCCTAGCGCCGATGCGCATGGCCTTTGGCCGGTCGTCGCCGTCCAGGACTGGTGCGGTCATTACGAGCCTCAAGCCGCTGCGCAGTCCCAAGCACGCGCCGCGGAGTAGATGGCGCGAGCAGACCAGCAGACAATCTTCGTACATGCATTGGCGCCGACATCAGTAGTCTCGGCGCCAGTGCGTGTATCGAGGCTGCACAAGACAGTAAGCCCAAGACTATAAACCGCCATAGTGCCGTCCACATCGGGCTCAGCCCGGCGGGATGCCTGGCCAGGCGACCTCGATCTCATCGAGCGGCAAACCGCGTAGGAACGCAACCCGCAGCGCCGATGCGGGAATGCTCGATGTTGGAACCGCCTGAAGCATAAAGCCGCTCGCTGCAAGGGCCGCGGCCAGAGCGCAAACCGCCTCGGCCAGGCCAACCCGCTGCTTTCGATCGAGCGCGAACTTATAAAGGTAGTTGTCGAGCACGGGCCAGTCGCCAACTTGCGCGGCCGCGAGGGCACGCAAAAGCCGGCACTCATCCTTGGTCGGGTTCAGGCTTCCTGGTGCTCCGAGATGCGGCGCACGCACGCCCTGCACCTGCCGCGCAGACGTCAGGAACGCCTGGAAAGCCGTCTCGGCTACCACCATGCCGGCAGAGAACGGCAGGGCAGCGCCGTCATCCTCCGCCGCAACACTGCGCGACCGCAGAAGACGGCGCAGGCTCTGTACGGCGACGCGCTGGCAAGCCTCGGGCGAGCGGGAACGCAGGCCCGGCTTGGCGTCGGCTACAACCATGCTGCTCATCTGCGACCCCGCCTGCTTGACCGGCTACAGCCTAGATGAGAGTGACTCGCATTTGCAAGTGCGACCATGGCCTTCCCGGATCTTTCAAGATGCCAAGAGCCGTTCCGGAAATTTTGAATCTACGTTGAACACCTTGCCTGCCGCCTAAGCATGAGGCGGATCATGGCCAGCCGGACGAAGGCCGCCGCGATACGGACGTGGCGCTCATAGTCGATGCTGTCGAGCAGCGTCCTGGCCTCGACCGGATCGAGCACCGGCGTCCTGCCCTGACGCACGCTGTGCGCCGGCCCACGCAGAGAGGCCGCGGGGTTGAGCGACACGACTTAGCCCATTACGAGCCAATCAAAGAGGTGGCGGATAGCGGCGAGCTGCTGCTTCACCGTGGGCGCGGAACGCTCCCGCGTCCGGCCCTCGATCCAGGCGGCCACGTGCAGCGGCTGCACCGCGGCGATCGAAGGCACGCCGTGGTTGGATCAGCAGGGCGGCCGGGGAGGGGGCCGGCAGCGGCGAACGCCGTCCATCAGCCGCTGTCTCGGCGACGTAGGCGGCCGGCTTCAGGATCCGCACGCCGCGGCAGGGATGCAGGACGGGCAGTTCATCGTCGCTGCTGACGATCGTCGCCGCAGCGGCCGCGCAAGCCAGCCCCAGGTACGTGTTGTCCTTTGGATCGCGGCAGTCCGACACCCGTTGGCTCGGCACGAAAACAGCCCAGAGGCGTGCAACTCCAGGAGCACCTCGTCGCGTAGCTCCGGATTGAGAAAACGTTGCAGTCGCGGCCGGGCAAATACGTCGAGCAACTCGGCGACGACGGCCTCCGATACGGCAATCTGGTCAACGCGGATCGCCCGGCGTAACGCCGGTTTGGGCACGCCCTCGCAGCGGATGGCGGCGCCTACAAGCGAGAACAATGGTGGCGTCGACCATGACGTAATCAAAATCTGGGTCGCCCGCCATCGCGGTGAACAGCCGGCTCCACGCACCGTCCTTAGCCCATCGGGAGAAGCGGACGAACACTCTGTTCCAACGGCCGAAGCAGTCCGGCAGGTCGCGCCAGGGGACGCCGGTTCGCGCCGACCAGAGCACAGCTTCCGCGAACAGGCGGTCGTTCGCACCGGTCCGGCCGGGGTCACGCGGCTTGCACGGCAGATGCGTTTGCATCCGCTCCCACTGCGGGTCCTTCAACATCAGCCGAACCGATGACATCCAACGCTCCCCGATAAGGAGCTTGAACCAAAC
>CAZZWN010000084.1:9763-12943 GCA_964657765.1 uncultured Acetobacteraceae bacterium
CTAGTCCAGGTCAGCCTCCAGCGCTGCGATATCGGCGTCGCTGAAGCCGAAATGATGAGCGATTTCGTGGATCAGGACGTTGCGGACCAGGCGAAACAGGTCCTCTCCGGTCTCGATCCATTCCAGCAGGATCGGCTCCCGATACAGCACGATCAGGTCCGGCGCATGCGGCGTCCCGCCCGCCTCCTTCTGCGCAAGCGGCACCCCGCGATACAGCCCGGTCAGCTCCCAGGCGTTGTCGATGCCCAGCTCGCCCAGGGTTTCGTCGTCGGCGACCTCCTCCACGAGGATCGAGACGCCGCGCACATGCTGGCGCAGCGCCTTGGGAATCGCGGACAGCGCGCGGTCGGCCAGGTCGGCGATGTCCTCGGGCGCGGGGGGCAGGGTATATATCGGCATGGGCCTATGCGCCCAATCACGCAGCGGAGGTCAACAAAAATGCAACCCACCGTGAGAATCGAGCTTTTGCCGCCTGATGCGCGCGCCCGGCTTGCGGCCGCCCTGCCGGCCTGGCGAACGTTGCCGGACCGCGATGCCATCACGCGCGATTTCAAGTTCCGGGACTTCAGCACCGCCTGGGGTTTCATGGCCCGGGTCGCGTTGCTGGCGGAGCAGCACGACCATCATCCCGAGTGGTCGAACGTCTATAACCGCGTCAGCATTACCCTCACGACACACGACGCCGGCGGCCTCTCGGAGCGCGATGTCGTCCTGGCGGAGGCCATCGACGCCATCGTGCCCGATTGAAATCCGGGTTTCCGTGCCGGCGACGATGGTCTAGGACGGATCATGGATCTTGTCGCCGGGCCGACCATTCCGGAGCGCTCGCTCGCCATCAGGCGCGCCGCGTCCCGGCTTTGCCTTCAGCTCGGCTGGTCCCCGGTACATGAGATGCCGCTGCCGAACAACCGCCGGGCCGACATCATGGCATTGCGGCCCGACGGCGGCTTCGCCTGCATCGAGGTGAAGTCGGGCGCGCGCGACTTCCTGACGGACAGCAAGTGGCCGGAATACCGGGAGTATTCCGATACCGTCTATTTTGCGGTCGACCTGGATTTCCCGCAGGACTTGCTGCCCACGGAAACCGGGTTGATCGTCGCCTGCGACGGGGACGCCGAGGTGCTGCGCGAGCCCGCGGTGCATGCGCTGTCGCCGGCCCGGCGCCGCGCGCTACTGCACCGCTTCGCTACGCTGGCCGCCCAGCGCCTGGCCTGGCTGCAGGACCCCGAGGGACAGGTTGGCGTTCGTATGGCGTTGCGCGCCGAGTAGCTTTGTTCGTGTTAATCAAAGCGACACGCTCGACCGGGCGACCGCGGCGCGCGATACTCGGGATCTGTGGGGGGCACATGAGCGACCTTTACGACCGCGATTTCTACGCCTGGGCCAATGAGCAGGCCGCCTTGCTTCGGGCCGGCAACCTGTCCAGTGCTGACATCTCCAATATAGCCGAGGAAATCGAAAGCTTGAGCCGCAGTGAGAAGCGCCAATTGCGCAGCAGGCTGGCGGTGCTGTTGCTCCACCTTCTAAAATGGCAGTTTCAGCCCGGCCGACGCAGCCGCTCATGGGAAATCTCGATCGCCAACGCCCGCAACGAGCTCGCCGAGCATCTGGCCGAGAACTCCAGCCTCAAGGCGGTGCTGCCCGAAGCCGTCGTGTCGGCATACCGTCGAGCGCGCCTCGGCGCCGAACAGGAAACCGGTCTGCCAGGCAATACCTTCCCGGTCGAGTGCCCCTGGACATTCGACCAGGCCATGTCCGGCGAACCCCTTGGCTCGGCACAGGACGAGGCATGACAACGGCCCTCTGAACCACCGCTCGAAGACGCAGAAATTACCCGGCGCTCCGCACCGCCGCGATCCGCTGCACCGTCGCCGTCGTCGAAAACCCCGGCAGCAGCTCCGCGAGCCAGACCCGGCCGCCCCAGCCCTGCACCTGATCGGCGCCCACCACGGCGTCGATCGTGTAGTCCGCGCCCTTGACCAGCAGCTCGGGCCGGATCGCCTCCAGCGTCTCGGCCGGCGTGTCCTCGTCGAAGATGCACACCAAATCCACAGCCGATAGGCTGGCCAGCACCGCCGCACGCGCTGCCTCCGGCTGCACCGGGCGAGCATTGCCCTTCAGCCGGCGCACGCTCGCGTCGGAATTCAACCCGACCACCAACCGGTCGCACTGGCTGCGCGCCTGCTCCAGCAGATGGACATGGCCGGGATGCAGCAGGTCGAAGCACCCGTTGGTGAAACCGGTCCGCCACCCCCTCCGGCGCCAGCGCTCGACCTGCTCGGCCGCAGCCTCCCGCGTCACGACCTTGCGCAGCGCGCCGCCCTGGGGCGTCAGCGCCGAGAGCAGGTCCTCCTCCCGCGCCACCGCCGTGCCGACCTTGCCCACGACGATGCCGGCGGCGATGTTCGCCAACCGCGACGCCACCGGCAACGGCAGCCCGGCCGCCATCGCCGCCGCCAGGGTCGCGACCACCGTGTCGCCGGCGCCGGAGACGTCGAACACCTCCGCCGCCTCGGCCGGGAAGTGATGCGCGCCATCGACGTCCAGCAGGGTCATGCCGTCCTCCGCCCGCGTCACCAGCACGGCGCCGAAGCCGTACGCATCGCGCAGCGTGATGGCGGCGGCGACGATCTCCGCCTCGGTTTCGACTGGCAGGCCCGTGGCCTCCGCCAGCTCCCGCCGGTTGGGCGTCACGACGTCGGCCCCGGCATAACGGGAATAGTCCGGCCCCTTGGGGTCCACCACGACGCGACGCCCGCCGGCCTTGGCCGCCGCAATAAGCTGCGCCGGGATATCCCCGGCCAGCACGCCCTTATTATAGTCGGAAAGGATGGCGACCGAGGTGGCGGCGAGGGTGTCCTGCGCGATGCGCATCATGCGCTCGGCGAGCTTTACGTTGATCGGCGAGGTCTCCTCGCGGTCGGACCGGAGCAGCTGCTGGCCTTGGCTGACATAGCGGGTCTTCACCGTCGTCGCGCGGGCGCCCTGCACCAGCAGCCACGGCTCGACGCCGGGCTGGCCGCCGATCAGGCCCGTGAGGTCCGATCCGGCCTGGTCGTCCCCCACCACCGACACGAACGCCACCGCCGCGCCGAGCGCCGTCAGGTTGCGCACCACATTGCCGGCGCCGCCGGGCATCGCGACCTCGCGCGCCACCGTCAGGATCGGGATCGGGGCCTC
>CAZZWN010000085.1:0-12933 GCA_964657765.1 uncultured Acetobacteraceae bacterium
CACGGTCGTCGTCAGCTTGCCGAGGTGCACCTGGACGCCCATGCCCTCCATCGCCTTGCGCAGCATGGCGCCGCCGGGCGCATCGAGCTGCATCTCCATCAGATGCGTGCCCAGATGGATGACATGCACCTCGCAGCCGTGGTTCAGCAGCCCGCGCGCGGCCTCCAGTCCCAGCAGGCCGCCGCCGATCACCGCAGCGCGCTTGCTCTGCGTGGCCTGGGCGACGATGGCGTTGCAGTCGTCGATGCCGCGGAAGGCGAAGATGCCGGGGCGCAGCTTGCCGTCGGTGGTCCAGACGCCCTCCATCGGCGGAATGAAGGCGCGGCTGCCAGTAGCGATCAACAGGACATCGTATTCCTCCTGGACGCCATTGTCGGCGGTCACGACGCGGGCGGCGCGGTCGATATGCGTCACCCGTGCGCCGCTGTGCAGGCGGATGTTGTTATCTTTGTACCAATCCAGCGGGTTGATGTAGATCTCGCTGGTGTCTTGCTGGCCGCTCAAGATATTGGACAGCAAGATACGGTTATAATTGCCGTATGGTTCGTCGCCGAACATGGTGATGCTGAACTGCTCTGCGCCGCCACGGGCCAATACTTCCTCGACGGCGCGGGCCCCTGCCATCCCGTTGCCGATCACCACCAGTTTCTGCACGGTGCTGCCGAATGTCATGCCGTCCATCAGAACCTCCTAGATTTCGACCAGGCCCATATCGAGCGCGAGCGTGCCGCTCGTGCCCGAAGGGGCCGCCAACAGCAATTCCAGCTTCGTATCGGGCGTCAGGTCCTCGACGACCACGAGCGGGATGTGCACGGCGCCCTTGGCGGCGATCGGGAACAGGCGCATCGGCTCACCGTCGCGCGTCAGCACGAGCGTGATCATCTCGGCCGCGCTGTTGCCCGCACGAAAATACACCATCTGCGCGCGGCGGTCGGCGGGGACGCTGTAGGACACCCCGATCGATACCGGCGAACCATAGCCTTCGCCGGCAAAGCTATGCATTCCGGTCAGGATGCGGGGGGTACTCTCTCTCATGTCTTAGTCTCCTGGTAAGGATGCCGCGCGGTCCAGGCGGACGGCGCAGGCTTTGTACTCGGGGATGCGCGACACCGGATCGAGCGCCGCGATGGTGAGCTGGTTGGCGCTGCCCTCGCCGGCCCAGTGGAACGGCATGAAGACCGTGTCGCGCCGGATGTCGCGCGTGAGCCGGGCCGCCATCCGGGCGGTGCCGCGCCGCGTGGTGAGCCGGATCGCGTCGCCAGCCTTGATGCCTTGCTGGCGCGCGGTGTCGGGATGGATCTCGGCGAATGCGCCGGGTTCAGCGGCGGCGAGCTCCGGAATACGCCGGGTTTGCGTGCCGGTTTGGTATTGGCCCATCACGCGCCCGGTGGTCAGGATCAGCGGGTATTCGGCGCAGGGCGTCTCGGCCGAGCCGACGTGCTCGATGGGATGGAATCGGGCCAGACCGTCCGCGTGGGCGAAGCGCTCGTTGAACAGCCGCGGCGTGCCGGGATGCGCGGTGTTGGGGCAGGGCCAAAACACGCCGGCCTCAGTTTGCACGCGGTCCCATGTGGCGCCGGCGTAATCGGCCGGACCGCCGGAGGTCGCGCGGCGGAACTCGGCCCCGGTCGTCGCCTCGTCGCCGGAAAAGTGCGCCCCGGCGCCGAGCCGCCCGGCCAGCCCGGCGATCACTTGCAGGTCGGTCCAAACGCCCGGCGGCGGCTCCTTCGCCTTGCGGCGCAGCAGCACGCGGCCCTCCAGGTTGGTCATCGTGCCGTCCTCCTCCGCCCACTGCGCCACCGGCAGCACGACGTCGGCGATCGCGGCGGTCTCGGACAGGAAGGGGTCGGCCACCACGAGCAGGTCCATGGCGCCGAGCCGGGTCCGCAGCCCCGCGGCATCCGGCGCCGAAACCAGCAGGTTGCAGGCGAACACCAGCAGGCCGCGCACCTGCGCATCCCCGCCGCCGGTGACCGCCAGCATCTCGCAGGCCGACAGGCCCGGCAGCGGCAGGCTTTCGGGCGTGACACCCCACACTGCCGCGACCTCCGCCCGGTGGACAGGGTTTGCCAGCAGCCGATAGCCCGGCAGTTGGTCGGCCTTCTGTCCGTGCTCGCGCCCGCCCTGTCCGTTGCCCTGGCCGGTCATGCAGCCCCAGCCGCTGCCGGGCCGGCCGGGCAAGCCGAGCGCCAGCGCCAGGTTGATGAATGCCAAGCTGTTGTCGACGCCGTGGCTCTGCTGCTCCGAGCCGCGTCCAGAGAGGATCAGCGCCCGGGATGCCTCCCCGAGCAGGACGGCCGCGCGCTCGATGTCCCGCGCCGGGACGCCGGTGATGCGCTCCACCCGGTCCGGCCAATAGCTGGCGACGGCCCGGCGCACCCGGTCCCATCCGGTCGTGCGCGCCTCGATGTAGTCGACGTCGATCAAACGCCGGGCAACCGCAACGTGCAGCAGGCCATTGGCCAACGCCGCGTCGGTGCCGGGCGTGA
This sequence comes from uncultured Acetobacteraceae bacterium, assembly GCA_964657765.1. Classification (GTDB taxonomy): domain Bacteria; phylum Pseudomonadota; class Alphaproteobacteria; order Acetobacterales; family Acetobacteraceae; genus CAHJXG01. The sequence goes on from CAZZWN010000085.1 coordinate 2,490, forward strand.
GCGGCAGGTGCAGAGTGCCGGCCCGTGCCGTCGCGGTGCGGCGCGGGTCGGCGACGATAAGCTGCGCGCCGCGGGCGCGGCCCTCGTCGAACCACTGCATGATCGGTGGCATCGTCTCGGCCGGGTTGCCGCCGGTAAGCAGCACGCAGTCTGCATCGGCGATGTCGGCGAGCGGGAACGGCATCCCGCGGTCGATCCCAAAGGCGCGCAGCCCGGCGGCGGCGCTGGAGGCCATGCAGAAGCGGCCGTTATAGTCGATGTTGGCGGTATGCAGCGCGACGCGGGCGAACTTGCCGAGAGCGTAGGCCTTCTCGTTCGTGAGCCCGCCGCCGCCGAAAACCGCGACCGCGTCCGGCCCGGCGGCGGCCTGGATGGCGCGGATGCCGGAGGCGATGCGGTCCAGCGCCTCGTCCCAGCTTGCCGGGCGCAGCGCCGCACCCTTGCTGTCGCGCAGCAGCGGGCCGAGCAGCCGGTCGGACTTGTTAAGCAGGGTGGCGGCGGTCCAGCCCTTCCGGCACAGGCCGCCGCGGTTGGTGGGGAAGTCCCGCGCCTCGATACTCCAGTTGGTCCCATCGTGGACGACGTTCATGCCGCATTGCAGCGCACAATACGGGCAATGCGTGGCCGTGGTCGTGGAGACTGCAACATTGCCGTCCATCAGATCTGCTGGTGCGTCCGCATTCATGAAAAGGTCATCCATGTCGCTTAGATCAATACCGGGCAGACCGGCTTCGGCCAAGCCAGAATCGCACCGAAGCCGTTCATTGTGAGCTTTACCAAAGTCAAAGCGCACAAAACTTAAGCATATCTGCGGCCAGAGTCACAGATTGTAGGCATCTGCTGAGTACTGGCGTTGCTGGTCGTGCGGCCCTTACGATGCTGCCGCCAGGCCGGACCCGGATTCCATGCTCATGCGCTGGGCCAAGGCTTGATCGTAAAGTATCTGCTCCGCCTGCTTATGCGTGGCCGAGAACCGCACGGCTGCAGCGCAGAGCGCGGAACAGAGCACGGTCCAACCGAGGATATACAGCGCATCCGGCAGGCTCCCGGCAGCCTTCAGCAGGAAGCCCGCCGCCACCGCGCCGATGTTGCCGCCGGCGCCGATGATGCCGGCGACGCCGCCCAACGCCTTACGGTCGATGAATGGCATGAGCGCGTAGGTCGAGCCGCAGGCCATGTGGGTGAACAGGCCGAACGTCAGCATTGCAATGATGGCCGGCACGACGGAACCCATGGTGGAGAAGGCCAGAAGGCCGATGCCCTCGCCAACCATCAGCAGGCACAGCAGCATGGTCCGCCCATCCAGCCCCCAGTTGCGGGCGACGCGGTCGGACGCGATGCCGCCCAGCGCGCGGGCGAACAGCGCCAGCAGGCCGAAGCTTCCGGCCGCCATCCCGGCCGAGGTCAGCGACAGGCCGAAGCGGTCCACATAGTAGCTCGCGGCCGTGGCATGGATGAAGATCTCGACGCCGAAGCAGGCGCCGTAGGTGATCGCCAGCATCCAGACCCGGTAGTTGGACATGGCCTGCTTGAACACCGCGATGCCGCCCTTCTTGCCGGAATCGACGGTAATGCCGCGGGCGCGCAGCTCAAGCACGTTGCCCTCCGGCGTGTCCTGCGTGCAGCGCCAGTACAGCACCGCGACACCTAGCATCATGATGCCCGGCACGAACATCGCAAGCCGCCAGCCCATGGACTGCTCCACGCCGAGGCTGACGATCGCGAGCAGGATCAGCGGCATCACGCTCTGCGTTACGCCGCCGCCGGCATTGCCCCAGCCGCCGACGGTCGCGTTGGCCGTGCCGACGACGTTGGGCGCGAACATGACCGAGGTGTGATACTGGGTGATGACGAAACTCGCGCCGATCGCGCCGATGGCCAGGCGGAAGATCAGGAAGCTCTCGTACGAGGTCGCGAGGGCGATGCCCATCACCGGGATGGCGCCGAGCACCAGCAGCGCGGTGTAGGTGATGCGCGGCCCCCATTTGTCGCACATCGGCCCGATGGCCATGCGCACCAGGATGGTGACGCCGACGGCGGCGATGTTGATGTTGGCGATCTGGTCGGCGGTGAGGTGGAACTCGCCCTTGATGACGGGCATCAGCGGCGCGACGGCGAACCAGGCGAAAAAGCAGACGAAGAATGCCATCCAGCTCAGGTGGAAGGCGCGCATCTGCGGGGTGGAGAAGCTGAAGAGGTCGATCTTCGTGGCTTTTTGCGAGATCATTGAGCAGTTCCGGGACAAATGTTAAGCGCGAAAAGGCACCCCGGCAGGCTAGCAGCGGGGACAGGATCTATCGGGTGATGCGGAACCCAGAAGGGTCAGGCCGCGACGCCCGCCACGTCTGCGGCTGCCAACGGCGGCTCGCAATCCGGCTGTGGCTTTTCGGTTTTGGCCTGCGGCAAGCGCTGGTTCGTCTCGGTCGTAGCGGCTTTGGTCAATGCGACCTTCTTTAAGCTGCCCCGGACAAGCCGAGGCGGGAGGCACAAGCTACCCGCAGCAATGCGAGTACGACGCGCGGTGCGTTCGCGTTGGTCAGGGCACGTCAGTGCGCCCTGCCAACCTGTATGCATACCTCGTGCCAACGAGGTGAATGGTGCGAAATTTGCGTCTTGCCGCCCCGCTATCATAAGGGAGGTCTCTACGCATGACGTCTGCCCTGCTGTCGTCGAGCAACGGGCCGGATGCGCCGCCGCTAGCCGATGACCTCGATGCAGTCGGAATCGATGTGGTGGCTGTTTCTGAGTGCCCAAATCTTTTGCAGGATGTGGTCAAAAACTCGCCCGACGTGGTCGTGATCTATGAAAGTCATCCGACCACTGCCCTATTTGCGAGCATCGCCGCCCTCAAGACTGCCGCGCCCTGCCCGGTCGCGATGTTCACGACCGATCCGGATGCAGGGAATATCGCTCTTGCCACGCGGTCGGGCGTGCACGCCTATGTCGTCAACGGCTACAGCCAGAACCGGCTCCGCTCGGTGCTGCATCTGGCGCAGGCGCGGTTCAGCCATGACGGGCTTATCCGCGCGGAGCTGACCGAGGTGAACCAGCGCTTCGCCGAGCGGAAGCTGGTCGACCGCGCAAAGGGTATCCTGATGGGCGCGCGCCAGCTCCGCGAGGAGGAGGCCTACCGGGTGCTGCGCAGCGTTGCCATGCAGCGGATGCAGCGTATCGGCCAGGTGTCGCAGCAGGTTATCGAGTCGGCCCGCTATGCCGAGGCGATCAATCGTGCGGGCCAACTGCGCATGCTGTCGCAGCGGCTGATCAAGCTCTATGCGCTGACCTGCGCCGGCGTTCGCGCCACCGAGACCAAGGGGTTGTTCGCAGACTCGATCGGGCTGGTCGACGGCAACCTGGCCATACTGGCGCGGAGCCTCTCCAAGCCGACCTTCGGCGACCTTTTGGATGCGGTGCTGGCGCCGTGGAAGCCGCTGCGGGCCGTCCTCGAAGCGCCTGCGCTGACCAGCCGAATGCAGGAGGTCGACCGGATGGCGGAGCGCATGCTGCTGCAGGCCGAGCAGCTGACCGCCAACCTCGAGATCGTCGGATTCGCGGCGGCATTGCACGTCATCAACGTTTCAGGGCGCCAGCGCATGCTGTCGCAGCGTTTGGCCAAGGCAGCGTTGATGGGCGCGCTGCTGAACGGCAAGGCTGCGACGGCCGCAGGGAACGCCATGGCGGCGACGCGGGCCGAACTGGTCGACGGGTTCGCCTATTTGGGCTGCCTGCCGCTCAGCAACGTCGAGATCGCCGGCGAACTCGCCCATGCGACGCAGGCCTGGGAACGGCTTCAGGCCGCCCTGATGCAGCTTGAAACCAAAACCGGCCAGGACGCCGTTGCGGTCCTGAGCGAGACCTTGCTTCTGCATCTCGACCGCCTGACCGACCACATCGAACGCGGCATGCAGGCGCTGGTCCGCTGACGAGCTCGGCTGAAGCGCTACTCGCCCTTCCACACTGGCGGGCGCTTGTTGAGGAAGGCGTCCATGCCTTCGCGGAAATCGGCGCTCATGTAGCATAGCAGGATCAGGTCCTTGTCCTCGGCGCCGACCGACTGCTCCTTGATGCGGCGCAGCGCCTCCTTCGTCGCGCGCAAGGTCAGCGGGGCGTTGGCGGCGACCAGCCGGGCCAGCTCGTCGGCGCGCACGGCGAGCGCGGCCGGGTCGGGCAGGATTTCGTTGACGAGGCCGATCGCGCGGGCCTCCTCGGCCTCGACCAGGCGGGCGGTGAAGATCATGTCCTTCACCCTGGCGGCGCCGATCAGTGCGACCAGGCGGGCATAGTTGTTCATGCTCAGGCAGTTGCCCAGGGTGCGGGCGATCGGGAAGCCGAAGCGGACGTTGCTGGCGGCGATGCGCAGGTCGCAGCAGGCCGCCATGCCCGCGCCGCCGCCCGTGCATGCGCCGGCGATGGCGGCGATGGTGGGCACCCGCACCCGCTCCAGCGCGCTCAGCACGCGGTCGACCCGGGCCTCGTACTCCAGCGCGTCCTCCGGCGTCTTGAAGGCGCGGAACTGCGAGATGTCGGTGCCGGCGGCGAACGCCTTCTCCCCGGCGCCGGTCAGCACCAAGGCGCGGATCGAACGGTCCGCATCGATCTCGGCGCAGATCGCGGCCAGGCGTTCATACATGCTGAACAGCATGGCGTTGCGCGCCTGCGGACGGTTGAAGGTGACGCGGGCGATGCCGTCCCGGACGTCGTAGATGAGGTCCTCGGCCGGCTGGACGTCGGGCATCATACGACCCCCTCGGCGTGCATCGCCGCGATCTGGTCGTCAGCGTAGCCGAGCTCCGCGAGCACCGCGTCCGTATGCTCGCCAAAGCCCGGCGTAGCCGTTTTCAGCTCGGCAGGCGTACGGCTGAGCTTGATCGCCTGGCCAACCAGTGCGACCTCGCCCAGTTGCGGGTGCCGCACCTTGGGCGCCATCTGCAGATGCTGCACCTGCGGATCGGCGAACACCTGGTCCATGGCGTAGATCGGTCCGCACGGCACCTCGGCGGCGTTCAGCGCGGCGATCCACTCGGCAGACGTTTTGGTGCGGGTTACCGCCTCGATCCGCGCATTCAGGTCGTCGCGGTGCTTCGACCGTATCTCTCCATCGGCAAACAGCGGGTCGTTGGTCAACGCCTCGATCCCAAGCGCGCGGCACAGCCGAGCCCAGATCACGTTCCCCGCAGCTGCGATGTTGATGAAGCCGTCACTGGTGGCAAACACCCCGGTTGGGATGCTGGTCGGGTGGTTGTTGCCGGCCTGCTGCGGCACGTCCTGCTGCATCAGCCAGCGCGCGGCCTGGAAGTCCATCATGGCGATCTGCGCCGCCAGCAGGCTGACCTGCACCCACTGGCCCTGGCCGGAAACCTCGCGTTCCAGCAGCGCCGTCATGATCCCCTGGGCGGCGAACAGCCCGGCCGTCAAGTCCGCCACCGGAATGCCGGCGCGCATCGGCCCCTGGCCCGGCGCGCCGGTGACGGACATCAGCCCGCCCATGCCCTGCGCGATCTGGTCGAAGCCCGGGCGCAGGCGATACGGCCCGTCCTCGCCGAATCCGGAGACGCTGGCATACACCAGCCGCGGGTTCACCGCCGCGACGGCCGCGTAGCCGATGCCGAGCCGGTCCTTCACGTCGGGGCGGAAATTCTCCACCAGCACGTCGGCGTCGCGCGCCAGCGCCATGAACACCTCCTTGCCCTTCGGCGATTTCAAATCGAGCGCGATGCAGCGCTTGTTGCGGTGCAGGTTCTGGAAATCCGGGCCCAGGCGCGGACCGCCCATGCCGCTGTCCCCGTCGCCGGGCGCCTCGATCTTGATGACCTGCGCGCCATGGTCGGCGAACTGCCGGACGCAGGTGGGACCGGCCCGCACGCGGGTCAGGTCCAGAACCTTAAAACGAGATAGCGCGCCGTCAGCCATTTTGTACCCTGCCTATTCGGTTGGAACTTGCATGCGTGCAGCCCGGCGCGGATCGAGCGTGAGCCGCACCGCGCGTTCCGCAGCAAGGACCTTGGCCGGGGCCGCCGCCACGCGCAAGCAAGGCCGTCACGCACAGCCATGATGGCAGCGTTCCTGGGCTATTTGGCGGCCCTGCTCGGCGTTTCAGGCGCGCCGAAAGCGCTGCGCCATCATTTGGCGGTAACTGGGCTATTTCTTCTGCTGACGGGCGCTCGCCTCGACGCTGTCCAGCTCGGCGGCCGTTTTGTACCAGGCCGCGGCCGCCTCGGAATTGACGGCCGGGTTCGTTCGCCCGATGACGGCCGGATCGTAGGTCCTCGCTATGCCACGCGCGCCAGCGGCGCTGCCGGCAGGGATGGTGCGTTCATAAAAGCGACGCGCGGTCGCGGCGTCGCCCAACGCCAGCACCTCGTCGCCGCGCCGCAGCAACGTCGCCACCGCCGCGGGAGCGGGCGGTGCCAAGGGATTGTCCGGCACTGGGCTCGGGATCGCAATCTGCGCGGCAGCGTTGGGCGTTGGCGGCGTGGGGGAGGGCGGAGTTGGCGCTGGCGGCGTGACGGCTGTGGCTGCTGATGCGGACGTGTCGACGCGGTCTTGCGCTCTGTTGGCGTCACGCGATTGATCTGCTGGCGGCGATGTCGGCGGAAGCGCTGGGCTGGCGGTGACTGGCTGCTCCGGCGTTGCAGCCGGGCTGGGCGTCGACGGCGGCGATGGGCGGCTTTGGGTTGCGAGGCGGTCTGCATTGCCCTGCGTCGCAACGGGGGGAGCGGCCGGACCAGTTTGCGGCGGCGCGGCTAGAGTGATTTCCGGCGGCGCCGCTGGGATGACTTCCGGCGGCGGCGTTGCTGCGGTTTTGACAGGAGCTGGCGCCTGCAACGAAGCGATCTTATGGGTAAGGTTGGACATCATCGACCAGCCACGGTCCAGCAACCTGCCAGGCCCAGCCAGCAAGACGCCAATCACCGCCGCAGCTGCCGCGATGGGCACCAGGGCAGGCACAAAGAGGCGGTTGCGTGGTGTGCCAGGTTGCACCTGCGGCTGCCCGTCGAGCATTGCGGTCGCACTTCTGATCATCCCAATCGAGATGGGTGGCCGGGCGGGAACGTCGCCGAGCGTGAGCGTGCTCCGCACGATGGCACCGAGTCGGCCCGGTTTTCCATCGGAAAGGCGCAGCACCTCCCGCTCCGCGTCCGCCGCGAGCGTCTGGCCAAAGATTTTGCGCGGCTGGTCCAGCAGATGCGTGATCAAGCCACGCGCGTCATCGTCGGTCATGAGCTGCAAGACTGGACGGACAGCGATCCGCTCCATGAGCGGCGCGAATTCCCAGGCCTCGAGCCGATCCCAAAGCTCAGGACGGCCAACTAGGAGCACCTGGGCCGAACCCGGCTTCAGCCGCCCGATCTCTGCAAGGCGCGTCAAGCAGCGCAGCAACCCCGGCGGCGCCGCATGGGCGTCGTCGATGACGAGCACAGTATGCGGGCCGCCCGCCGCTGGGTCCAAGGCGATCTGCTCGAGTTGTGCAGCCTGTTCGGCCGAGAGCTGATCGGGCTTTTCGATCCTGATGGTCCGGACCTGCCCCAATGCCGCGGCGAGCGCCGTGGCGACCAACATCGTCTTGCCCGAGCCCGGCACCCCCGTGAGAGCCGCGAAGACGTGCCGTTCGGCGAGGGCGCGCCGAATGACATTGGCGGCCTCGCGCTGGCTTTTGCTGAGGAAGAACGGTTCAGTCATCATGACGCCTGGCGCTGCGGCAGGCTGCTGCACGAGCAGAGCCGGGTTGCCTGTGAGGATCGGGCGGGGAGGGATTATCGTAATTTGGCCCGGGTCGATGCTGCTCGCGGCGTCGGTTAAGAAATCACTTGGGCAAGACGCGCTGTCGGGCTGCATCTGCGACTCCGGGACATCTGCCATGGACATCTCCTAAGGTGAACGCATGGGTTTAATGAAGTATCCGTTACTTGATATGCTATCGTAATTTGTAACTACCCATGATGAAAACCTATGATTCGTATCTGCATATATTATGGTACTAGCCAAAACTATCGACCTCTGCCAGAAACCTGACTCACAAATGGATTTAAGTCGATAGCTTATTCCCGGAAGCCAAGTATCTAAGGAAAGATACTAGTTTGTCGCTAGGCCGCGCGTCAATCTACACGGTATGATTGTAGCCCCTGTCAAGGACTCTCCGTATGCGATACAGATGCCGTTTTCTTCTGGTTGCTCTCTTGCTCGGTATGGTGCCGTCGCCCGGATTTGCGCAGTCATCGCCCACCCTCACGGCTCAGCCGAGCACTACGTGGCCCGGAAGTAAAAGCAGGCCAGCCACGCCGCATGTGGTCGCGCCGCGTCCCGATGCGGGCCGGGATGCATTGCTCACTCCGGTGACCAGTGGCCGCCGCGTCCTGGACAACCAGGACAAGCCGCCTGCGCTTAACCGAGCTGCAACGATCGGCATCATGACGGGCGGGTTAGGCGGCACTTTCCTGCAGATGGGCAGCGACCTATCCTCGGTCATCAACACCGATAAATTGCGGGTCATGCCGTATGTCGGACGCGGATCGGTGCAAAACCTTGGCGACTTGTTGTATTTCCGCGGCGTCGACCTCGCGCTGCTCGCGGCGGACTCGGTGCGTGCGGCGGAGTCCGAAAAGCTATATCCCGGATTTCGCCGCCGGGTGGACTATATCGCCAAGCTCTACGACCAGGAAATACACGTCTTGGCTGGCCCCGACGTCCACGCCTTCGCCGACTTAGCCGGCAAAACCGTCAATCTTGGCGCCGTGGGCGCGGGCACCGCCGTCACTGCGCCCGCATTGTTCGACGCGTTGAAGATGTCCGTCAATCCGACCTATGAGAGCTCGGCCGCCGCCCTCGAAAAGCTGAAGCGAGGCGAGATCGCCGCGATGATGGTGGTCAATGGCAAACCTAGCCAATTCATCGCAGGAATTCCCGCGGGCACCGGACTTCATCTGCTGTCGCTGCCGATGTCCGAGGCCCTTTTGAACGTCTATGTCCAAGCCAAGTTCACCCATGCCGACTATCCGACGCTGATGGCTGAGAACGAGACTGTGGAGACGTTGGCGGTCCCGGTGCTGCTGACCGCTTATAATTGGCCTGTAAAATCGCCACGGTATCGAAACCTTGCCGCGTTCACCGACTTCTTCTTCTCGCACCTTACTGAGCTGCATCAATCGCCGTATCACGAGAAGTGGCATGAGGTGAATCTGCGTGCGAGGGTTCCCGGCTGGACCCGTGCGCCCTACGCGCAGCAGTGGCTTGACCGTTCGATGTCTCGCGATGTTGCGGCTTTGCCTGTCCCGGTGGCCTCCGGGTTCCTGCCGGAAGAATTCAACGAGTGGACGAGCAGCATCGGCTTGACGCAGCTCACGGCAATGCAGCGGACGGAGCTGTTCCGGCTTTGGAAATCTCGGCGGATGCAGGCTCAGGAATAGGGCTTGGCAGGGTCTTTGACATTATGTGTCGATAGCTCTCGCGACCGAAGGTTTCGAGTTGCTCGTCGGAGTAGAAAGCAAATTTCCAACCGTATTTGAGGTTACCCGGTCCTCGGGACAGTTTATAGGCTTGCGGGCTACGGCTCAATCAGGGCGGCCTTCCTTTCGGCTTTGTAGGTCATCGAAGACCGGTGGCCCAGGCAGCGAGTGCAGCCTTGCCGGGTTGTATTAACCCTTGATGGAGCTGAGGCGCGCCATGCGTGTCTCTGCTTGGGCCGCAACCGGCGACGGCTGAGCAGCTCGGTTTCCAAAGTCGAAAAGAAACGTTCGGCCATGCTATTGTTGTAGGCGTCGTCGACTGAGTATATTGAGGGTATGATGCCAGCCTCGCCGCATCGCTTCTCGAACGCCAGAGACTTATATTGCTTGTGTTCAACCGGTCGTCGCAACAGCAGACCGAACCAACCGTAGCGCTTGGTCAGACATCTCCGCAGGTGTTCGCCAGGCTCGCGTCTTTCGGGGCCTTGTGTTGAGCGCCATCGCTACAGCGGCAAGCTCGTCTGCGCTGTACAGGTCGGTCCCCTTTGGGAAATAGTGTCGCAGCAGCCCGTTGGTGTTCTCATTTGAGCCGCGCTGCTAGGGGCTGTGTGGGTCGCAGAAGTAGACCTGCAGTCCCGTTTGCATCGTCAGCTGAGGATGCTGCGACATCTCGGCCCCCTGATCCCAAGTCAACGATCGCCTCAGCAGCTCGGGTAGCGTGATAATCGTACGCTCAATTGCGTCGCGCACCGCCTCGGCGCCGTGACCCGCGAGCGCGGGCCCGTTCTTCATGCGAGGTCCGCAGTCATGCTCAGGCATGCGGGGCAAATGCAGCAACATCGTTAGCCCGCGCAAATCGCCTGCGATTTCGCTGGGGTCGTGCGCTCCACCAACGTGCCGATCGCCGAGCTGCCCAGGCCGAGGATAAGATCGCCCTCCCAGTGACCCGGCACGGCTCGGTCGCCCACTTCGGCTGGCCGTTCGCTGATCAGCACTTCGGG
>CAZZWN010000086.1:0-12791 GCA_964657765.1 uncultured Acetobacteraceae bacterium
TCATGCCGAACAGCATGATGCCGAGGAACCCGGCCTCGAGGAAGAACGCCGTCAGCACTTCGTAGCCCATCAACGGACCCACCACGGGACCGGCGAGTTTGGCGAATTGCGACCAGTTGGTGCCGAACTCGTAGGACATCACGAGGCCGCTCACGACGCCCATGCCGAACACGAGGCTGAAGCCCTTCACCCAGAACTGGAACAGGTCGAGGTAGACCTGCTGCTTGGTGCGCAGCCACAGTCCCTCGAGCACCGCCAGGTAGCTGGCGAGCCCGATAGAGAACGCAGGCAGCACGATATGGAACCCGACGGTGAAGGCGAACTGCAGCCGCGCCAGGAACACCGCGTCGAGACTCGTAGCGAGATTGCCCAATTGACCCCTCCAGCGGATGACACGAGCCTTGCCGAACGACACCGTTGCCGGGAACGCGGCCCACGTCTGCGTTGGATATCGACCAGGCCGGTCCCGATCCGTCTCGCACTCTGCCCGAGGCGGCTCCGGATCACAGCTACCACGTCAGGTGGTGTATGACGACCTATTGTCCATGATGCGGCGGCGACCGTTGCGATTATAGCCGAATCCGCCTGGCCGATGCCCGGCGATCCATCTAGGGCGGCTCAATGTGCCGCCGGCGCGGCGGCCGGCGCTGGCGTCCCAACCTTCCGCATGAACGGCACCAGCAGCGTGGCGACCACGAACGCCAGCATGATGGTGCGGAACGCGTCGGCGTAGGCGAGGGTCGACGCCTCGCGATAGGCGAGATGCCACAGCCGCTGCAATGCGGCCTGATGTCCGGCGTCGACCGCGCCAGGAAGCACGGCGTAGCGGGCGGCCATGCCGTCGACCAGGCGGTCCATGGCGCCGTTCGCGGGCGTGAGATGCGACGCGATGCGCAGGAAGTGCAGGTTGGTCTGGTCGTTGATGATGGCGGCGCTGATGGCGATGCCGACCGCGCCGCCGAGGTTGCGCATCATGTTGAACAGTCCGCTGGCGTATTTCAGCCGCTCGGGCGGCAGGCTGCCCAGGCCGAGGGTCACGCTCGGCGCCACCGCGAACACCTGCGGGAACCCGCGCAGGAGCTGCGGCAGCAGGAGTTCCGCGCCGCCCCAGTCGTGAGTGATGAACGAGAAGCTCCACATCGACAGGCCGAAGCAGGCGAGCCCGGCCATCATCAGCCAGCGCGTGTCGAAGCGCCGTGCCAGGACGATGTAGACGGGGGTGCCGGCCAGCGAGGCGAGCCCGGTCGAGAACAAAGCCGCGCCGGTCTGCCAGGCGCTGTAGCCGCGCACGTAGCCGAGGAACAGCGGCGTGAGATAGATCGTCGTGAAGATGCCGAGGCCGGTGATGAACGACAGGAAGCAGCCTAGCGCGAAGTTGCGGTTGCCCAGCGCCCGCAGGTCCACGACGGGATTGCGATAGGTCAGGCTGCGCGCGACGAAGGCGGCGAGGGCGAGGGCTGCGACCCACGCGGAGGCGCGGATGACGCCGTCGTCGAACCAGTTCCACCGGGTGCCTTCCTCCAGCACGTATTCCAGGTTGCCCAGGCCGACCGCCATCAGCGCGATCCCGAGATAGTCGGCCCCGCGCAGCAGCGACAGGTCGGGCTTGTCGATCCGCACCAGCATGGGCACCAGCGCCGTGATGGCGAGGCCGGGCAGCAGGTTGACGTAGAACAGCCAGCGCCAGCCGAGCGCGTCGGTGATCCAGCCGCCGATCACCGGGCCCAGGGTGGGCGCGATGGCCGCGATGGTGCCGATGACGGCGGCCGAATACACCCGCCGCGGACCCTGGAAATAATGGAACGAGGAGGTGAACACCGTCGGGATCATCGATGCGCCCAGCAGGCCCTGCAGCGCGCGGAACAGGATCATGCTGTGGATGTCCCACGCCAGCCCGCACAGCATGCTGGTTAGGGTGAACCCGCCGGCCGAAATCGTGAACAGCCAGCGGGTCGAGAACACCCGCGTCAGCCAGCCGGACAGCGGGATCATGATGATCTCCGCGATCAAATAGGCGGTCTGCACCCAGCTGATCTCGTCCTGCCCCGCCGACAGCCCGCCGCCGATGTCCTGCAGCGACGACGCGACGATCTGGATGTCCAGCAGGGCTATGAACATGCCGGCGGTCATGACGACGAACGGCAGCACCGAGGGCGGCTTGGCGGCGGATGCGCTCATGGCGTACTTGCACGCTCTGGCCGTGTATCGACCTCAACGATCGACGACAGGCCCGGACGCAGCGCCGGCAGGCTTGCGTCGCCCGCGGCAACGGCGATCCGCACCGGCACCCGCTGCACGATCTTGGTGAAGTTGCCGGTCGCGTTCTCCGGCGGGATCACGCTGAAGACGGCGCCTGTGCCCGGCGCGATGCTGACCACCCGGCCCTGGAAGACATGGCCCGGCAGCGTGTCGGCCACCACCCTGACGGATTGGCCCTTCGCCATGCCGGCAAGCTGGCTTTCCTTGAAGTTGGCGTCGATCCAAAGGCCGGCATCCGGGACGATCGAGACCAAATAGGCCCCTGGCGCGACATAGGCGCCCACCTGCGCCGCCCGGTTGCCGACATAGCCGTCGATCGGCGCCAGCACCTCGGTGTAGCCGAGGTTGAGCCGCGCGGTTTGCAGCTCCGCCTGCGCTTGGGCCAGGGCGGCGCGCGCCTCGGCGGTTTGCGCATCGAGCACCTTCACCTGTTGCCGTGCCGCTTCCAGCCCGGCGAACGATGCGACGACCGCGGCGCGGCCCTCCTGATCCAGGGTGAGCGACCGCTGCGACTCCTGCCGGGATCCGGCGCTCGTCGATGCCAGGCTGCGATAGCGCTCCGCCTCCTGCGCGGTGAAGGCGGCCCGCGCGCCTTTCGACGTGACGTCGGCCTCCTGCTGCCGGATCACGGCCTGCTGCAGCGTGTTGCGCTCCCGCAGCCCATCCAGCGCCGCCGCGCGCGCGTCGACCACGGCGGCTGCGTGGTCGAGCGCCGCCTGGTAGTCGCGTCGGTCGAGGCGGATCAGCGTTTGGCCGGCGTGCACGCGCTGGTTGTCTTCAATGAGCACCTCGGCGACGAAGCCGCCGACATGCGGCGCGATCGCGGTCACGTTGCCGCCGACATAGGCATCGTCCGTGCTCTCGATGAAGCGGCCCTGTGTCCACCAGCCGTTGCCATACCACGCGATGCCGCCGACGACCGCGACGGCCGCCGCGACCAGCAGCAGACGCCGCGGCCAGCGGCGGGAGCGCGCGGCGCCAGGAGCGACCGCGGTATCGCGGAGCAGGGTGGCGTCAGACATGGGAGCCTCCCGCCACCAGCGTTGCATGTCCGCTCATGGCGTCATGACCAGGAGCGTCGAGGTCGCGGAGGCGTAGAGCCGCCCATCCGCGTCCGTCAGCGTCGCCTCGGCAAAGGCGGCACGCCGGCCGATGCTGACCACCCGGCCCGCCGCGCGCACGCGGCCGGTCGTGACGGTGATGGCTCGATGATAGGCGACCTTCAGCTCCAGCGTCGTGTAGCCCTGCTCGGCCGTGAGCTTGCTGTGCACCGCGCAGCCGCAGGCGGAGTCCAGCAGGGTCGCCGCGTAGCCGCCATGCACGGTGCCGATCGGGTTGTAGGCGTGCAGGCCCGGCGTCCCCTCGAACACCGCGAGGCCGTCCCCGATCTCCACGAGGTCGAAATCGAGCGATGCCGCGATGCCGGGCCGTCGCCCCGACGCGACCAGCGCGCGCAGTTGCTCGAGGCCGGACAGGCGCGCCTGGAGTTCGGAATCGGCGTTCATGCGGGCTCTCCCAGGCCGAGCCGTTGGATGATTGCATTGCGGGAACGCTCCAGCATCCGCGCGGAGGCATCCGGGTCGGGCAGGGTGCGGGCAAGCGACATTGCACCGACCATCTCGGCCAGCACGGAGCTGGCAAGCGCGTCCGCATCATCGAGCCTGGCCGCCTGCATCAGAAGCTCGAGCCGCCGGGTGAGCCGAACCACTCCCTCGGCAAAGCGTGCGCGCGCCTCCGGCTGCAGCCGGGGAAGTTCGGAGGCGAGCGCAGGCAGCGGGCATCCCAGGTCACGCCGGTCCCGGTGCCGCACCGAAAGATACCCGGTGACATAGGCGGCGAGCGCCTCACGCGGGCTGCGGTCGCGCGTCGCGCGTTCGTACATGCCGGCGCCGTCCTTGAACGCCTCCACGACCGCCTCTGCGACCAGCGCCTCGCGCGTATCGAAATGCGCGTAGAAACCGCCATGCGTCAGGCCGGCACGCGCCATGACCTGGGCGACGCCGAGCTTCTCTGCGCCGTCCGCGCGCACCATCCGGGCTGCCTCCTGCAGCACACGCGCCCGGGTTTTCGATTTGTGCTCCGGATCATACCGCATGGAAGGCGCCGCTCCTGATTATATGATGGACATAATATAACCAGACCGGTTTGGCAAGGGCGAGGGGGCCTGCAGGCAGGGCGATCGCATTTGGCCTGGCTTGGCCTATGCCACCGTCGTCCGCACGGCGCATGGTTCAGGGGCCGAGGGCAGCTCCATAAGGTGGGGCCTGGCCTAGCACCCAGCCCTCCCAGCGCCTGATCCAATGGTCATCCGGGGCCGTGTCGGGCCGATGTCCTGCGAGGACCTGCATCACGCATAACAGGCCGAGCATGCAATCCATCCGGTCCTCTCCGGCCGCGTCCTGCCCAAACCCGTCGGCCAGCAGCCGGTCGAGCGCCAGGTCCGGACACCCCGACAGGCCGGCCATCGACGCCCGGATCGCCGGCGCCAACGCCAAGCGGTCGGCATGACGCCGCTTGCTGCCGGCCATGCGCAACCCGAGTTGCCGCATTGCCTCGGCGGGATAGGTTTCGGCGACCACGACCCGATCGCCCTGCAGCAACGGCAGCAGCGCGCCGTCGAACGGCCAGAGCGCCGGCGGGTGCGGCCCGGCCAGCGCAGGCAGCAGCAGGTCCCGCCAGGCCGAGATCGCCGCCTTGCCGGTCTGGTTCGCGCCCAAGGTCCAGAACAGCGGGGCTCCCGCCGGACGCGCCAAGGTCGCGATGTCGCACAACCGCGACAGCCCGGCCGCATCGTCGAGGCCTAGCGCCTGCGCGTGCGACAGCCGGGTCATGCCAAGCTTGCCGCGCATGGGATAGAACGGCCGCTCCGGCCCGATCTCGTCCAAGCCGCTGCAGACCGACAGGAAGCCCGGCCGGTCGGCCAGTCCGCGCAGGAAAGCCGGGAACGCGCTGTTTTCATCGAGGTGCCGGGCGACATAGGCGCGTGGCAGCCCGATCGGGAAGTCGACCCCCAAGGCCACCGGCCCGCCGTCGGCCAGGGCGCGAAGCCGGCGCAACAGCGTCGACACATCCCCGACCGGCTCGACGCTCGACGTCCAGCCGTCACCACGATGCGATAACGCCAGCGCCATCCACCGCTTGCCGGGGTCGACGCTCCAATCGGCGTGGGCGGCGACGGTCCTCAGAGCGGCTTGTGCGCGCGGTCCAGCAGGCGCGAGATCAGGCCGGGCTGCTTCTTCGGCGGCGGGGCGGCCGGCTTGGCCTCTGCGGCAGCGCGTTTCTGCTTCGCATCGAGCCAGCTTTCCAGTGACTTGCCGGCTTTTGCGGCACGTTTCTGCTCGTATGCGCGTTGCGCGGGGGTCAGGGTCTTGGCATCGGCCATTGCAGTCTCCTTGACCCCTGTTTTGGCAATGTTGCACCCGGCCTTCAAGCCTTCAGCCGTATCTCCGCAGCAGCCGGGCCGAGAGCGCGCCCAGCCCGAGGTTGATCGCGATCCCGGCGCCCGACAGCAGCGCCAGCGCCGCGAACATGCGCGGTATCTGCAGGCGGTAGCCGGCCTCGAGGATGCGGTAGGCCAGCCCGGAGGCGAACCCGCCCGACCCGGCCACGAACTCCGCCACCACGGCGCCCACCAGCGCCAGCCCGCCCGAGACCCGCAGCCCCGCCAAAAACAGCGGTAGCGCCGCCGGCAGCCGCAGCAGCCACAGGGTCTGCCACCGCCCGGCGCCGTTCAGCCGGAACAGGTCGAGCAGCTCCGCAGGCGCAGCCGCCAGCCCGGCCGCAGTATTGGAGAACACCGGGAAGAAGGCGACGATCGTGGCGCACACCACCAAGGACGCGAACGGGTCGCCGACCCAAACGATGATCAGCGGCGCAATAGCGACGACCGGCGTCACCTGCAGCACTATGGCCCAGGGCAGGATCGCCGCCCGCGCCCACGTGCTCAGTGCCATCGTCCCGGCCATCAGCACCCCAAGCGCGCAGCTTGCGGCCAGGGCGACGGCGGTGACGGCGAGGGTCGACAGCAGCGAGCCCAGCAGCAGCGCCGGATCGGCCGTGAAGGCGCGCAGGATCGCAGACGGGCCCGGCAGGATAAAGGGTGGAATGCCGGCCAGCCGCACGGCGGCCTCCCACCCCAGCAGCGCCAGCACGCCGAACAGCAACGGCGCCACACGCCGGCTGCGGCCGCTCATGCGGCCCGTGCGCGCTGCATGGCGTGGGTGACCTCCGCCACCAGTGCCGCATAGGCCGGGTCCAGCCGGCGGTCCTGCGCCGGACCGAGGGTGGCGGCTGTTTCGTCGACGATGCGGCCGGGACGCGGCGACATCAGGACGATCCGCCGTGCCAGGAATGCGGCCTCGTAGATGGAATGCGTCACGAACACCACGGTGCATCGGGCCCTGGCCTGCAGCGCCAGCAGGTCCTCCTGCAAAGCATGGCGGGTGAACTCGTCGAGGGCGGCGAACGGCTCGTCCATCAGAAGCAATTGCGGGGCGGCCACCAGGCTGCGGGCGATGGAGACGCGCATGCGCATGCCGCCCGAAAGCTCGTGCGGGCGCGCATGCTCGAAGCCAGTAAGGCCCACTTGCGCCAAGGCGGTGGCGACGCGGGGGGCGGACTCCGCGGCCGGCTCGCCGCGCAGCCGCAGCGGCAGGCGGACATTGTCGGCAGCGCTGGCCCAGGGCAGCAGGGTCGCATCCTGGAACACGTAGCCGACCCGGCCGGGCACGCCGGCGTCCCAGCGCACCGTGCCCGCCTCCGGAGCGTCGAGCCCGGCGAGCAGCCGGAGCAGCGTGGACTTGCCGCATCCGGACGGGCCGAGCAGGGCGATGAAGTCCCCGGCCTCGATCCGCAGCGACACGTCCTCCAGTGCCCGCGTTCGATTGGGGAAGACGCGGCCGACGTGGTCGAGCGTCAGCACGCGGCTACTTCGGACGCATGCCCAGCCCGACGCCCTTGTTCGCGAACTGCAGGGTATAGGCCCGCTTGTAGTCCAGCGTACGGGGATAGAGGCCCTGTTCGGACATCGATTGGAAGAACGAGGTCCAGCGCGTGTCGCTCATGGCCCCGATGCCGAGCGTCAGGGTGTCGCCGGAGTCGATGATGCCGCGGTCGCGCAGCACCGTACGGCCGTAATCGAGCAGCGCGTCGGTCATTTCGGGGTTGTCGCGCTTGATCAGCGCGTTCGCCGGCGCCGGGTCGCCATAGAGGTAGGAGTACCAGCCCTCGATCGAGGCGTCGAGGAACCGCTGCGCCAGCTCCGGCTTCTCGGCCAGGAGCTTCGTGCTGCCGACAATCAGGCTGCCATAACCGGTGAACCCGGCGTCGGCGAGCAGCAGGACCACCGGATCGAACCCGGCCTCCTTACGAATTGCAAACGGCTCCGAGCCGAGGTAGCCCTGCTGCACGGCGCGGATGTCCGCCAGGAAGGGGGCGAGGTTGAAGGTGTAGGGCCGGATCTGCGAGTCGGTGTAGCCGAACCGCGCGCGCAGGAAGTTCCACCAGCTCGCCCGCGTATCGGCGCCGATCATGACGGGCTTGCCGCGCAGCGCCTCGAAGCTGTCGTTGCCTTGGCCGGGATGGGCCAGCAGCACGGCCGGGTCGCGCTGGAACATGGCGGCAATGGCGGTGAAGGGCAGGGCTTCCTGCGCCAGGTTCAGCGCCAGGTAGCCGTTGGAGGCGATGCTGAAGTCGAGCCGCCCCGCCAGCAGCAGCTGCGTCTGGTTCACCTGCGGCCCGCCCTGCCGGATCGTGACGTCAAGCCCATGCCGGGCATAAAGGCCGGTGGCGACGGCTTGGTAGTAGCCGCCGTACTCGGCCTCGGCCTGCCAATCCAGGCCGAAGGCGACGGGGTCGGGACGGGGTTGCGCCACGGCCTGGGCAGCGGCTTGCGTAACCGGCCAGCCTATGAGCGTTAGCACGAACAGCCAGGATGTGCGCCGCATCGGGGCCTCCATTGGGTTGGGTGGGAGTATGATATGGCGGAACCGCGGGTAAAGGCGAAGCTGTGGGTGCAGATGGCGCTCCGGATGGGGGACGTTGACGGCCGGCCCGGCGCAGTGCTTCGCAGCGGGGACGCGGACGCCGGCGGCATCCTGGTCGTGCTGCGCGCGCGGGAGGGGCTGTCGGTGCTGTCGCAGGTGCGGGTGGGCGAGGGAGACGTGGCGTGGATGCGCGCGACCGGACCGGCGGCAGTCGCGCAGGGCGAGGCCGACGCCTATGTGGCGCGGCAGGTTGGGCGCGATCCCGACCTTTGGGTGCTGGAGTTCGAAGCGCCCGATCTGCTGCCGCCGTTCGAGGCGCGTATCGTCTAAAACCAGTTGGTTGATTGTCGATCGTGCCACGCATCCTGATCTTCACGGCGATGTGTGGTATATCTGCTCGGCGCTGTGTTGCTTGACCGCAACAGTCCCACGCAAAGTTCCCCACCTCCCTCGCACTGACGGCCATTGATGCTAAAGTCTTGGATACCGAGAGGCGGGGGAACGAGTCCCGCAGGCCCCCGGATGCGTTGAACGCGCAGTTTGTAATTGAGGAGAGAAAGAATGAAGCTCCGCAGCGCGCTACTGGCCGCGACCATCCTGGCCGCCCCCATAGCTGCTAAGGCCGAAGCGATAAGCGGTCTCTATATTGGCGCCGGCGCTGGCGCCAACTTCCTGCAAAAGGAAGACATCAAGGCGGTTGGATTTCCGAATGCGGGAATCCCGTTGACCAATCTCAGGAATAACGGGCTTAACCAGGCGAAATTCGACACCGGCTTCGCTGGGGTCGTGAGCGTCGGCTATGGCCTCGGCAACGGCCTACGGTTGGAGCTTGAGGGCAACTACCGCGAGAACAAGTTCACCAAGATCGGTAACGGCAACACGGGTTTCACCCGGGCTGGCGGCAACGAGAACAAGTACGGCGGGATGGTCAACGCTCTGTATGACTTCGATCCGAACGTGCTCGGATTGGGCTTCTTCCCGGCCGCGATCTCGCCGTATGTCGGCTTGGGCGCCGGCTATGTCTGGGCACAGGACCAGAACACGCGCTTCTCCGGCAACCCCGGCCCGGTCGCCGGCTTCCCGAACGGCTACAACGAGCTCGCCCGCACCAACTCGGCAAAGGGCGCGTTCGCCTACCAGGCCATCGTCGGCGCGGCGTTTCCAATTGCTGGCGTCCCCGGCCTCGCGATCACGGCCGAGTATCGCTTCCTCGGCCTCGAGGGCAACCGGAACTACAACTATCAGTACTTCGCTCCGGGAGTTTCGACCCGCGCGACCGTCCGCTTCAGCGAAGAGTATAACCACAGCGTAATGCTTGGTGTCCGCTACGCCTTCAACGCAGCGCCGCCGCCGCCGCCGGTGGTGCCGGTCGCCCCGCCGCAGCAGACGGCCGCACGCACCTACCTCGTGTTCTTCGATTGGGACCGCGCGGACCTGACCGACCGCGCACGGCAGATCATCGCCGAGGCGGCGCAGGCCACCACCAAGGTGCAGGTCACGCGCATCGAGGTGTCGGGCTACACGGACCGGTCGGGAACGGTGCGCTACAACCAGGGCCTCTCGATCCGCCGGGCGCAGAACGTCGCGGCCGAACTCGTGCGTCTCGGCGTGCCGCGGACCGCGATCACGGCCCAGGGCTTCGGCGAGAGCAATCCGCTCGTGCCGACCGCCAAGGGTGTGCGCGAGCCGCAGAACCGCCGCGTCGAGATCGTGCTGCGCTAACCGGCACGAACCACCGCTAAGGTCGGGGCCGGTCCATGCTAGGGCCGGCCTCTTCTATTTCAGCCGATCTTGTCAGATATGACACGGCCGCCTGTCGGCCTAGCAGGAGACTAGGGATGATGCGCTCGATCCTGTTGGCCGCGACGCTGCTCGCCACCCCATGCTTGTTCCAGGGCATTGCGATGGCGCAGCCGGTCACTGGCCTTTATATTGGCGGCGCTGGCGGCGCGAACTTCCTGCAGCAGGAGAGGGTCAAGAGCGTCCTGCTCAATGGGGTTACCATCCCGTCCAAGGCCCGTATCGGGTTCCAATCGGGGGTGACCGGGATTGGCAGCATAGGATACGGGTTCGGCAATGGCGTCCGCGTCGAAGTGGAGGGAAACTACCGGTATAACCGGCCAGATAGGATTTATGGAGCGTCGCCTGCTCCACGGTCGGTCGGGGGGCGCGAACAGAAGTATGGTCCGATGATCAATGCTCTGTTCGATCTCGACATCGGCAGCCCCTATATTTTCCCCTATGTCGGCGCTGGCGCCGGCTATAGCTGGGTCGCGCGCCGATTGGTTGCCGCCAACCCCGACGGCACTCTCAACAGCCAAGGGGGCACGGACGGCAGCTTCGCATACCAGGCGATCGCAGGCTTGTCGTTTCCAATACCGCCGGTGGTCGGGCTCTCGCTCACGGCCGAATACCGTTATTACGCCCTGACGGGACAACGGGAGTTTGGCCGAACACTGTCCAACGCCGTCGCTATCTCCACGGGCGGCAAGACCCGCACGACAGAAGATTATAACCACAGCCTGCTGATCGGACTGCGCTACGCGTTCAATGTCGTCCCGCCCGCGCCGCCAGCAGCACCGGCCCCCGTCGCCGCCCCGGTCCAGCAGGACGCCCGCAGCTACCTCGTATTCTTCGACTGGGACCGCGCCGACCTGACCGACCGCGCCCGGCAGATCGTCGCCGAGGCAGCGAAGGCAGCGGCCCGCGTTCAGGTCACCCGCATCGAGGTCGCCGGCCACGCCGACCTGACCGGACCCGACAACTACAACCTACGCCTGTCGCTCCGACGTGCGCAGGCTGTCGCCGCCGAGCTGGTGCGCCTCGGCGTGCCGCGCGACACGATCACGACGCAAGGCTTCGGCAAGCGCAATCCACTTGTCCAGACCGCCCAAGGCGTCCGGGAGCCGCAGAACCGCCGTGTCGAGATCGTCTTCCGTTAAGCCGCAGCCACGCTGGGAGGCCGTATCGCGGGCCTCCCAAGCCGGTTTCCGCCCCGTTAGGACCGCCTGCGCGCCCGGGACCGTGCGGCGGCCGGTGCCGCTGTGCCGCATTCCGCCATCGACATCGGCTGCGCAACCGACTTTCCCGCCGCGTAGTCCGTCAGCTCGGCCCCGCTGCGCAGCGCCATCACCTCGTCGAAGGTGCCGAGGTTGTAGCGGCAGAACAGGCTGCCCTGGCGCATGCCGGTCTGCTCCTGGCTGTTGGCGAGCTGAGTGATGTAGTCGTCGTGCTGCTGACGCCCCCGCCGTGCGCTCACACGGTCGAAATAGCCGGTCAGCGCCTTGTCCTGCGACGTCAGCTCCGGCCGGTACTTGTTGACGAACGCGTTGTACTTGTCCTGCTCGCCACACGTCAGCGCCGTGACCATCAGCTTGCTCTTGAGCGCGGTGACGTCGAACGCGGGAAGGTCGCCGGGCCGCACGCATTGCGCGTTGGCCACCTGTCCGGACAGCAGCGCAGCGGCGAGCAATCCGGAACCGAGGATGCGCATTGGGGAACTCTCCTGGGCAGTCGAAATGAGGGTCGAAGTGAGGACAGTCGAACGGGGTGGCGGCGCAGCGCGCATGAACTCATGACGCTTTGCGAGAGGTAAACCGCCTATTACGCAGGCATGCAACAGCAAACCGCCGCGTGCCCGATCCGGCCCCGGTCCGGACCCGATCCAGCAACGTCGTGTTGCATGAATGGCACAGCCGCCGCAACATGCGGGAACGGTTGCCGCCAGGCATACTCTGTGCATAACCGGACACTGCAGCGTCGCCTGAGCCACGCACCACGAAAGCCACCACGCCGAATGCAGCCCCTCCGCGCCGACCCCTTCGCCTCCTACGACCCCGGCGCCTACTACTGCGAGCTCACCGCGCGCGAGGGCGATGGCGGTGCTGCGGCGCTGGTGCGGAGCCGGATCGCCGCGATCGGCCTCGACGCATTGCGTGCCCGGGCCCGCGCGGCGGAGCGCGACCTGTTCAACCTCGGCATCACCTTCACCGTGTATTCCGAGGCGACCGCCATCGACCGCATCCTGCCGTTCGACTGCGTGCCCCGCATTATCAACGCCCGCGAATGGTCCGTGATCGAGCGCGGCGTCGCCCAGCGGGTGCGGGCGCTCAACCTGTTCCTCGGCGACATCTACAACGCCCGGCATATCGTCAACGACGGCGTGGTCCCGCACCAGCTCGTCTACGGCAACCCCAACTACCGCCCGGAGATGGACGGCTTCCCGGTCCGCTTCGGCACCTACGTCCACATCTGCGGCATCGACATCGTGCGCGACGAGCAGGGCGCGTTCTGCGTGTTGGAGGACAACGCCCGCACCCCCTCCGGCGTGTCGTACGTCGTCGAGAACCGCCATTTGATGCTGCGCGCCTTCCCGGACCTCGTCGCCGGCATGAATTTGCGCCCGGTCGACGACTATGGCCGCCGCCTGCGCAACGCGATGGACGAGATCGCCCCCGAGGGCATCGGCGACCCGCAGGTTGTGCTGTTGTCGCCCGGCATCTACAACTCCGCCTACTTCGAGCACGTGTTCCTGGCCCGCGAGATGGG
>CAZZWN010000087.1:0-12648 GCA_964657765.1 uncultured Acetobacteraceae bacterium
AAGGCGGCGCACCCGGGGGGACCCAGCACCGGGCCGGCCAAGCCGCGGAATTTCGCCAGCAGCGCGCCGTCGGGCAGCGGCCGGTTCCAGGAGCCGAGTGGGACCTCCACCCGCCGGGTTACGTCGTGGCCGTCGCTGCGCACGGCCGTCACCCGTGCCGCGATGTTGGACGGGACGGACGGGTCATGCACCACCCGCACCCGGCCGAGCCAGTCCAGCGTGCGCGGGTCGGTCCGGATCTCCGGTGCGAAGCTCGGCAGTCCGGCATTGCCGTAAAGCCAGGCCACGGCCACTGCGTAGGGCAGGCTCATCTGCGCATCCACCAGCGATGCCGCTCGCGTGCCGCCGCACATCCGCACGATGGTCGGGTGCGCACCGACCTCGACGGCAACGACCTCGTCGGCCGGGATCTGCCCGCGCAGGGCAAGGGCCGCCTCGACGGCCGCATGCGTGCCGCGACAGGAGGCATAAGGCTTGATCGAGGACAAGTGGATGCGCCATTCCGCGCCCAACCCGGCGGTCAGCAACCCGGCATTCGCGCCGCCGCCGCCATAGGTCGGCAGGAAGCCGCCCCATTCTGCTTCGAACACCGCGGCCGGGCCGGTCAACCCGGCACGGGCCAGTCCGGCCGCCATCAACCCGGATGCGGCGGCATGCCCTGGATGCAGCCGCTTTGTCATCGCGCCATCCGCCAGGAACGACCAGTTGCCCGAGGCGAAGGACCCGGCGATGCCAAGCGCGTGGCGGGTCTGGGCGGCTGGCAAACGCCACAATCGGGCCACGGCCACGGCGGCGCCGAACACGCCGCATGTGCCGGTGGAATGCCATCCCGCGCCATTATGCGCGTCGTAACCGCCCGCCGCCTCCATCACTCGCCGGCCCAGATCATAGCCGGCGACCACGGCGGCGATCACATCGGCATCGGCGGCGTACGGCTGGGCCGCGATGGCGGCGAGCACCGCGGACACCACCACGGCCCCCGAATGGTCGCAGCCGCTGGCATCGCCCAGTTCCAAGGCGTGCGCGGCGGCGCCATTGACCAGGGCGGCGAGCGCCGGGGCGGCTCGTCCGGGCCGGCCCCAGAGCGCAGCCGCGTCGCTTGATCCATACAGGAGACCGCCCGCGGCCAGGATGGCGGATGGTTCCGGCTGCGTGGTCCCGGCCAGCGCCGCCCCGAGGGTGTCCAACACGTGGCGGCGCACGGCGTGTATCGTCCCAGGGAGCATCCGGCCGGGGTCGAGGTCCGCGTAGAACGCTGCGAGTTCCTCGGCCAGCGTCACCCCGGCGCTCACTTCGCCGCCGGGCTTCCGTTGACCGTGACGGCGTTCACCATCGTGTAGGGCATCTCCCACTTATTGAAGATCGCGGCATAGCTGCCATCGGCGATCATCTCGCTTACCACCGTCGCGATCGCGTCGTGCAGGGCAGGGCGAGCCTTCGCCACCCCGAACCCGGCGAAATCGACCGAGATGGGCGTGCCGATCAGCGCGAACCGTCCACGATCGGCCGAACCCGGCGACTCGTTCAGGTAATGGATCGAGTCCACGCCCTGGGCCGCGGCAACGACCCGCCCCTGCCGCAATTGCAGCCGGCCGTCGGCGGTCCGGTCGGTCAAGGACAGGCCGATCGACGGCCTGCCGGCGGCGTCGAAATGCGCCTCGCTGAACTCCCGGGTGCGGATGAGGAAGATGCCGTTGTGGTTGACGGCAACTGCCTTGCCGCAGAGGTCGGTGGGTTGCGTCAATCCTGCGGGGGCAGCGGCCAATGTGAACAGCTGCACGCCGGTCGCGAAGTAGTCCACGAAGTCGGTCTTGTCGCGGCGGGAGGCGATGTCCGTCATGCCCGAAGCCCCGACATCGATGCGGCCGGTGTCGAGTGACGGGATCAGCTGCTCGAAGCTCTGTTCGACCCACACCGGCTTCAGGCCCAGGCGTTCGGCGATGGCGTTGCCCAGATCGATGTCCAAGCCCATCAGCACGTTCGTATCGGGATCCTTGTACTCCAGCGGCGCGTAGGTGGGCGACGTGCCCAGCTTCAGTTGGCCCGCCGCGCGCACTTCCTCCGGCCGCCGATCGGCCGCCGCCGAGCGGGGCGCGGCCTGGCCGGGGCCGATTGCCAGAACGAACGCGCATCCGGCGATGAGGACCGGTAGCCGGAACGATACCATGGGAAAGAGGTGCCCCTGAGAGAAACTTTTGTTGACACATATTGCCAGTTGGGGCGACGTCGCTGTCAACAGAAACTTCCGATGGGTCCAACTCATGGCCGTGTTGCCGCCGCTCAGCCTGTCAGCCCCTGGCCTGGTCGTGAACACGATGAAGGGCGACGCGGATGAGCGCCGGGCGGGCGGCTGGCTGGAATGGGACGGGAAGTTGGAGGGGCTGCAGGCCGCCTTCCTGGGCGTGCCGTTCGACGGTGCCTCGGTGGTGCGGACCGGCTCCCGCGGGGGCCCCGATGCCGTGCGGCAAGGTTTTTCGTTCTACACGACCTTCAGCAGCAGCGACGGGCGGAGCATGGACCGGTTCCGGGCCGCCGATGTGGGCGATGTGCCGGTCACGCTCACCGACATGGCCGGGACGTTTGACCGGGTCACGGCGACGCTGGCGGGCCTGGTTGGCCGGGGCATCGTTCCAATCACGATCGGCGGCGACCATTCCATCGCGTATCCCTGCCTGCGCGGCGTGGTGCAGGGTCTCGGGAGCGGCAAGCGTCTCGGCATCGTCCATTTCGATGCCCACCACGACCTGCGGGCCGCGCATCTAGGGGCCGAGTCGAGCGGGGTGCCGTTCCGCAAGGCGCTCGAGACGCTTCCGGAGGCGGTGCGGGGGCGCAACCTGGTGCAGCTCGGGATGGCGGAGTTCACCAATTCGCCGCAGCTGGCGGACTACGCGAGCGTGCACGGCGTCACCGTGGTGCCCGGACGCGACCTGCGGCGGGACGGCATGACGGGCGCTGTGGAACGGGCGCTGCAGATCGCCGGCGATGGTACGGATGCGATTTATGTCTCGTTGGACATCGACTGCATCGACCAAGCGCAGGCGCCGGGCACCGCGGCGCCCAATCCGTTCGGGCTCGATCTGCGCGACGTGCAGGAGGCGCTGCGCCGGATCGGCACCGATCCCAAGGTCATCGGCCTCGACCTGGTCGAGATCTCGCCGCAATTCGATCGGGACAACATGACGGGCCGAGCAGGGGCCTCGCTGGTGCTGAGCTTTCTCTACGGGCTGTCACGGCGGCACGGTGCGTGATGCCAATGACTTGCCCCCGGCCCGCATCCTGGTTGTCGCGCCTGTCCATGCCGGTGCCGGGCCTTGAGGATGGGCAACCCTTCTGCGTGCCCGGGCGCGATGCGCACTCCGGTTTCCGCACGCCGCAGACCACGGCCAACGCCGTTCCCAAGCCGTTGCTGAACGCGGCCCCTCGATGACGCCGAGCGCCACCCCTCTCGCGGACGGCTTCCCGGACCTGTCGGGCCTACCCATCGCCCGACGGCTGCACTGGGGCCGCTGGCTGGCGGCAGCGGCGATCCTGGTCGTGCTGGGCTTGATTGGCCGTGCATTCGCGGCCGGACAGATAGAGTGGGCCTATGTCGGCCGTTTCCTGACCGTGCCTGTGATCGTCAACGGCATCGTCAACACGTTGGTCATGGCGGTGCTGGCTATGGCGCTGGGCATCGCGCTCGGCGTCCTGGTCGCGGTCATGCGGCTGTCGCCCAACCCGCTGCTGCGGACCGTGGCGTCGGGCTACACTTGGCTGTTCCGCGGCACGCCGGTGATCCTGCAGCTGCTGCTGTGGTTCAACCTGGCGCTGGTGTTTCCGACCATCGGTATCCCCGGCATCTGGTCGGGCCGCGCAGTGGACGTGATGACCCCCTTCCTGGCGGCGCTGCTGGGCCTGGGGATCAATCAGGGCGCCTACACGTCCGAGGTGATGCGGGCAGGCATCCTGTCGGTCGACACGGGTCAATACGAGGCAGCATCCGCGATAGGCATGAGCCGCATGAAGGCACTGCGCCGCATCATCCTGCCGCAAGCCATGCGCGTGGTGATCCCCCCCTTGGGCAACGAGTTCATCGGAATGGTGAAATCCACGTCGCTGGCCAGCGTGATCCAGTACCCCGAGGTGCTGCACGCGGCGGAGAACATCTACTACGCCAACTCCCGGGTCATCGAACTGCTGATAGTCGCTGGCCTTGGGTACCTGCTGATTGTGTCCATCCTGACCCCGCTGCAAATGCTGCTGGAACGGCGCTTCTCCCGGGGCCTGTCGAAAGCCGGACGATGACCCAGCCGCTCGTCGCCATCCGCGCCGCCGTCAAGATGTTCGGCTCCTACCAGGCGCTCAAAAGCGTCTCCCTGGATGTGCAGCCCGGCGAAGTGCTGTGCCTGATTGGCGCATCCGGCTCGGGCAAGACCACCTTGCTGCGCTGCGTCAACCAACTGGAACGGCTGGATGGCGGTGGTATCTGGGTGGATGGAGATTTGCTTGGGGTGCGGCAACGGAACGGCAAGCTGCATCGGCTCACCGACGCCGAGATCGCTCGGCAGCGCATGACGACGGGGATGGTGTTCCAGCGCTGGAACCTTTTTCCACACAAGACGGCGCTGCAGAACGTTACGGAGGGTCCCGTCCAGGTGCTTCGGCGCAAGCCGGATGAGGTGCGGCAGGAAGCGCTGGAGCTGCTGCGCCGGGTCGGGCTGGCCGACAAGGCCGACAGCTATCCTTCTCAGCTATCGGGCGGTCAGCAGCTGCGTGTGGTCAGGGTGCCCGGACAGGCGTGCGTTGCGGATGAAGTCGCCGATCATCGTATGTCCCTCGTTGGCGCCACGATCAGGAGTGCCCAAGGGATAGGCTGCTGATCCCGCAAAGCCTTGGTTTGCAGCACATCCGGCTCCGCGTGCCTCAGTTCTGGCGCAGGACAAGGCATATTTGTTTGACCCCCGCGGCAGCGTGCCCCTAGCGTGCCTGGGGCAGGGACAGGGCTACAGGACGGGGCCGCCGCCTCCGGGCAGCGCCTTCGTTCAGGGAGACGCGATGCCGGACAGTGTGCAGACCCATCCCGCCACGCCGCACGCCCCGGTGGCGGCGTCGCGCAACGGCACCTCTCGCCACACCGCCGGGCGACCGGCCGGCCCGTTCAGGCTTCGGTAAAGGACTCCTCCATGCAGCTCGGCGTCTTCATCCCGATTGGCAACAACGGCTGGCTGATCTCCACGACCTCCCCCCAGTACATGCCGACCTTCGACCTCAACAGGACCATCGTCGAGAAGGCCGAGCGTTTCGGCTTCGACTTCGCGCTGTCGATGATCAAGCTGCGCGGCTTCGGCGGGCCGTCCGAGTTCTGGGACCATAACCTCGAGTCATTCACCCTGATGGCCGGGCTTGCGGCGGTGACGACGCGCATCAAGCTGTTCGCCACCATCGGCGTGCTGACAATGCCGCCGCCCATCGTCGCCCGCATGGCGGTCACCATCGACAGCATCAGCCACGGCCGGTTCGGCGTGAACATCATCTCCGGCTGGCAGGAGAAGGAATACTCGCAGATGGGCATCTGGCCCGGCGACGAGCACTACCGCCGCCGCTACGAGTACTGCGAGGAATACATCACCATCATGCAGGAGCTGTGGTCGGTCGGGGTGTCCAACCACAAAGGCGAGTTCTTCCAGATGGAGGACTGCCGCTGCAGCCCGCGCCCGACCGCGCCAATCACCATCGTCTGCGCCGGGCAGAGCGACCGCGGGGTGCGGTTTGCCTCCGAGTACGCCGACTACAACTTCGTCGCCAGCAGCGGCTTCAACGCGCCCGCCGCGGTCGGCCCGGTGGTGGCGCGCCTTTTGAAGGAGAACGCGCGCACCGGGCGGGCCTGCGGCGCGCTGATCCTGATCATGATCATCGCCGACGAGACCGACGCGGCGGCGGAGGCCAAGTGGGAGCACTACAAGGCCGGCACCGACCTCGAGGCGCTGGCCTGGCGCGACGGCCAGGCCGGCAACGACACCGTGAAGGACCCGCAATCGGTGGCCGGCCGCTTCATCCCCACCACTGAGAAGCGCCTGCCCACCAATCAGGGCGTGCTGTGCGGCTCCTATAGCCACGTCGCCGCGATGCTGGACGAGTTGGCCGAGGTGCCCGGCGTACAGGGCGCGATGATGACGTTCGACGACTTCGTCATCGGCATGGAGCAGTTCGGCACCCGTATCCAGCCGCTTATGAAGAGCCGCGGCAATCTCAGCGTCGCCGCATAGGAACAGCAGCATGACCGGAGCCGCGATCGGTGGCGCCCTGGATCGCCCCGCCGAGGCCGGGTGGAAATGACGGCGCCTGATTGGACGCGGCAAGGTAAGGGTCGAAGCAAATGACAACTGGCATCAGCAGGCGGGGCGTCCTGGCGGCAGCCGTTGGAGCGGCGGCCGGGTCCGGCGCGATCACGGGGTTCCCGACGATCTGGGCGCAGAACATCAAGGACGTGGAGATTCGCCACGCGGGCCAGCCCGTGACGGTGCTGACCCAGATCGGCGAGCAGGCGACCAAGGACCTCGGCTTCAAGGTGACGATGCAGGCGGCGGAGAACGCGGACCTGATCAACCGTTACCTGACGCAGTCGGCCAACATCGACGTAGGCGACGTGAGCCTGGCCTACATGAAGTACCTGATCGGCCGGAACATCCTGCAAACCATCCCGCAATCGAAGTTCAAGGGCTGGGACGCGACGCTGCCGCTGTTCACCCAGAGCGTCTATCCCGATGGGCGCAAGGCCTCGACGCAGGGCATTTCCCCCTACACCGTGCTGTATGCGACCGATGCCAGCGGGTCGAAGGCGGCGCCGGGCCCGACCGAGTTCCTGAACGGCGTGCCCACCATCACCAATGCCGACACTCTGGGCATCCGCCCGGACCTGACGGGACGGCCGATCGGCAGTTGGGCCGACCTGCTCAGCCCGGAGTTCAAGGGCAAGGCGGCGCTGCAGGACAACCCGACCATCGGGGTGATCGACGTCGCGATGGCGTTGGAGGCGCGCGGCGACATCAAGTATGCCAACAAGGGCAACATGACCCGCGACGAGATCGACAAGACGATCGCGTTGATGATCGACACCAAGAAGTCCGGGCAGTTCCGCTCGTTCTGGGGGTCGTTCGACCAGTCGGTGAACCTGATGGCCTCGGGCGAGGTGGTGATCCAGTCGATGTGGTCCCCGGCGGTGACGGCGGTACGCAGCCGCGGCATCCCCTGCGTGTTCCAGCCGCTGAAGGAGGGCTACCGCGGATGGGGCTACATGATGGGGTTCATGAAGCACCTGTCGGGGCTGAAGCTGGATTGCGCGTATGAGTACCTCAACTGGTATGCGGCGGGGTTCCCGGGGTCGGTGATCGCGCGGGAGGGCTACTACTCGGCCCAGCCCGAGACCGCACGGAAGTTCCTGACCGCGGCCGAGTGGGACTATTGGTACGGCGGCAAGCCCGCGGCCGAGGACATGAAGGACCCGTTCGGCCGCCTGATGGAGCGTGCAGGGCGATCGCGCGACGGCGGGTCGTTCGACGAGCGGATGGGCAACGTGGCAGTGTGGAACTCCGTCATGGACGAGGACCGTTACCTGACCCGGCGCTGGAACGAATTCATCAGCGTATGACGCCAGCCGTCCGCAGTCCGTGCAAGCGCCCCTCCTTCTCCCGAAGCGGGAGACGATGCGGCCTATCCGATTGCCAAGACGGTGAGAGGCGGCCGGCATGACGCAATCCGCCGCTCCGAGCCCATCCGCTCCAGCCCTGGCCCGCGAGGGCAGGTCCCAATCGCGCGCCGCGCCCCTCCGCACGGCGCAATCGCGGCCCTGGCTGGTGTCGTGGCTGCAGGTCGCCCCGCTCGCCGTCGTCCTGCTGGTGCTGTTCGCGCTTCCGACGGTCCTGTTCGTCGTCATAAGCTTCTGGGACTACGACCGGGTCGGCATCTATCCGGCCTTCATGCTCGACAACTACAGGGACCTGTTCACCACCCCCGCGACCTGGCGCATCTACGCCAGCTCGCTCAGGTTCGCCGCCATCGTCTGGGCGGTCACGCTGTTCCTGGGGTTCAACATCGCCCAGTTCCTGGTGTTCCATGTCCGCAGCGGCACCATGCGGATGCTGCTGTTCCTCGCCTGTGCCATCCCGTTCTGGACTTCGGGGATCATCCGCACCATCGCCTGGATCCCCTTCCTGGGCCGCAACGGCGCGTTCAACACCCTGCTGATGGATCTGCATTTCACCACGCAGCCCCTCGACTTCCTGCTGTTCTCCGACTTCTCGGTGATCATCACCTACGTGCACCTGAACACGCTGCTGATGATCGGGCCGATCGCCAACTCGATGGGGAAGATCGACCGGGCGCTGATCGAAGCCGCGCGCGACGCCGGGGCCAGCCGGTTCCAAATCTTGCGGCACATCATCGTCCCGCTGTCGCGCACCGGCATTGCACTCGGCTCGATCCTGGTGTTCACCCAGGTGATCGGCGACTACTTCGTGGTGAAGCGCATGAGCGGCGGGCAGAGCGCCTCCATCGTCTCCGCGCTGTCCACCGAAATCC
Source organism: uncultured Acetobacteraceae bacterium (assembly GCA_964657765.1). Taxonomy (GTDB): domain Bacteria; phylum Pseudomonadota; class Alphaproteobacteria; order Acetobacterales; family Acetobacteraceae; genus CAHJXG01. The sequence continues at coordinate 8,557 of CAZZWN010000087.1, forward strand.
AGGCGATGCAGTTCCCCCCGGCCTCGGCCAGCGCCGTCGTGCTGGTGCTGTTCGTGGCGGTCGTGGTGGGCCTGATGATGCGGGTGGTGGACGTGCGCAAGGAGCTGATCAATTGACCGCCGCCGCCTGCGTGCTGCATTCGGTGGGCCGGCGATGACGGCAGCCCGCAGCGTGGCCCGCGAACCGCGCCCGCCCACGTTCTACCTGCTGGCCGCCTTGATGGGCCTGTTCCTGGTGTTCCTGTACGGCCCCATGCTCATCATCTACCTGCTGTCGTTCCAGGGGCCAACCGGCGGCGTCACCTTCCCAATGGTCGGCGTGTCCACCAAGTGGTTCGCCGACATCCTCCGGCCCGGCCAGATGGCCGACATCCCCGTCTCGTTCGGCCGCTCCGTCATGCTGGCCACCGTCGTCAGCGCCCTCACGGTGGTGATCTCGGTCGCGGCCGGCCTGGGATTCCGCCGCAGGTTCCCCGGCGCCGGGCTGCTGTTCTACGTCGCCATCGCCAGCCTGGTGATGCCGAGCCTGCTCGTCGGCTTCGGCATCGGCCTCGGGTTTCAGCTTTTCGGCCTGCCGCAGGGTCTATGGACCTCGGCATTGGGGGCGCAGCTGACCTGGACCTTGCCGTTCGGGTTGCTGACGATGTTCGCCGTCGTCGCCCGGTTCGACCGCAGCTATGAGGAGGCCGCCACCGACCTCGGCGCCAACGCCTGGCAACGGCTGCGCTACGTGACGCTGCCGATCCTGGCGCCGGGCATCATCGGGGTCGCGGTCGGCGCGTTCACGCTGTCCTATGACGAATATGCCCGCACGACCCTCACCATCGGCAGCCGCAACACCCTGCCGCTGGAGATCTACGCGCTGATCTCCAGCGACAGCACGCCGACGTTGTTCGCCATCGGCACGGTGACGACCGTCGTGTCGTTCGTGCTGATCGGCGCTACCCTCATGGCCGTGCTGCGGATGCAGCGGCGGCGGGCGCGGGGCTGAATGGACGCAAAGTTCGACGTGGAGCTGGTCGATGTCGTCAAGCGGTACGGGGCGACCGTCGCCGTGGACGGCATCTCGCTGCGGGTGCCGAAGGCGAGCTATTGCTGCCTGCTGGGACCCTCCGGCTGCGGCAAGACCAGCACGCTGCGGATGATCGCCGGGCACGAGCTGATCTCGGGCGGCGACGTGCTGATTGCCGGTCGCAACGTCACGGGCCTGCCGCCGAAACAGCGCGGCACCGCGATGATGTTCCAGAGCTACGCCCTGTTCCCGCACCTGAGCTGCCTGGACAACGTCGCGTTCAGCCTGCGGATGCGCGGCGTGCGGCGGGCGGAGCGGGAGCGGGCGGCGCACGAGTTCCTGGACCTGGTGCAAATGGGCGGTTTCGCCCAGCGGCTGCCGGCGCAGCTTTCGGGCGGGCAGCAGCAGCGGGTGGCGCTGGCCCGCGCGTTGATCATCCGCCCGCAGGTGCTGCTGCTCGACGAGCCGCTGTCGGCCCTCGACCCGTTCCTGCGGATAAAGGTGCGCGAGGAGCTGAAGCGGCTGCAGCGCGAGCTTGGCATCAGCTTCATCCACGTCACCCATAGCCAGGACGAGGCGATGGCGCTGGCCGACCAGATGGTGGTGATGGATGGCGGCCACATCCGCCAGGCCGGGCCGCCGCGCGAGGTGTTCGACCGCCCGGCGGACCGCTTCATCGCGCGCTTCATCGGCGGGCATAACGTGCTCGATGGACCCGCCGGACCCATCGCGGTGCGTGCCGACCGCTGCACCCTCGGGAATGACGGCCTGCCGGTGAATGTCGTGGCCGTGGAATACCAGGGCACGACGGTCCGTGTGGCGCTGCGCGGCGACGACGGCGCGGAGCTGTCGGCGCAAGTGCCGGACCAGGACTTCGACGCCGCACCGGTCGAGCCCGGCGCTGCCACCTGCCTGCGCTGGTCCCGCGCCGACGAGCGGCCGTTGCGGCATTGATGGCGCCGAACCAGCTCGGCGCGGCGCAGGCCGCCGCCATGATCCGCGCGGGAACGCTGACCGCCGAGCGCCTGGCCCGCGCCTGCCTGGACCGCCTGGCGGAGCGCGACGCCAGCGTGCGCGCCTGGTCGTTCGTCGATCCGGCCCAGGTGCTGCGCGCGGCGCGGGAGCTGGACAAGCAGCCGCCACGCGGCCCCCTGCACGGCATCCCGATCGGCGCGAAGGACATGATCGACACCATCGACATGCCGACGCAGCACAACTCCCCCATCTACGCCGGCCATCGCCCGGCGCAGGACGCCGCGGCCGTCGCCACCCTGCGGGCCGGCGGCGCGCTGATCCTCGGCAAGACCGACACGACGGAGTTCGCGGCGGCGGGCCGCTTCAGTGCCACGCGCCACCCGCACGACCCCGCGCGCACGCCGGGCGGGTCCTCGGCCGGTTCGGCGGCGGCGGTTGCGGACTTCCAGGTGCCGCTGGCGCTCGGGACGCAGACGGCCGGGTCCACCATCCGACCGGCGTCGTTCTGCGGGGTGTTCGCGCTCAAGCCGACCTGGGGCGCAGTCAGCCGCGAGGGCGTGAAGCAGTATGCGCCGACGCTCGACACCGTGAGCTGGTTCGCCCGCGGCCTCGATGACCTCGGCCTGATGTGCGACGTGTTCGGCCTGCATGACGATGCGCCGGTGCGGGCCGTGCCGGCGCATGGGCTGCGGATCGCGTTGTGCCGCTCCCCGGCCTGGCCTGCCGCCGGCCCCGGCACGCCCGAGGTGCTGGAGGACGCGGGCGAGCGGCTGCGCCAGGCAGGCGCCACCGTTGTGGGCCTGGAGCTGCCGCAGGCGTTCGATGGCCTGGGCGACATGCAGCGGACGATCATGCTCGCCGAGGGTCGGGCCGCGTTTCTCGACCTGGCGCGCAGCCATCCGCACCTGCTGCACGACGACTTCCTGGCCCGGGCCGAGAATCGCGAGGGCATCACCCGCGGGCAGTTGCTCGCCGCCTACGATCACGCCGCGCGCTGCCGGGCCGAGTTCGACGCCCTGGCTGGCAGCGTCGACGCGGTGCTCACGCCGAGCGCCGTCGGGGAGGCCCCGCTGGGTATCCACCCCGGCGATGCTGTGTTCAACCGGATGTGGACCCTGCTGCACGTTCCCTGCATCAACATCCCGGGGCGGCGCGGACCCAGCGGGATGCCGGTTGGGGTTACGCTGGCGGGGCCGCGCTTCACCGACCGGCAGCTCCTGGCGGTGGCCGCCACCGCCGCGCCATGCATCATGGCCCCCTGACGGCGGGCACCCGCTCCCTGCAACGACGCCACAGGCACTCAGCCAGGCATTCAGCCGACCGGCGGGCGATGCGCGGCGTAGCCGAACCGGCGCTCCAGCGCCCGTCCGACTGCCAGCGCCGGCGCCTCATCGAACAGGCCGCTCCAGAGGCAGATCGTGTGCGGCACGTCGTGCTGCGGCCCCGGCTCCTCGTCGCCGAGATCGAGCCTGGCGCGCGCGAGCGAAAGTTGGCCGCGGGTGGGCGCCTGCTGCAACCCGGTCGGCAGGCACAGACAGGGGTGGCCGGTGAAATTGGTGATGACCAGCATCGGGCCGGTCAGGCTGGGTCCGATCACCGCGTCCACACCGCGAAACAGCTCGGCTGTCACCTGCATGACCATGCTGCGGAACCGGTCGAGCTGCACGTGGTCCACCGCGGACAGAAATCGCGCCTTGCGGAAGGCATTGGGCCACGCCTGCTTGGATTGCCAGGCCAGGAGGTCGTCGCGGTCCGATAGGGTCAGCGCCTCGAACGAGGCGGCGGCCTCGGCGACCAGCACGCTCATCAGCGCGTCATACGGCAGGTCGGGCCGTATCAGCGGGACCAGCGTGACGCCGAGCTCACCCGCGGCCTGCAGCGCCGCACGGTCCATCGCGTGGCCATCGGCGAAATCCGCCTCGACATAGCCGAGCCGCAGCCCGGCGACCGGGCGCGTGCTGTCCCAACCGAAGGGCGCATTGATCTGGAAGGCGTCCAGCGGGTCGGCACCGCGGATCGCATCCAGCACCAGCGCCGCGTCCTCCACCGTCCGGCAGATCGGCCCGATCTTGTCGAGCGAGGGGCATAGCGCCATGGCGCCACGGC
>CAZZWN010000088.1:0-12386 GCA_964657765.1 uncultured Acetobacteraceae bacterium
GGCTACGAGCAGCTCTGGTTCCTCGAGGCGTTGCTGGTCATCTTCGCGGCCATGTCGTTCTGGGACGCGCTGTTCCGCCCCGGTTCCGTCGCGCTCGTGCTGGGGGCGGTGGCGATGATCATGGTCGCCCAGTGCTCCACCGGCATCATCCAGTTCCTCAGCCTCTCCGATGCGATCAGGCTCGCACCCTACTTCCTGTTCGGCATTGTGCTGCGTGAGCGCGGCGAGGCGCTGCGCGATCCAAAGATCGGCCCAGAACTCGGATCATATGCCCTCGGCATCGTCGCGATCGTCCTCGCGAGCCAGCAATTCGGCATGAATGGCTGGGGCAACGAGATCACCCGCACGCAGATGCCGGCGGTCCTGGCCGGAATGGCGGGCGCGGCCGTCCTGTTCCAGCGGCTGCCGCGCAACCCGATGCTCGAAACCATCGGCGGCTACTCCTACACCATTTTCCTCTGGCACGTCGTCGTCGGCGCGGCGGCGCGGCTGGTCCTGCTCCGGCTCGGCGTCGGCAGCACTCCGGTATTGTTCGCCCTCATTTTCATCGCCGCAGTGAGCGGTCCCATCCTGCTGCTGCATGCGCTGCGCTGGACGCCGTTGCTCAGCATGGCGCTCACCGGCGAGCGGGGGCCGCCCAAGAAGCGCAAGCTGGATCGCGAGTCGCTCCAACCCGGCATGGCCGAGGCCCTCGCCGTGGCCGCTCCAGTGCTATAGCCGGGCTGCACGGGCCGCCAGTAACCGCTCTCGTCAGCGCCGCCGGTATGGCTAATACTGCGCCGGCGCCGGCCGTGCTCCGAGTGGGGGGCCCGGCTGGGCGCCGACATACTGGCACAAGGTAACGGCATGCCCGCATTGCACCCCGACGCCGCGCAACTGCTCGACTTGATGCGCCTGGCCGGACGCCCGGCATTCGAGACGATGTCGCCCAACGAGGCGCGCACAGCCTATACCGCCAGCCGCGCCGTGCTGCAGCCGGAGCCGGATGCGGTCGCCGAGGTGCGCGACCTCACGATCCCCGGGCCAGCCGGACCATTGCCGCTGCGGCTCTATCGCGGGCGCGCAACCTCAGGGGCCGAGCGGCTGCCCACCTTGCTCTATTTGCACGGCGGCGGCTGGGTGGTCGGCGACCTCGACAGCCATGACGGCGTCTGCCGCAGGCTGGCGAACCTGGCGGCCTGCCGGGTCGTCGCGGTCGACTACCGCCTGGCGCCCGAACACCGCTTCCCAGCCGCGATCGACGACGCAGCCGCCGCATTGGCCTGGGTGGCCGGCAATGCGGCGGAGCTCGGCATCGACCCGGCGCGCATTGCTGTGGGCGGCGATAGCGCCGGCGGCAACCTCGCGGCCGTGTTGGCGATCATGGGGCGGGATGGCTTGGCGCCGGCGTCGGTGTTCCAGATGCTGCTCTACCCGGCGGTCGACCTGACCATGGCCTCGGGGTCCTACGCGCGGGTCACCGAGGGCTTGCCGCTCACGGCTGCGTCGATGGGCTATTTCATCGACCATTACGCTCCGGAGGCGGGCCAACGGCTGGATTGGCGCGCCTCGCCGATGCGGGCCGAGCGGTTGGCGGGCACGCCTCCGGCCATGGTGCTGACGGTCGCGCATGATCCGCTCGCCGACGAGGGCCGTGCCTATGCGGACCGGCTTGAGGCGGAGGGCGTGCGGGTCGCGGCGCTCCACCTTTCCGACCAGATCCATGGGATGATGACCATGGGCCGGGTGATCGCCCCTGCCGACCCGGTGCTGCACTATGCCGCCGGGATGCTGCTCGACGCCTGGCGTCTCGTGCGATGAGTGGCATGACGACTGGGATGCTGGCAGGCAAGTCCGCGCTGGTGACGGGCGGGGCGTCGGGGATTGGCCGGGCGACGGCGCTGGTGCTGGCTCGGGAGGGTGCGCGCGTGCTGGTGGCCGACCTGCCCGGCCCCGGTGCGGCGGAGACCGCGCGCATGATCACGGACGGCGGCGGCGAGGCCTTGGCCATCGCGGCCGACGTGACGGTCGATGCGGAGGTCGCGGCGATGGTTGCCGCCGCCGTGTCGGCCTGGGGCCGGCTCGACTGCGCGTTCAACAATGCCGGGATCGCGCCGAAGGCGGTCGGGCCGGGCGGACAACGGGTCGGCGACCTGTCGCGGCGGTCGTGGGAGGGCATGCTGGCGGTGAACCTGACCGGCGTTTGGCTGTGCATGACATACGAGCTGGCGCAGATGGAGCGGCAGGGCGGCGGCGCCATCGTCAACACGGCGTCGATCGCCGGGCTGGTGGGGTTGCCGGGGTCCGGCGCTTATGTGGCGGCGAAGCACGGCGTGGTCGGCCTGACCAAGGCGGCGGCGATCGACCATGCCGCCGCTGGCGTGCGGGTCAACGCCGTCTGCCCCGGCTATGTCGAGACCCCGATGGTCGCCGAGTCGATGGCGCGCCGGGGCGAGCAGATCATGGCGACGGTGCCGATGCGGCGGCTTGGCGCAGCGAATGAGATCGCGGAGGCGGTGGCTTGGCTATGCTCGGACCGCGCCGCCTTCGTCACCGGGGCCGCGATGACGGTGGATGGCGGATACACGGCTGTTTAAGAGGGGACGGGACATGGATTTTACCGGCAAAGTGGCGTTGATCACTGGCGGCGCGAACGGCATCGGGCAGGCGGCGGCGCACGGCTTCGCGCGGCTCGGGGCACGGGTCGTGGTGGTGGACCGTGACGAGGCGGAGGGCGAGGCGACCGCCCAGGCGATCCGGGAACAGGGCGGCGCGGCGCGCTTCGTGGCTGCCGACGTGACCCGGTCCGCCGACGTGCAGGCCTATGTGCGGGCGGCGCTCGATGCCTATGGCGCGATCGACTGCTTCTTCAACAACGCCGGCATCGAGGGCACCGTGGTCCCCATCGTGGACTATGACGAGGAAACTTTCGATGCCGTCATCGCCGTCAACCTCAAGGGCGTGTTCCTCGGGTTGCGTTACGTGCTGCCGGTCATGCTGCGGCAGGGGAGCGGGGCCGTGGTCAACACTGCATCGACTGCGGCGCTCGTGGGTTCGCCGGGCCTATCGGCCTATGTGGCTTCCAAGCACGCCGTGCTCGGCCTGACCCGCACCGCCGCCGGCGAGGTCGCAGCCGCCGGGGTGCGGGTCAACGCGGTATGCCCGGGGCCGACCGACACGCGGATGATCCACTCGCTCGTGCAGCAGACCAGCGGCGGCGACAAAGACGCCAGCGCCGCGCGATACCGGGCCAGCATGCCGATCGGGCGGTTCGCCACCGTGAAGGAGGTCGCCGACATGGTGCTGTTCCTGTGTTCGGACCTGTCGGGCAGCGTGACGGCGGCGCACTTCGTGGTGGATGGCGGCCGCACTGGGACGGTCGCGGTCCCCTATCGCCCGGCGCGCGCATAGACACCCATGCGTATAAATACCGCAGAGTCTCTGCACATGGCTTGAACCTGCTGCCCGGCAGCGATAGCATGCCTGCAATGCATAACGCGCAAGCGATTATGGCGTGCAACAAGCCGAGGGGAGCAAACGTGCAACGTCCAAACGAGGCGGCGATGGTGCTGCTTGATTTTCGCGACCCGGCCTGACCGGCGAGAGCGGGATGGACATGGGCACCGGCTGTCCCGCCGCCCTGCTCCAGGTATCGGGCGTGGGCGTGCGGTTCGGCGGCATCGTGGCGCTCGACGGAGTATCGTTCGACGTCGGCCGGGGGCAGATTTGCGGGCTGATCGGGCCGAACGGGTCCGGCAAGACCACGCTGTTCAACTGCATCAGCGGCATCTACCGGCCCGGCATCGGCGAAATCCGCCTGGAGGGGCGCTCGCTGCAGGCCATCAGCCGACATAGCATCGTGGACCTCGGCATCGGCCGCACCTTCCAGAACGTGGCGCTGTATCGCAGCATGAGCGTGCGGGAGAACATGCTCGCCGGCGCGCACCACCTCGGCCGCACCGGCTTCATCGCCAATGCGCTGCGGCTGCCGAGCGTCCGGCGCGAGGCGGCGGCGGGCCAGCGGCGGCTGGAGCAGTTGCTCGATTTGCTCCGGCTGCGCAGTGTCGCCGACGCGCCGGTCGGCAGCCTGCCGTTCGGCACGCAGAAACGGGTGGAGCTGGCCCGAGCCCTGATCGGCGCGCCCAAGCTGCTGCTGCTGGACGAGCCGGCGGGCGGCCTGAACCACTCGGAGGTCGTCGAGCTCGAGGGCCTGATGCGGCATATCCGGGCGGAGTTCGACCTCAGCATCCTGCTGGTCGAGCATCACATGAACCTGGTCATGCGGGTGTCGGACAAGGTGGTGGCGCTGGAGCTGGGCCGGAAGATCGCCGACGGCACGCCGGAGCAGGTGCAGAACGACCCGCAGGTGATCCGCGCCTATCTCGGCGAGCCCGTCGAGCCCGTGCATGCTTGAAGTGAGCGGCCTGCACGCCGGCTATGGCGAGGTCCAGGTGCTGCACGGCTTGGATTTCACGGTCGAGCACGGTGGCATCACCGCGTTGCTCGGGGCCAATGGCGCGGGCAAGACGACGACCTTGCGCGCGCTGTGCGGCATGGTGCGCACCTCCGGCAGCATCCTGCTCGACAGCGTGCGTATCAACGGCAGCACCACCGAGGACATCGCCCGGCGCGGCGTCGCCCACGTGCCGGACGGCCGCGGCACCATCATGGAACTGACGGTCGAGGAGAACTTGCGGCTCGGCGCCTACACCCGCCGGAAGCGCGAGGTCGCCCCCGCCATGGACCGCGTGTTCGGCTACTTCCCACGACTGAAGCAGCGGTTGCGCCAGCAGGCCGGCACGCTGTCGGGCGGCGAGCAGCAAATGCTCGCGATCGGCCGTGCCCTGTTGCTGGGGCCGAAGCTGCTGCTGCTCGACGAGCCGTCGTTCGGCTTGGCGCCGCTGATCGTGCGGGAAATCTTCGACATCATGCGGCGGATCAACCAGGACGATGGCGTCAGCATCCTGGTCGTGGAGCAGAACGCCAGCCTGGCGCTCGCCGTCGCGGACCACGCCTGCTTGCTGGAGACCGGGCGCATCGTCATCGCCGGGCTGGCGGCCGACATCCGCAAGGACGAGGCGATCCGCCGGTCGTACTTGGGGTACTGATGGACGAGTTCCTGCATCAGGTGCTCTCGGGCATCGCATCCGGCGGCATCTACGCCAGCCTTGCCTTAGCCCTGGTGATGATCTTCCAGGCAACCCACCACGTGAACTTCGCCCAGGGCGAGATGGCGATGTTCTCCACCTATATCGCCCTCGCCATGATCCAAGCCGGGGTGCCGTACTGGGGCGCGTTCGCCATCACGGTCGCGGCCTCGATGGTGATCGGCGCGGTCATCCAGCGCGTGCTGCTGACGCCCATGGCGAACTCCCCCGTGCTGGCCAGCGTCGGCGTGTTCATTGGGCTGCTGCTGATCTTCAACAGCGTCGCCGGCTGGCTGTTCACTTACACGCTGAAGCAGTTTCCCAGCCCGTTCGATGGCCCGCCGGTGCTGGGCGGCTTCGTCACCCGGCACGACCTCGGCTCGACCGCCGTGACCTTCGCCGTGTTGGCCTGCGTCTATGTGTTCTTCCGCTTCACCAACCTCGGCCTCGCCATGCGCGCGGCTGCCTACAACCCGGCGTCCAGCCGGCTGATGGGCATCCGGGTCGGCTGGATGCTGTCGCTGGGGTGGGGCCTGGCGGCGGCGATCGGGGCGGTGGCGGGGATGATGATCGCGCCCGTGGTGTTCCTCGACCCGAACATGATGTCGGGCGTGCTGCTGTATGCATTTGCCGGCGCGTTGCTGGGCGGCATCGCCAACCCGGCCGGGGCGGTGGCGGGCGGCTTCGCCATCGGCATCATCGAGAACCTCGCCGGCGCATACGTTGTCGGCCAGGAGCTCAAGCTGACCCTGGCGCTGGTGATCATCGTCGCGGTGCTGACCATCCGGCCGGCGGGCCTGTTCGGCCGCGCCGTGGTCAACCGGGTCTAGCGGGGGTGCGCGCCTTGCTGCCATGGGCCAACGTGCTGCTGATCGTCGTGGCCGCGCTGCTGGCGTTCGTCGTCAGCGACTACCGGCTGTTCCAGCTCACCATGGTCGTCATTTACGCAGTGGCCATTTTGGGGCTGGGGCTCGTCACTGGATTCAACGGGCAAATATCGCTGGGTCACGGCGCGTTCTACGCCGTTGGCGCCTATGTGACTGCGGTTTTGATGTCGGTTTACGACGTGCCGTATTGGGCGACGCTGCCGGTCTCCGCCGTCGTCTGCGCGGCGATCGGTTTCCTGGTGGGCCTGCCGGCGCTGCGGCTCGGCGGGTTGTATCTCGCGCTGACCACCTTCGCGCTGGCGGTCGCCACGCCGCAACTGCTGAAATACAAGCTGTTCGAGGGCTGGACCGGCGGCGTGCAGGGCATCGTCATCGACAAGCCGGACCCGCCGTTCGGGCTGCCGCTCAGCGCCGACCAGTGGCTCTATCTGTTCACTCTGGCGGTCGGCGTCGTCATGTTCGTGCTGGCGGCCAACCTGGTGCGCGGGCGCATTGGGCTGGCGATGCGGGCCATACGCGACCATCCGCTCGCCGCCGAGGCGACGGGGATCGACGTCGCCCTGTTCAAGACGCGGACCTTTGCCGTCAGCGCGATGTTCACTGGCATCGCCGGGTCGCTCGGGGCGGTGGCGGTGGGGTTCGTGGCGCCGGACAGCTTTACGGTGTTCCTGTCGATCACGCTGTTCGTCGGATTGGTGGTGGGCGGGGTCGCCTCGATCGCCGGGCCGGTGTTCGGCGGCGTGTTCATCGCGTTCCTGCCCAACGTCGCCGAGGAGGTCTCGAAGGCGGCGCCGGGCGCGGTGTATGGCCTGGTGCTGATCGCCTTCATGTATTTGCTGCCGTCGGGGGTCGCGGGCGGGCTTGGACGCCTGCTGCGGCCGCCCGCGGTCAAACAACTATAACAAGGGGAGAAGTCATGTATCGCCGCACCCTGCTCGCCTCCGCCGGTTCATTGGGCATTTTGGGCCGCATCGGGCCCGCAATCGCCCAAACTCCCGGCGTCACCGCGACCGAGATCAAGATCGGCCAGACCGAGGCCTATAGCGGCCCGGCCTCGGCCTATGGCGCGATCGGGCGCGGGCTCACGGCGTTCTTCAAGCGGGTGAACGACCAGGGCGGCGTAGCCGGGCGGATGATCAACTTCATCTCGGTCGATGACGGCTACCTGCCGCCCAAGACGGTCGAGCAGACCCGGCGCTTGGTGGAGCAGGAGGGCGTGTCGTTCATGCTCAACGGCCTCGGCACGCCGTCGAACAGCGCGGTGCAGCGCTATTTGAACCAGAAAAAGGTGCCGCAGCTGTTTGTCTCCAGCGGCGCGGACAAGTGGGCGAACCCGAAGGAGTTCCCGTGGACGATCGGCTGGCAGCCCAGTTACCGAACGGAGGCGCAGGTCTTCGCCAAATATATCCTGGCCAACAAGCCGGACGGCAAGCTCGCGATCCTGTATCAGAACGACGATTTCGGGAAGGACTACCTGACGGGGCTGCGGGACGTGCTCGGCGAGCAGTATGACCGCATGGTGGTGAAGGCGATCAGCTACGAGGTGACCGACCCGACGATCGACAGCCAAGCCGTGACGTTGCAGGGTTCCGGCGCAGACATGCTGGTTACGGCGGCGACGCCGAAGTTCGCGGCGCAGGTCATCCGCAAGATCTACGACCTCGGTTGGAAGCCGCTGCATTTCCTGACCAACGTGTCGGGATCGGTCGGGGCGGTGATCACGCCCGCTGGGCCGGAGCGCGCCGTCGGCATCATCCTGGCGGCCTACCTCAAGGAGATCAGCGACCCCGATTGGAAGGACGACCCCGGCATGAACGAATGGCGGGCGTTCATGAAGGAGTACATGCCGGATTCGGACATCACCGACGCCAACTATGCCTACAGCTATGGGGTCGGCGGCACGACGCTGCAGGTGTTGAAGCAGTGCGACGGCAACTTTTCGCGCGAGAATATCATGAAGCAGGCGACGAACCTGCATAACCTACAGCTCCCCACCCTGCTGCCCGCCGTGGTGGTCGCGACCAGCCCGGCCAACTACCACCCGATCCGGCACATCCAGTTGGCGCGTTGGAACGGCACGCGGTGGCAGCGGTTCGGCGGCGTGATCGAGGGAGCTGGGAGCTAATGGTGCGAAACGGACGGATGCTTCTGTCCGATTTGCGATCCTACTGCCACCAGGAGTGTCGCCGGGCATTGTGTCGGTTTGCGCGTGTCGAAATGAGCCGTCATGAAGGCGGCTCCCCGGCCACATGCCGTGTGGCGCTGTTGAGCTGAGCCGCACCCGCATGCCCAACCGCAACTGCCGTCAGGCACAGCAGGACCGACAGGCCCACGTTGGCCAAGGCCCGGCCCCAGGCGTCGCCGCGCAGCAGGTCGAGCGTCTGCAAGCTGAATGATGAAAACGTGGTGAAGCCGCCGCAAAGCCCGACCATGACGAACAATCGCACTCCATCGGAGGCCGGATAGCGCCCGCCCTGCAGCGTGAGCGTCCCGAAGAAGCCGATGATGAACGAACCCAGGATGTTGATGCCGATCGTGCCCCAGGGGAGTTGACGGCTGATGGGAAGTGCGAGGACGGCTACCCAGTAGCGGGCCACGCTGCCGAGCGCTCCGCCGAGGGCAACCCAGAGTGTCTGCTGCACGCCCTAGCGGCTCCGGCGCGCGGCGCGCAACGCACTCTCGACCAAGATCGGCCCAACCCCGGCAGACATCATGATCGACGGCCGGAGCCAAGACGGCGCGAAGGCCGCCGGGACGGTCGGCACAGCGTGTGTCCAATTGAACTCCATCGTCTCGCCCTTCGCCGACATCAACATGCGTATGCAGATTGGTGGGGGGCTGCCGTCGCTCGGACAAGCCCCGTTTACGGGTCAGGGATCAAACGCCGGGCATGAGGCAGTCCTGGGAGCGCTGCCGGGCATTAATTACTCACTTGTGCGAAGCCGTCCGGATGCAGGAATGCGAAGACGTTCTCTCCCCGGAACAGGTATTCGTGTTTCCGCCGCGCCAAAGTAGAGAAGAAAGCGTGCCCGGTGCCCTGCCATGTCCCGAGCCAATGCCAAAGATTGTCATGCGGCTCGAAGATCAGCAGCGGGATGTCGTCGACCCACTCAGTGTTGCTGCGAAAGAGTGCGGTCTCGGCGCCCTCGATGTCGACCTTGACGATAATAGGCTGGAAGTTCGGGTCCTTGGCGAGCAACTCGGGAATTGTGACGCTTGGGACCAGCGCTTTGCCGCCGTGCTCCTCTTCGACCCGGCGGCCCCAACTGTTGTCGTGCTCGGACAAGATCGAAAGATTGGTGGACCGGTCCCACAAGCCTGCATTGAACAGCGTTATGTTCGAATGATCCGCCGTGTTTCGCCTCAGCATCTCGAAGTTGCCTCGGTCCGGCTCCACGGCGAATATCTGGCAATCTGGAAAATTGTGCGCGAACCATAGGGTGGAGGCGCCAATGTTGGCGCCGGCGTCTATGATCAGCGGAACCTTGCCAGATTCGCGCATGCGGTCGCATAGGTTATGGATATGCAACTGATAGGGCATGCACCAGCTTAGGTCATAGTCCCGCGCGGCAAATATTTGCAGCACGACATCCAGGTCGCTGCCTTTGGGCCTGATCCAGAAACCGGAGGGAATCCCATCCAATTGGACGCACGTCGCAGCCTCTCTCCGGTCGGCCGGCAACGTCTTCATCAAATATATCTTCGAGGCGGCCGATAATCCCAACAGGCGCGAGGTTGCAAGCGAACGCTCTACAATCGTCCTTAAACGTCCCATGCCGTTTATCCTTCAACCAGCCTCACCCTATGGTCGTGGATAGGGCGAGTCTATTGGCAAACGGCACAAAAGCTTAGAACGATGCGGTTTACTCCAGTGCGGGCATGGCGAATTATATCTTGCGAGCCCTGAATAAAAATACTCGATGCTATCGGCGGGATGGCCACGTCCCGCGCATATCGCAGCCGCAAGCTCAAGCCCCTGCGGCGGCGCCAGACGAGGCGGGGCTGCTCGGCCGGCTCGAACCAGCCGTGCAGCCCCGTCCTCATTTTGCCGGGGTGGTGGAGGTCGTTACACCGATATTGGGCTGATTGCCCAGCGTGCGCTGGCCGCCGCCGTTGCTGGAGGTGATACCGCTCTCGAGCTTTGGGGACACGACCGTGTCGGGCTTATCGGCCGCACAGGCCGTCAATACGCAGGCGGTCAGCAAGAGGATTATATTGCGCATGTTGTTCTCCTAAGTTGCGTTCGGTTGGCCGGCGGGGCGAAGTGCAGCGTGACTGGCTTAGTAGAGCAACCAGGCCCGGCGCTCCGTCTCGTCGATCCAGGTCTCAAGCAGGCTGGCGCTGGCCATGTCTCGATCGTCGTAGATGCAATGGCGCCGCGGTCTGGGCTTTGCAGGATGACAGCGCGGCATGCCGCGGTGCGGTTCCATGGGCCGGCACGCTCACGGCCTTGTGAGCGGCGATGCGATCCATCGCGGACAGCGCGACGGGATCGCCAGCCGCCGTCTTGCGCCCTCTGGGCTCGGCGTCCAGGATTGCCCTTTCAAGCGAACGATACGGGGAGCGTCGAACATGGACCCAATCCAGGCAGGCCGCCGTGACCTGCTGCTGGCGCCGCTGTTGGCGGCGCTGCCGATGGCGCTCGCGTCCAACGCCTCGGCCAGCCCGCTCAACCCCACCCAAACGATCATCCGGCCACCCGCCGAGCACGCCTGGACCCCGAACAAGGGCTATCCCGAGCGCAGTGTCGACATGTGCCTGCTGGCCGGCGACCTGAACCAGCCCGGCCTCTACTACACGCTGGTGCGTTGGTGGCCCGGCTATATGAGCGCCCCGCACACCTATACGTCGGACCGCCTCTGCGTCGTCGTGTCCGGCACGTGGTGGTGCAACAGTGGCGCGGATTTCGACCCGGCCGCCTGCGTCCCGGTGCCCGCCGGCAGCTTCGTGCGCCGGGTCGCGGGCACTCCGCACTATGACGGCGTAATCCGCGGGCATCCCGAGCCCGTCATCATCGCAATCTGCGGCATGGGCCCGGTGAACTATGCGCTTACCGACCCGTCGAAACCCGGTTGGCGTGCGGTTTAGACCCGACAACCGCCCCGTAGAGGCGTCGCTCCAGGCGCCATGAACGATATCTGGCCCACCTGGCTGCATGTCCGGGCGGACGTGGTGTTCGCCGTTGGGCTGTTGCTCGCCGCCTGCGTCACCGTGCACGCGCTGTTGCGCAAACGCGAGGTGGCGTCGGCGGTCGGCTGGATCGGGCTTGCCTGGTTCGCACCCATCGTGGGATCCGTCAGCTACTTCATTTTGGGCGTCAACCGGGTGCAGCGCCGCGCCCGCGGGCTGCGCTCATTGAGCGCCCGGCCTGATGGTCCGGCCAGCGGGCGCTCCGCCTGGCCCGCGCCCGACGATGACGACCATCTCGACCCCCTGGACCGCGGCGTCGGCCGTATCACCGGCCGCGCCATTCTGCCCGGCAATGCAGTGCAGCTCTATGAAAACGGCGATGCGGCCTATCCGCCCATGCTGGCGGCGATTGCGGCGGCCCAGCGCAGCGTTGGCCTATCGTCCTACATCTTCCGCGATGACGAGTGGGGCGGGCGATTCATCGACGCGCTGGCCGGGGCGCAGCGGCGCGGCGTCGCAGTGCGCGTGTTGATCGACGGCGTCGGCGGCAACTGGCTGCTGTCCGGCGCCTACCATCACCTGTGCCGCGAAGGGGTGCCGGCCGCGCGCTTCCTGCACTCGCTGCTGCCATGGCGCATGCCGTTCCTCAACCTGCGCTCGCATAAGAAGATTCTGGTGGTGGACGGTGCGGTCGGCTTCACCGGCGGCATGAACATCGCGAGCCAGAACGTCATGGCGGCGCGGGCAAAGGACCCGGTGCAGGACACGCATTTCCAGGTGACGGGGCCGGTGGTCGGTCAGCTCACCGAGGCATTCGCGCGGGACTGGGCCTTCGCCACGGATGAGGAACTCAATGGCGATGCCTGGTTCCCGGACCTCGCCGGGCACGGTGGCGTGCCGGCGCGGGTAATCGACAGCGGCCCGGACGAGGATGTGGAAAAGATCGAGTTCACCATGCTCCAGGCCATCTCCTGCGCCCGCGAGAGCATCGCGGTGTTGACGCCGTATTTCCTGCCGGACGAGCGGCTGATCACGGCGTTGTCGCTGGCGGCGATGCGTGGGGTCGCGGTCGATGTCGTGATGCCGCAGCGCAGCGACCGCGTTGTCGTGGATTGGGCCAACCGCGCCAACATTGGGCCGCTGCTTTCGGACGGCGTCCGCCTCTGGCGCTCGCCGCCGCCGTTCCGCCATTCGAAGATGATGGTCGTCGACGGCGAGTGGTGCCTGATCGGCAGCTGCAACT
>CAZZWN010000089.1:0-4291 GCA_964657765.1 uncultured Acetobacteraceae bacterium
CGACTTCGAGCGCGACGTGGCCAACATGGTCGCGGCCGTCGCGGCCGAGCACGCGCGCGCGCCGTTCGACGTGCTGCATGCGCAGTACGGCTATCCCTGCGGCTGGGCGGCGCTGGAGGCGTCGCGCCTCCTCGGCGTGCCGAACGTCGTCTCCATCCAGGGCGGCGATGGCCATTGGGTTGGAAGCTGCTGTGAGACGCACCGCCTGGCGATGACGCGGGTGCTGGACCACGCCAACGCCGTGCTGATCGGCTGCGAGTCGTTTGCGCAGGAGGTCGTGCAGCGCCTCGGCACCGACCGCGCCCGCTTCACCATCGTGCCCGGCGCCGTCGACGTGGACCGCTTCCATCCGAACCCAACCCCGACTGAGCGCGACCCGCCGGTGATGCTGTATCACGGCCGCGTCGATGCCCGGAAAGGCGTGCTCGACCTGCTGGACGCGGTCCGGCAGCTGCGGGCCACCGGCGACCAGTTCCGCCTGCTGATCTCCGGCATCGGCCCCACCTACGACGAAACGGCCGCGTCCATCCCCTTGCTCGGCCTGCAATCCTGCGCCGAGATGACGGGCTACGTCGAATACGCCGACGTGCCCGCGGTCTATCGCCGGGCGGACATCTTCGTGTCGCCGACCTACGCCGAGGGGTTCAGCAACACCATCCTCGAGGCCATGGCGAGCCGGCTTGCCGTCGTCTCCTGCCGCTCCGTCGGGGTCGTGGACTGCATCCGTGACGGCGAGAATGGCCTGCTGACGGAGCCCGGCGACCGCAACGGCCTGGCGGAGGCGCTGCGGCGGATCTTGCGGGATGGCGCGCTGCGCCAGCGACTCGCGGACGCGGCGCTGACGGAGTGCCGTTCGGTCTACTCATGGTCGCGGGTCGGCCAGCAGATCATGGAGGTCTACGCCGCCGTCGCCGGCCAGGCCCCCGACCTCGCCTGGTCGCCGGAGTTGCCCGTCACCCCCTGCCGGTTTCGCGCCGAGCCACATCTACTATAGATGCCGACCGCGCTGTTCCTGTCCCCGCATCTGGACGATGTCGCGTTCTCATGCGGCGGCCTGCTGGCGCAGCTGGGCGATGCCGGCTGGCGCACGGTGATGGTGACGGCGTTCACTGCGACGGTGCTGCCGGCCACCGGTTTCGCCCTCGCCTGCCAGACCGACAAGGGGCTGGAGCCGGAGGTCGACTACATGGCGCTGCGGCGCGCAGAGGACCGGGTGGCGGCGGACATCCTCGGGGTGTCGGACCTGCGCTGGCTTGGGTTGCCGGAGGCGCCGCACCGCGGCTACGGCTCGGCTCCCGCGTTATTTGGCGCGATCTTGGACGATGACGACGTGTGGCGTGTTCTGGCCGGGCAGCTCTCGGCGCTGGTCGACGAGCTGCGGCCGGACATCGTTTTGGCACCGCAAGGCCTGGGCAACCACGTGGACCATCGGCAAATGATCCGCGCGGTGCTGAATGTCGCGCCGCAGTACCTTGCTTTCTATCGGGACACGCCGTACGCGATCCGCAACCCGGATGCGGTCCCGCATGTCGACAGGTCCGATCTGCGGGAGTGCGCGCTTGGGATTACTGATGGGCTGGAGCGTCGGATCGCTGCGTCGTGCGGCTATGCCAGCCAGGTCGGCTTCCAGTTCGGCGGCCCTGCACCGCTCGCGGCGGCCCTGCGGGAGTTTGCGTTGCGTGAGGGCCAGGGCCGGCCGGCCGAGCGTTTTCTGGCGGCTGGGCACAATGCCATGGATCTGCTGCCCGGTGGCCACCGGGCAGCCATATTGTAGGGGTTAGATCATTGCTGTCTCACCTCCCTCCAAGGCACGGGCCGTAACGGCAATGAAAATGCAACCGCTCCATGATTCCCTCCGGCCCGACCAGGCGGTGGCGAGCCTGTGCCAAGTGAGCCCCTTGCGGGCCACGACGCCATCCTGGCCACGGCGGGCGGCGTTCGCACTGCCCATCATCGGCGCGACGGTGCTCGCGACTGCGTTGGCAGCCAGCTTGACAGCCGGCAGCGCCGATCCGATGCGCTGGCCGCTGCTAGGGCTGCTGGCGGCTAACGTGCTTTACTTGGCGCTCACCGGCTGGCCGACGGTGCTGGGCTTCCTGGCCCGGCTGACGGGCCGGTCGCTGCAGGTTTCGGCGTCGCCATCGGGACTGAGCCGCACGGCATTGGTCATGCCCATCCACCAGGAGGACCCGTTTGCGGTGTTCGCCGCGGTCGAGGTCATGGTGCGGGCATTGAACGACGCCAAGCTGCGCAATGTCGACCTGTTCGTGCTGTCCGACACGCAGGACTCGGCAATCGCGGCGGCGGAGGCGCGCGCCTTCATGGCGCTGCGGGCCCGCTCCTCGGCCGGCTGCGCGCTGCACTATCGCCGCCGGACCAGCAATACCGGCCGGAAGGTCGGCAACCTCGCCGAGTTCTGCGCCACCTGGGGCGGCAGCTACGACTACATGGTCGTGCTCGACGCCGACAGCCTGATGGGCGTCAGCGCGATCGCGACGTTGATCGGCGTCATGGACGCCAACCCCGGCGCCGGGATCGTGCAGACGGTGCCCTACCCCGTAGGGCGGGAGACGCTGTTCGCCCGCGTGCAGCAGTTCTCCGCCCGGCTCTATACGCCGATGCTGGTGGAGGGCCTGACCTTCTGGCAGCAGGGCGACGGCAACTACTGGGGCCACAACGCGATCGTTCGCATCGCGCCCTTCGTCGCGCATTGCCAGCTGCCGGTGCTGCCGGGGCCGGAGCCGTTCGGTGGCGAGATCCTGTGCCACGACGTGGTCGAGGCGACCCTGATGCGCGCGGCCGGATGGGACGTCTGGGTATTGCCCCAGGTCATGGAAAGCTACGAGGCGCTGCCGGCCAACTTGGTCGACTTCGCCAGCCGCGAGCGCCGTTGGTGCCAGGGCAACCTGCAGCATTCGAGCCTGCTGCGGTATCCCGGGCTGCGTCCGGTCGGCCGCTTCCACTTGGGCTACGGCGTGCTGCATTATGTGTCGGGTCCGTTGGCGGTGCTGTTCCTTGGGCTCGCGACGCTCGATGCGGTGCTGGGCGGCGGCTTCGTGCCGGCGGTGCTGCTGGGCGGCGGCGCGGCCCATACGGCGCTCGCTGCCCTGGTGCTCGGGCTGCTCTATGGCGGCAAGCTGCTGAGCGTGGGCGTCGCCTTGCTCGATCCGCGGATGGCGCGGTCCTTCGGCGGCCGCCTGCCTCTGCTCGCCAGCGCCGCGTTGGAGCAGCTGGCCGCGCTGGTGATCTCGGCGTTGCTGATCATGTTCTATACCCAATATGTCATGGCGCTGCTGCTCGGTCAGACGGTGCGCTGGGATGCGCAGCCGCGCGACGACCGTGGCGTGTCTTGGATCGAGGGCTGGCTGCGTCTGCGCGGGGCGCTGTTCGCGGGCGTTGCCTGGTTCTTGGTGTTGCTCCAGGTCGATACTGCGCTGTTGGCATGGTGTGCGCCACTGCTGTTCGGATTGGTGCTGGCGCTTCCGGCGGCCATCCTGTCCAGCCGGACCAGCCTCGGCAGCCTGGCACGGCGGCTCGGACTGTTCTTCACGCCCGAGGAACTCGCGCCGGCCTCGATCCTGCGCGCATATAGCCGGGCGATGGCCGGGTCGTTGGTGACCGAGCGCCCGCATCCGGGGCTGGCCGGGCTGCAGCTTGCACCGAGCAGCGCCGATGGGGACTGATGCAATGCGCCGTAGCCTGCTCATCTTGCTGATGTTGCTGCTGACCGGGCCGGCGTGGTCGCAACCCGCCGTCACTGCCGACGACGAAGCGGCGATACGCAGCGTGATCACCCGGCAACTCAAGGCGTTCGAGCGCGACGACGGGGACGCCGCCTACGCATTCGCCTCCCCGCATATCCAGGGGCAATTCGGCGATGCGGGCCGGTTCCTGGCCATGGTGCGCCGCGCCTATCCTGCCGTTTACCGCCCGCGCTCCGTGGATTTCGCCGAGCTGCTGGTGGGCGAGGGAACGATCGTGCAACAGGTCGAGCTGGTTGGTCCAAACGGGGAGGCCGAGCTGGCGCTGTATTCGATGCAGCGCGACACCGCCGGGCAATGGCGCATCGATGGCTGCACCCTGGTCCGGAGTACGCGCGTTAAGGCGTAAATCGTTGTGAGTGCGCAAATATTACGTTAGGATGCTTGCGCACATACGGAGCACGACGATGCCGGCAACATGCACGCGCCTGCCTGCCCTACTGGGGTTGGCCGCCTTCCTCGCCTTTGCTCCGGGCGCCAATGCGCGCACGCTCGAGGTCGGCGACGGCAAAGCCTATAAGCTGCCGTCG
>CAZZWN010000089.1:4301-12376 GCA_964657765.1 uncultured Acetobacteraceae bacterium
CGATTCGTGCGCGTTCGAGGTGGTAGCTACTTCTTTCTGCCGTCGCTCGCCGCGGCCGCAGCCCGCGACGGCGACGTGGTCGACATATACCCGGGCGAGTATTTCGACTGCGCGGTATGGCAGGCGAACAAGCTGGTGGTCGAGGGGGTCGGCGACGCCGACAAGGTCGTCATCACCGACAAGGCCTGCAACGGCAAGGCGCTGTTCATCACCGCCGGCACCGACATCACGATACGCAACCTGACCCTCACGCGCGCCCGCGTTCCAGACGCGAACGGCGCCGGCATACGCGGCGAGGGCGAGACGCTGCTGGTCGAGCGCGTGCGGTTCATCAACAATCAGAACGGCATCCTGACCGGCCTCGAGGGATCGACCGTCATCGTGCGCGACAGCGTGTTCGAGCATAACGGCACCTGTGAGAAGTTCTGCGCCCATGGCATCTACGTCGGCAACTCGAAGCTGCTGCGGGTCGAGCGGTCGCAATTCAGCGACACGCGGCAGGGCCACAGCATCAAGTCCCGCGCCGAGCGGACCGAGATCATCGGCAACACGATCATCGACGGCCCCGAGGGCACGGCGAGCTACTTGATCGACATTCCCAACGGCGGCTCGGTCGTGGTGAAGGACAACACCATGGAGAAGGGGCCGATGGCGGAGAACCGCAGCACGGCCATCGAGATCGGCGCCGAGGGCGTGACGCAGCCAACCCGGGAAATCCTGATCGAGAACAACACGTTCCGCAATGCCGGCAGCTACGACACGGTGTTCGTGTCCAACTTCACTGCGACCGAAGCCGTATTGCGCGGCAATCATGTGTCCGGGCGGGCCAAGGAGCTGCGGGGCGATGGGGCCGTGACGGCGGCGCGCTGAACCGCGATGCGCGCGGCGCTGTTGGCTGTCGCCACCCTGGCCGCGATGCCAGCGGAGGCGCGGACCCTGAGGGCCGGACCGGGCCAGGAGTTCGACCGGCCGTCCCAGGCCATCGCCGAGGCCCAGGCCGGCGACGTCGTGCTCATCGAGCCCGGCACCTACTATGATTGCGCCACCTGGGTCACCGACGCCGTCACCGTCGCCGGCCGTGCGCCGGGCGTCGTGCTGTCCGACACGACCTGCGGGGCAAAGGCGATCCTGGTCATCCGCGGCAACGACGCCACTGTCCGCGACCTGACGTTGGCGCGCGCGCGGGTGCCGGACGGCAACGGCGCCGGCATCCGGCTCGAGGGACAGTCGCTGCGGCTCGAACGGGTGCAGTTCGTGAACAACGAGGTCGGCGTGCTCTCCGGTGTCGGGGGGCCCGGTGAAATCCAGGTCGTGGAGTGCCGGTTCGAGGGCGGCGGGGTCGGCGGCACGACGCCCTCGGTGGCGCTGTCGGTGGGCGAGGTGGCGCTGCTCAAAGTGGAGCGGTCGGTGTTCACTGGGGTAAAGGGCAGCCAGGTCGGCTCGGCGGCGCTCGAGACCGAACTGCGCGGCAACCAGATTGCCACGTCCCGGCTCGCCGTCACCGCCGCGGGCGGCAGCCTGCTGCTGGAGGACAACGTGCTGGAGCTCTCGCCGGATAACGAGGCGCGGCAGGCGGCGGTGCTGGCGAATGGCGGCACCAGCGTCATCATGCGGCGGAACCGGCTGCTGAACGAGACCGGCCGGCCGGCCACGCTGCTGCTGGATTGGACCACGGGCGCGCCGTCGCTGCAGGACAACGTCGTCGCCCCTTCGGATCGGGAGGTCACTTCGGACGGCGTCTGGCGCCATCGGAGCAGCACCGCGTTCCAAGGGATGAAGGAAGGCCTGCGCGGCCTGCTCGGCACGGTAAAGCAGCAACTGATCGGACGGTGATCGCCCGCTTGGCGGCCCTGACGCTTTGCCTCGCCGCCGGCGTCGCGCCAGTGTCGCCCGTGCTGGCGCAACCCCACCGTTGGGACGACTACCAGCTCATTATGTGGCAGGACCATGATGCTGCCGGAATGGCTGAGCTGGCCCGCCTGGGGTTCACCGGCACGAAGCTGCGCGGAACCGGCGGGGAGATCGACCCGGCTGCCGCCGCAGCACGGCGTGAGGCGGGGCTGCCGTGGTATGTCGAGAACATCGCGACCGACCTGTATGCGCCCTATCACCGGGCCACGCCGGGGAAGTCGGTCTCGTGGCTGTTCGACGCGGCCCGCGCGCGCCGGCAGCAGGCCCCGGAGGACCGCAACGTGTTCGTGCGCGAGCCCGGCCTGTCGGACACAGGCTGGCGTGCGGCCGTCGGGGCGCGGCTGGACGGCGTGGTCCGCAGCCAGGCACCGGACCGCCCGCTGTTCTACAACCTCGGCGATGAGACCGGGATTGCCGACCTGTCCGCCAACTGGGATTTTGATCTGGCACCGGCTTCGCTCGCGGCGATGCGGGCCTGGCTGCGTGGCCAGTATGCCGATCTCGACGCCCTGAACCGGCAATGGGGCAGCCATTTCGGCGGCTGGGACGAGGTCGTGCCGGAGCTTACCGACGAGGCCATGCGGCGTACGGACGACAACTTCTCGGCGTGGGCGGACTTCAAGGCCTGGATGGACGTGGCATTCGCCGGCGCCGTTCGCGCCGGGACCGACGCGGTGCACCGGGCCGACCCGGACGCATTGGCCGCGATCGAGGGCGCGCAGGTGCCGGGCTGGGGCGGCTACGACTACGGCCGCCTCGCCGGGGCAGTGGACGTGATGGAGATCTATGACAGCGGCAACTCGCTGGAGCTCGCGCACGGCCTGAACCCAGCGCTGATCCCGCTGCATACGATTTTCGAGACCGGGCCGCGCGCGACCCATGCCGCCTGGCGGGATCTGTTGCGCGGCGGGCGCGGCATGATCGTCTGGGACGAGCAGGACGACACCGTGACGCCAGCCGGCGAGCCCGGCCCGCGCGGGCTGGCGCTGGCGTCGCTCACCGCGAGCCTCCGCGTCGTTGCCCCGGCGATCATCGCCAGCCGGCCCGCACCGGGCGTCGTCGCGATCCTATATTCGCAGGCGAGCTTTCGCACACGCTGGCTGCTCGATCAGCGCCCGCGCGGCACGGCGTGGTCCGACCGCGATGCCGAGCGCGAGCTGGACGACAACGCCTGGCGCGCCGCCCGGCGGCAGATGGCGGGGCGCCTGGGGGAGCTCGGGGTGCCGCCACGCTGGCTGTCGTCCGGCCTGGTCGAGGATGGCGCGCTGCGGGATACGGCGCTGCGCGTGCTGATGCTGCCGCATGCCATCGCACTTTCGGACGCCGAGGTTGCGGAGATCGCGCGATTTGCTGCCCGCGGCGGCACCGTGCTGGCCGATACCGAGCCGGGCGTCTTCGACCAGCACAGCCGGCGGCGGCCCGCTTCGCCCTTGGCTGCGGTGGCGCTGATGCCGCAGGTCGTGCGCCCGGACGCCGAACCGTCGAGCGCCGCCGGACTTGAGGCGCTGGCGGGAGTGCTGGCCAAAGCCGGCGTCGTGCCGCGCGTGCGGTTGATCGGCCCCGATGGCCAACGCGCGGCCAACGTCGATGTGCATGTGTTTCAGAACGGACAGGTCATGATCGTCGCGCTGCAGTCCATGACGCCATGGGGCGCGCCGGGCGTCGTGGGGGTGCAGCTTGCGGCGCCTGATTTTGTCTCCGACATGCGGCAATCAGGGCCGCCGCGGTGGCTGGATCGGATCGAGGTCAAGCTGGACCCGATCGAGCCTACGATCCTGGCCGTATCGGCCGCGCTGCTGCCGGCGCCGACGCTTTCGGGCCCGGACCACGCCCGGGCCGGCGCGCGGGTGAGTTGGGGCGTCGGCCTCGATGGCCCCACCTCCGCCGATGTGCACGCCATGCGGATCGAGCTGCTGCAGCCGGATGGCGCGGTGGCCCGGGCGCTCTCGGGCGTGTTGCGGGTGGCCGCAAACGGCGCCGAGTGGACGGTCCTGCTGCCATCGTCGGCGATGCCCGGCCACTGGATGATCCGGGTCACCGACAGCCTATCCGGCCAATCCGTCGCTCGGCCCCTCGTCGTCGACCCGCTGAGCGAAGCCGGAAATGCCGCACGGTGATTGCGGGTCCCGTGCAACCCGACCCGGCCCTGATCGGTTGATAGGGGTGATTGCATAACGGGGGACAGCGATGACCGAGACGAGCCATACCGAAGCCACGCAGAAGATGTGGGCGATGATGAAGAGCATCAGCTTCGCCATGCTCACCACCGAGGACGACGACAACCTGCGCGCCCGCCCGATGGTTGCGGCGCAGAGCGACTTCGACGGCGTGCTGTGGTTCTTCACCCGCGCCAGCAGCCATAAGGTCGACGAGGTGCAGCAGGATCAGCGGGTTGGCGTGACCTATGCCGATCCCAGCAAGCAGGACTATGTCAGCCTGTCCGGCAAGGCGCGGCTGGTGCGCGACAAGGCGTCGATCGAGACGCATTGGAGCGAGGCGATGCGGACGTGGTTCCCGAAGGGCAAGGACGATCCGGACATCGCATTGTTGAAGGTCGATGTCGACATGGCCGAGTACTGGGACGCGCCGAACAGCAAGATGGTGCATGCGTATGGCTATGTGAAGGCCGTTTTGACCGGCGAGCCGCCGCATCCCGGCGGCAACGAGAAGGTAAAGTTCGCTTAGTACGCGGTCTCGTGCCCGGCCCGTTGCCGGGCATGACCTTTCAATCCAGCCACTTTGCAAGTAGAAGCTGCTGCTCGCCGGTTTCGGATTGGATATGCAGCCATTGGTCGACCCAGGCTTTCAGCGCTGGGTCGCGCGGCAGCATGTAGGCCAGTTCGGAGAAGTTGAACGGATGATCCGGATGGACGGCGCATAGCTCGGGATGGAGCCGCTGCTGGAGCCGGGTCTCGATCGCATCGGTCATCATGACGTCGGCGTGACTGGTCACTAGTTCGTCGAAGATGGTGGCATTGTCGGCGAACACGGTAATTTCTGCATGCTTGATGTTGGCCCGGGCGAAGCGCTCGTTGGTGCCGCCGGGGTTGGTGATGACGCGGACGCCGGGCTGATCGATTTCGGCGAGCGAGGTAAACCGGGCCTGGTCGGCGCATCGTGCGATCGGGGTCTTGCCGGAACGCATCACCGGCGCAGAAAAGTAGGCGGTCTTCGCCCGGTCCAGCGTCACCGAGATGCCGCCCATGCCGATGTCGTATTTTTGGGCCTGCAGGTCGGTCATCAGCGTGGGCCAGGCGGTCGGGACGATTTCAAGCTTCACTCCGAGCCCCTTGGCCAGGCTCTCCGCCATATCGACGTCAAAGCCTTCGAACTTGCCCGCCGCATCCTTGATCGAGAACGGCCGGTAGTCCCCGGTCAGGCCGACGCGGACGACGCCACGGGCGAGGATGGCGTCCAGCACCGTCTGCGCCCGGGCAGGCAGTGCCACGAGCAGCAGCAAGACGGTTCGCAGCAGGATGCGGTGCACGGCATTATTCCTTGATGGTCGCTTCGACCGCAGCGGCGATGGCGAGCAGACGGTCGTCGCCGCCGGTCTCGCCCATCAGCATGAACCCGACCGGCGCTTCGCCGGGCCGTTGTGCCGGGAGGCTGATGCTGCAGCGGTCGAGGAAATTGGCGAGGGATGGGTTGCGGAGCACGAGGCTGTTGATGCGCGTGTAGTCGGCGTCGTCGCCGACTGCGTCGATCCGGGGCGGCAGGATGGGCGTGGTCGGCATCGCGACCGCGTCGTAGGGAGCGGTGGCGGCGTCCATGCTGGCGCGGATCTCGATGCGGGCCGCCTGCAGCGCGAGCAGTTCGGACCCGGTCATCGCCGCGCCGCGCTCGATGCGGCTGCGCACCCGCGGGTCATAGCCGTCCGCCTGCTTGGCGAGCAGCTTGCTGTGCCAAGCATAGGCCTCCACCGGCGCGAGCCCGCCCTGGGCGTTCGCCGCCGCGATCTGGTCGAGTTGCGGCATCGGCAAGTGGGTGACGCGCACGCCGAGGGTGGCCAGGCGGTTGAGCACCCGGCCGAACGCCTCGGCCACCAAGGGATCCACGCCGTCCATTACCATGTTGCCCGGCACCGCCAGGCGCAGGCCGCGCAACGGCATCGCTTCAAGCATGCGCGGCGTCTGTCCGGCCAATACGGCATCGACGATGGCGCAGCACTGCACGCTCGGCGCGAGCGGCCCGACGCTGTCGAGCGAGGGCGCCAGCGGCAGCACGCCGGCGAGCGGCACGCGCCTGGCGGTGGGCTTGTAACCGACCACGCCGCAGAACGCGGCCGGGATGCGGCAGGACCCGCCGGTGTCGGTGCCGAGCGCCGCAAGCGCCATGCCGTCCGCGACCGAGACCGCGGCACCGGAGCTGCTGCCGCCCGGGATATGGCCGCCCGGAACAGTGCTGCCCTGGCCGTCGCGGTCGCGTTTCCACGGGCTGCGCGGGGTGCCGTGATGCGGGTTGAGGCCGAGGCCGGAGAAGGCGAACTCGGTCATGTTGGTGCGGCCCACCGGCACGAAGCCCTGCGCCAGCATGCGGGAGACGACGGCGGCGTGGGTGCTGGCGGGCGTGGCTGCGGCCAGGATCGTGCTGCCGGCCGCGGTTATCTCCCCGGCCACGTCGAACAGGTCCTTGATGCTGATGGGAATGCCTGCATACGGGCCCGGCACGCGCCCGGCGCGGCGCAAACTGTCCATCGCGTCGGCGCTGGTCCGCGCCTGTTCGGCATAGACGGCGATGAAGGTGCGCGCGCCTTCGCCCGCCGGGTCCGCGATGCGGGCGAGGCACGCGTCCGTCAGCGCGCGCGCTGTGGTGCGTCCGGCGGCGAGGGCAGCGGCGGCTTGGGTCAGTGTCTGCATGATGCGAGCCTGCCGCGAGGTTGACCCGAGGGCAAGCCTGCGAAACAGTGCACGCGCACGTAGTCGAATAACGCTCGGGATGAACGCCAAGAAATGAGCGACCAGCAAAATTTGAGCAATAAGCCCGTGCTGTTGACCGGCGCGAGCGGTGCGCTCGGCCGCATCTTGGCCAAGCATCTTGCCGGCCTCGGCTGGAGGCTGCGCCTGACGGATATCGCGCCGTTTCCGGACGCGTTGCCGCCGGGTGCGCGCTTCACGGCTGCGGATTTGGAGGACGGAGTCGCGATGCTGCGCCTGGCCGAGGGCTGCGGCGCGATCCTGCATTTGGGCGGCATCTCGGTCGACCGGCCGTTCGAGGAGGTGATCGGCCCGAATATCCGCGGGCTGTACCATGTCTACGAGGCGGCAAGGCGGGAGCGCGCCCGCGTCGTGTTCGCCAGCAGCAACCATAGCATCGGCTTCCACGAGCGCGGCACCGTGCTGGACGCGGATTGCGACTTCCGGCCGGACAGCTTCTATGGGCTTTCGAAGGCGTATGGCGAGCTGATGGGCCGGCTGTATTGGGACAAGCACGGCGTGGAGAACGTCAACATCCGCATCGGATCGAGCTTCCCGGAGCCGCGCGACGACCGCATGCTGGCGACCTGGCTGTCCTACGCCGATTTGTCGCGGCTGATGGAGCGGTGCGTATTGGCCGGGCCGGTTGGGCATTCGGTGGTTTGGGGCGTGTCGGCCAATGCGCGCATGACCTGGTGGCGGCACGACCAGAGGGCGCGCGTCGGCTGGGCGCCAAGCGACAGCGCGGACGGGTTCGCGGGTCAGCTCGCCGGCAAGACCAGCGGCAGCGAGGTGAGCGAGCGCTATCAGGGCGGCGGCTACTGCGCCGCGGGCTACTCGCGGGAGGCGCCTTCGCCGGCGGAATTGTTCAAGGATTGACCGCTGGAGGCTTGGAGCCGGTTGCAGTCATCGGGGCTGGCCCGGCGGGTCTGATGGCGGCGGAGCATCTGGCGCAGGCGGGCCGGGCGGTCGCGGTTTACGACCGAATGCCGTCCGTGGGGCGCAAGTTCCAGTTGGCGGGGCGCGGCGGGCTGAACCTCACCCATTCGGAGCCGTTGGACCGCTTTCTGGACCGATACGGTCCGGCCAGGGCCGCGCTGGAACCGGCGATCAAGGCGTTTCCGCCCGATGCCTTGCGGGCTTGGTGCGCGGGATTGGGACACGAGACGTTCGTGGGCAGCAGCGGCCGGGTATTCCCGCGCTCGTTCAAGGCGACGCCGCTGCTGCGGGCGTGGCTCGGGCGGCTGG
>CAZZWN010000090.1:0-12314 GCA_964657765.1 uncultured Acetobacteraceae bacterium
CAGTGCCCCGAGTGCAAGGGCAATGCCTCCGAGCTGGCCCAGGCGCGCCAGGACCACATCGCGGACCTCCTGAGAGGCAAATCGGCGGTCCTGGGCGAGTGTTGCCATGGTGTTGTCCGGTTTCCTTGAAGGGATACCGGAGCCTAGTGCAACCAAGGCACGGAACAAATCGGAAAACGGGGCCGCAATAATTTAGCGGCCCCGGTGTGTCGTCCCAGGGGTTCCCCCTTGAAGGAGCTACCCGAGCTGCTCGCCGTGCAGCACGACATCCAGGCCCTCGCGCTCCTGATCCTCGGAGACGCGCAGGCCGACGATGACGTCGACGACCTTCAGCAGGATGAACGTCGCGATCGCGCTATAGGCCACCGTCGCCGCCACCGCGTAGCACTGTGCGATCAGCAGCGGCGTGCCGCCGATATACACGCCCTCGGCATGGTCGGTCGTGGCCGAAAGCGGGCCGTAGGCGAACACTCCCGTCAGCAATGCGCCGATGATGCCGCCGATGCCGTGCACGCCGAACGCGTCCAGGCTGTCGTCGTATCCCAGCAGATGCTTCAGCCCGGTTGCCGACCAGAAGCAGCCGACGCCGGCGACGACGCCGATGATCAGTGCCGGTCCTGGCAGCACGAAGCCGGACGCCGGCGTGATGGCGACCAAGCCCGCCACCGCGCCCGAGATGACGCCGAGCACGCTCGGCTTGCCCTTCGCGACCCACTCCGCCGCGACCCAGCCCAGCGCCGCCGCCCCGGTCGCGATCTGCGTCGCCAGCATCGCCATGCCAGCCCGCCCGCCCGCACCGAGGGCCGACCCGGCGTTGAAGCCGAACCAGCCGACCCAAAGCAGCGATGCACCGATGACGGCATAAGCGAGGTTGTAGGGGCTCATGTTGTCATGGCCGTAGCCGACCCGCTTGCCAAGCACGAGCGCGCAGATCAAACCGGCAACGCCCGCGTTGATGTGCACGACCGTGCCGCCGGCGAAATCCGCCACGCCGAGCGCGTTGATCCAACCGATCGGACTCCAGACCCAATGCGCGACCGGCGAGTAGACCAGCAGCGACCACAGCGCCATGAACAGCATGAGCGCCGAGAACTTCATCCGGTCGGCGAACGCGCCGGCGATCAACGCCGGGGTGATGATCGCGAACGTCATCTGGAACATCAGGTAGACGGTCTCTGGGATGGTGTTCACCGTCGCATTGTCGGTGCCGGCGCCGAGGGTGAACGGCTTGTCCCAGTTCGCCGCGATGCCGTTCAGGAACAGGCGTGAGAAGTCGCCGATGTAGGGATTGCCGTTGGTGAAGGCGAGGCTGTAGCCAGCGACCATCCAGATCACGGTCACGAGGGCGCAGATACTGAATGACTGCATCAACGTGGCGAGCACGTTCTTCTTGCGCACCATTCCGGCATAGAACAGCGCCAAGCCCGGTACCGTCATCATCAGCACGAGTGCCGTGCTGGTCAGCATCCAGGCGGTGTCGCCCGTGTCGACCTTGGCCTCGGCTGCCGCGGCAGCGACTGCGGTAGCAGGCTGTTCCACCGCCGTCGCTGCATTCTGGGCCCAGACCGGCAGTGCTGCAAACAAGAACGGTATCGGGGCCAGCAGTCGGGTAGTCATCCTCATAGCGCTTCCTCGTTGGTCTCGCCGGTCCTGATCCGCACCGCGCGTTCGACGTCCATCACGAAAATCTTGCCGTCGCCGATCTTGCCGGTGTGCGCCGACTTCATGATGGCCTCGACCACCTGCTCGGCGAGGTCGTCGGCGACCGCGATCTCGACCTTGACCTTGGGCAGGAAATTCACATGGTACTCGGCCCCACGATAGATTTCCGTCTGTCCCTTTTGCCGGCCGAAACCCTTCACCTCCGATACCGTCAGCCCCTGCACGCCTAACGGCGTCAAAGCCTCCCTGACATCGTCGAGTTTAAAGGGCTTGATGACTGCTACGATCAGCTTCATCGAACCATCCCCTTTCCAATCCCGCGCCTCGCGCCACATTTGGCAGGCAACGTTGCAGGGCTACACTCAAGAACCGTGCCGTTCGGTATCGCCGGTGCAGCAGCCGAACGATCGCGCGATATGCCCGCGGCGTGTGCAACGCCTGCCCTGGGCTGTAACATCGGCGCAACGAGCCGCTGCCTAAACTTTAGGCAGGTCATTTTCTCCCGCTTTGAGGAACCGAGCCGATGGCTGATTTGGCCGTGGATGTTTGCGTAGTAGGCGCCGGGCCGGTCGGCGGGACGCTGGCCTGCCGGCTCGCCGCGGAGGGCGTGCGGGCGGCGGTCGTCGACCGGGCTGCGCTGCCGCCCATGGAGCACCCCGATTTCGATGGCCGCGCCTACGCTGTGGCGGCCGGGTCGCGGCGGCTGCTGGAGGCGGCGGGAATTTGGGACGCGCTGCCGCAGACGCCGTCGCCGATCCTCGATATCCGCGTGTCCGATGGCCGCGTCGGGCGGCAGGCGTCCAGCCTGTTCCTGCATTTCGACCATCAGGATGTCGGCAACGAGCCGTTCGGATGGATGGTGGAGGCGCGGGCGCTGCGGGTCGCGCTGAACGCGCACATGCACGACGCGCCGGGCCTCGCGGTCTATGCCCCGGCGGAGGCGACGGTGCAGCGCCGTGCCGATGGCGCCGTGGTGCAGGTCTCCGGCGGCCCAAGCATCGCCTGCCGCCTGGTCGTCGCGGCCGAGGGGCGCGGCTCCCCGCTGCGCGAGCAGGCCGGCATCGCCGTGACCCGCATGCCGTATAACCAGCGCGGCATCGTCTCCGCGATCGCGCACGAGCGCCCGCACCATAACACCGCGCTGGAGCATTTCCTGCCCGGCGGCCCGTTTGCGCAACTGCCGATGGGTCCAACCGAGGGCGCCCCGAACGTATCGGCGATCGTCTGGACCGAGCGCACCGTAGCGGCGGACCGGGTCATCGCGCTGGACGACGCTGCCTTTGGCCGTGAGGTTGCGCGGCGGTTGGGCGATCATCTGGGCGCCGTGCGGCCGATCGGGCGGCGGTGGATCTACCCGCTGTCGGCCATGCACGCGCAGCGCTATGTCGACACCCGCCTGGCGCTGGTGGGCGACGCGGCGCACGGCATCCATCCGATCGCTGGCCAGGGCCTGAACCTCGGGTTCCGCGACGTGATCGCGCTGTCGGAATTGGTGATCGCGGCGGTCCAGGCGGGGGCGGACCCGGGCGCGGCGGCGCTGCTGGCGCAATACCAGCGGCGACGGCGGCCGGACAATTTGTTGATGCTGGCGGCGACGGACGTGCTGGACCGGCTGTTCAGCACGGACAACCCGTTGCTGCGCGCGGCCCGGGACATCGGCATTGCGGGAGTGCACCGGATGCCACGGCTGAAGCGGCTGTTCATGCGTCAGGCAATGGGCGGTTAGGCTGTAAGTAGCGCGCCCAAGTAGCGTGCCAGGTGCGCCGCCACGGCCGCGTAGACCCGGCGCCGATCATCGGGCCTGATGAACCCGTGCCCGGCATAGTCGAACACCTCGTATTGCACCGGCTTGCCACGGGCCTGCAGTGCGGCCACGACCTGCTCGCTCTCGCCGATTGCCACGCGCGGGTCGCGCAGCCCGTGCAGCACCAGGAGCGGCGCGCGAATACGGTCCACGTGGCGAAGCGGCGAGATGCGGTCGAACAAGGCGCGGTGGCGTACCGGGTCGCCATACTCGTCCGCACGATGCGCGCGGCGCCATGGGCTGGTGCTGGCAAGAAAGGTCGCGAAGTCGGCGATGCCGTAGAGGTCGATGGCGGCGCGCCAAAGTTCAGGATGCTCGGTGATGGCGGCGAGCACCATGTAGCCGCCATAGGACTGGCCCATGACGGCGATGCGCGTCCGGTCGATGCTCGGGTGCGCGGCGAGCCAACGTCCGCCGGACGCGAGGTCGTGCACGGAATCTAGGCGGTTCGCACGGTCGTCGCTCTCCATCGCGTCACGGCCGTAGCCGGTGCTGCCGCGCACGTTCGGCGTCAGCACGGCGTAGCCCTGGGCCAGCAGCGCCTGCATGTCGGGGCGGAATACGGCGCGCGCCTGCGCCGCCGGTCCGCCGTGGACCCAGACGACGGCTGGATGCCCGGCCGCGGGCGGTGGGCCGGGCGGCAGGGCGAGCCAGCCGGGGATACGGCGGCCATCGATGCTCTCCCACTCGACCAACTCGAAGCCTTGCGTGGGCAGCGCGCAATCGGGCCGCCATAACGGGCGCGCTGTGCTATCCTGCCAAAGCCACAGGCCCGGCGGTTCGGTTGGCGACGTAGCGGCGACGGCCAAAGCGAGGCCATCGGGCGACCATGCGGGATCGGCGACGACGCCTCGCGGCAGGCACTCCATTATGGGGCGCTCGCCATCCACGGGTCCGACCCGCAACAGGGCATAGCCGCGGTCGTTCTCGATCGTGGCGAGCAGGCCGCTGCCGGGTGCGAGCGCCCAGGCCTCCACATCGCGGCCCGCCGGCGCGAACATCGGAGTGGCGTCGCCGCTCGCGGGATCGATGCGGCACAGCGCCATGTGGTCGCGCCCGGCGTCCGTCAGGCCCATGAGGGCCGCGCCGTCGGGCGTCCAGCGCAGGCTGGCGAAGCGGGCGGGCGTCGCGCGCGGGATCGTGTGCACCCCGCCATCCACATGCAGGACCATGGGCCGCTGGTCACCGCGATTCCTGTCGAGAATGACGATCATCCGGTCGCCCGACGGATGCCAGGCCGCCGCCGTGGCCTCATGCGTGCCTGGGACCAGCCGGATGCGTTCGCCCGTGGCAGCGTCCATGACAAGGACGTCGAAATGGGCCTCGTCGCGGTCGTTCGCGGTCAGGCTGATGCGGCCGCCGTCCGGCGACCAGGCGCCGAAACCGTGGATGACGCCGGGCGCGTCGGTCAGCGGGCGCGAATGCCCGTCCTGCCACAGCCAAAGCTGCTGGCGCTCGTCGCCGCCGGCGTCGATGCCATAGATCAGCCGGTCGTCGCCGGGTGCGCGGCGCAGCAGGGCCACCTTCTCGTCGTGGAACGTGAGTTGTTGCGCCTCGCCGCTGTCGAGGTCCAAGGCCCACACTTGCGGCAGCCCGGCGCCCCGAAGATGAAACAGGGTCCGGCCGTCGCAGGAGAAGCACGGGGAACTTGCGGCGCTGATGGCCGTGTAGGCATAGGGATCCGCGGTCATGCCGCAGCTTAGGCCGGCCGATTCGGGTTGAACAATCGGGCCGGCGACTTATTTCGGAGCTGGAGAACAAACGTTCCATGGACCTGCTGAAGAAGCTCGAAATCCTCGCCGACGCTGCTAAATACGATGCGTCGTGCGCGTCGAGCGGCACCGCCACGCGCAGCTCGCTGGGTGAGAAGACCGGCGTCGGTTCGACCGAGGGCATGGGCATTTGCCACGCCTACGCTCCGGACGGCCGCTGCATCTCGCTGCTGAAGATCCTGCTGACCAATAGCTGCGTGTACGACTGTCTGTATTGCATCAACCGGCGGTCCTCGAACGTGCAGCGGGCGCGGTTCACGGTCGAGGAAGTCGTGACGTTGACGCTCGGCTTCTACCGCCGCAACTGCATCGAGGGGCTGTTCCTCAGCTCGGGCATCATCCGCAGTCCGGATTACACGATGGAGCAGGTGGTCCGGGTCGCGAAGACGCTGCGGCTGGACCATGGTTTCCGCGGCTATATCCATCTCAAGACCATTCCCGACGCCTCGCCGGAGCTGCTGCTGGAGGCC
Source organism: uncultured Acetobacteraceae bacterium (assembly GCA_964657765.1). GTDB lineage: Bacteria > Pseudomonadota > Alphaproteobacteria > Acetobacterales > Acetobacteraceae > CAHJXG01. The sequence continues at coordinate 5,709 of CAZZWN010000090.1, forward strand.
GGGCTGTATGCCGACCGGCTGAGCATCAACGTCGAGATGCCGACCGAGGAGGGGCTGGCGAAGCTCGCCCCCGAGAAGGACATGCCGGGCATCCGGCGCAGCATGGGCCGCATGCGGCTGCGCATCGACGAGGCGAAGGCGGAGAAAAGGTCGCCGCGTTTTGCGCCGGCCGGGCAGAGCACGCAGATGATCATCGGCGCCGACGACAGCTCGGACCGCAAGATCCTCGCGCTGAGCACCAACCTGTATGGCAATTACGGGCTGCGGCGGGTGTATTTCTCGGCATTCAGCCCCATCCCCGACGCGAGCGCCATCTTGCCGCCGCGCAAGGCTCCGCTGCTGCGCGAGCACCGGCTGTATCAGGCCGACTGGCTGATGCGGTTCTACGATTTCAAGGCGGACGAGCTGGCCATGGACGCCGCGGGCAACATGGATCTATCGATGGACCCGAAGCTCGCTTGGGCGCTGCAGCACCGCGAGCAGTTCCCGGTGGACGTGAACGCCGCGACGCGCGAGCAGCTGTTGCGGGTGCCGGGCATGGGCGTGAAGTCGGTCGACAAGCTGATCCAGGCGCGGCGGCACCAGCGTCTGCGCATGGACGACCTTGCGCGGCTGCGCATGCCGATGGCCAAGGTCGCGCCGTTCGTCGTCGCCGCCGACCATCAGCCCGGCGGCCTGCTGGACAGTGCGCGGCTGGCACAGCGCCTGGTGCCGAAGGCAGCGCAGCTGGACATGTTCGCGTGAGGTCGGTCGTGCTGGCGCATGAGGTCGACTGGGGCGCCTGGCGCGCCGCCGCCCGTGCGCTGGCGCTGGGGGACGTGGCGCCGGACGACGTGGTTTGGTCCGTCCGCAATGTCGAGGACCTGTTCGCCGAGCCTGAGCCCGAAGCCGAGGCCGCACCTCAGGCCGGCACGTTCACCGTTCCGCGCGCCTTGGTGTCGTTGGCGGAAACCGCAATCCAGGCGCGCGACCCCGAGCGGTTCTCCTTGCTGTATCGGCTGATCTGGCGCGCCCACTGCGGCGAGAAGCACTTGCTGGAGCTGACGACCGACCCCGAGGTGCAGCGCGTCCAGCGCCTGGCCCAGGCAATTCGGCGCGACACCCACAAGATGCAGGCCTTCGTGCGGTTCCGTGAGGTGGTAGAGCCGGAGGGCACGCGCTACGTGAGCTGGTTCGAACCCGACCATTACATCGTCGAGGCCAACGCGGCGTTCTTCGTCCGGCGCTTCGCGACGATGTCCTGGTCGATCCTGACGCCGTATCGCAGCGCACATTGGGACGGCGAGACGCTGCGATTCGACGTGGGCGCGTCGCCCGCCGACGTGCCGGACGACGACCGCCTGGAGGCATACTGGCGCGCCTATTACAGCAGCATCTTCAATCCTGCACGGCTCAAGGTCGGCGCGATGCGGTCGGAGATGCCGCAAAAGTATTGGCGGAACCTGCCGGAGGCTGCAGCGATTCCTGAGCTGATCCGCGCGGCATCGGGCCGGGTGGACGCAATGGTGGAGCAGCCCGTGTTTTCAGCCCCTCGTCCCGCGCGCGTCGTCACTCCGGCAATGGCTCCGGTCGGCAGCCCGTTGCAGGAGGCGGCGCGGGAGGCGGCCGATTGCCGGCGTTGCTCGCTGTGGGAGCCGGCGACGCAGGTCGTGTTCGGCGAGGGCTCGCCCAGCGCCCGCATCATGATGATCGGCGAGCAGCCGGGCGACCAGGAGGATCTGGCCGGGCGTCCGTTCGTCGGGCCGGCCGGGCAGTTGCTGGACCGCGCGATGGTGGAGGCCGGGCTGGACCGGCAGATCGTCTATGTCACCAATGCCGTCAAGCACTTCAAGTTCGTGCCGCGCGGCAAGCGGCGCATCCACGAGAAGCCCGGCGTCGGCGAAATCAACGCCTGCCGCTTCTGGCTCGACCGGGAGCGTGCGGAGGTGAAGCCGGCGCTGACGGTCATGCTGGGCGCGACGGCGGCGCGTGCGGTGCTGGGCCGGGTCGTCACGATCTCGCGTGAGCGCGGGCAGCCGATGGCGCTGCCGGATGGCCTCGGCGGCAACACGATGGGGTTCATCACCGTGCATCCGTCCTACTTGCTGCGCCTGCCGGACGAGGATGCGAAGGCGCGCGAGTATGCGGCCTTTGTCGAGGATCTGCGGCGCATTGTGGCGTTGGTGGCCTAGGGCAACCTGGCGGGGCGTGCAACGTTTTCGGCGAAGCAAAGGAGCGCAGCATGAGCCAGGCGAAGACGACGACCGACCACAAGGAGATCAAGCAGTGGATCGAGGCCCGCAAGGGTCGGCCGACGGTCGTCGAAGGTACCCAGGGCGACGATGGCGAGGGTCTGTTGCGCATCGACTTCCGCGAGCCGGACGATAAGCTGGACCCGATCTCATGGGATGATTTCTTCAAGACGTTCGACGACCGCAAGCTGGCGTTCTTGCACCAGGACAAGACCGCCGACGGCAGCACGAGCCGGTTCTTCAAGTTCGTGCATCGCGAGGGCTGATGCCGGTGGATGCTCCACGCGAACCGGTGCTGATCAGACGGTATGCGCGAAGCCGTCTTTATGATGCACGCAGTTGTCGTTACGTGTCCGTCGCGCAGCTTCGCGATTGGGCGACGGAGGGCGTAGCCGTCGCGGTGATCGATGCCGAAACCGGCGAGGATATCACGCGCGTACTGCTCGCCTAGCTGCCGCCCGCCACATCCGGGACCGGTTTGGCCATATCGACCAGGACCCATCCCTCGTTGAACGGGTGCGGCCGCATGCCGACTTCGCAAAACCCAGCCTGGCGATAGATCGCCAGATTGCGGGTCATGCGCGCGCTGGCGTAAAGCCGTAGCTCCGAGGCGCCGGCATCCTGGCCCATCCGTTCAGCCGCTTGGATCATCCACTGTCCAATCCCTTGAGACTGATGGGCTGGTGACACCGCCAGGCTGTAGATCGTGAGATAGCCGTCGCCGGGCTCGACCACCATAACGCCGGCCGCCTCGCTGCCGCATTCCACGATCCAAACCTCATGCCGGGCAATGCGCGGCGCATAGTCCTCGCGCATCGGAAGCGGCGGACCGCCCAGGATGCGTTCCCAGGGTGCATAGGCGTCGTATGTCGTCGTGCGCACGAAGCTCAAATCCGTCGCGACCGCCTGCCGGAGCTTCAACACGGGCATCAGTCCGCCGCGAGCAGCGTCCCACGGGCCTGCCCCCGCACCTCGGCGCCGAACGCAGCGAAAATGCCATACGACACCACATCGCTGGAGTAGTCATACTCCGGATGCCATTGAACACCGACCGCCAGGGCGCGTGAGTTCGGCAGCCGCACCGCCTCGATCGTGCCGTCCGGCGCCGTCGCCTCGGCCACCAAGCCGGCCGCCAAACGATCGATGCCTTGGTTGTGCAGCGAGTTCACGGCGATGCTGTCCAGCTTGCCGATACCGTGCAGCCAGCTGCCCGGCGTCACATTCAGGCTGTGCGCCTTGGCGATGCGGACCCGCGGGTTCGCATGCAGCGGGGTAGAATGATCGATGCGGCCCGGCAGGTCCTGCAGGCGCTGATGCAAGGTCCCGCCCAGCGCCACGTTCAACTCCTGCAGACCGCGGCAAATCGCCAGTACCGGCACCCCGGCGACGATCGCGGCACGGATCAGGCGCAGGGTCACGGCGTCCCGGTTGACGTCCTCGGGGGTGCCCTCGGGGTGCGGCGGGCCGCCGTAGAATTCGGGGTGCACGTTGGAACGGCTTCCAGTCAGGATGATGCCGTCCAGCCGGGCAAGCAGCGTCTCGATATCGGCGGCGTCGCCATTGGCGGGCAGCAGCACCGGGACGGCGTCCATGACCTGATCCACGGCGCGGACATAGGTGTCGGACGCGGCGTGGTTCGGCGTGCCATACAGCCCGAATGACTTGGTGCAGCAGGAAATTCCAACCAGCGGCTTCATCCCGCGATAATGGCGGGTAACTGCGCCCGGATGAAGTAAAAATCAGCCTCGGTTGATGTTATTTTGGAAGAACTTGGGATCGACGAACTCGAACAGCTTCTGGCTGAAGCTGCCGCCCAGCTCGACGTTGGACAGCGAAATGCGGGTTTCCTGCCGCTGCGCGTCGAGCACGGTCCACTGCCGCAAAGCCAGCGGAGCATCAGCAAAAATGAGCGTCAGCGTGCCGTCGGCCGGGGACTTCGTGCGGAACAGGCTGACCTGCAACTGGCCCGGCCCCCGCGCGATTCCCGCCACGGTGATGTCGCCGGACAGCCGCAGATTGTCCTGCAGCAGCAGGCCCAGCGGCGTCGAGCCCAAGGGTATGTTGCTCGTCTGCCCCAGCTTGCTGTCATGGAACACCAGCAGCCCATTGCCGCCGACAAGGAGGAACGGGCTGGGCGGATCGTATTCGAAGCGGAGGCGGCCGGGCCGCTGCAGCCAGGCCTGGCCCTCGGCAGTGCCGCCGTTCGGCGCGACCTGCATGAAACGCGCATGCAGGGTGCGTATGCCGTTCAGGTAGGTCTCGACGCGGGCGATATCCGCGCGGTCCTGCGCCGTAACGGAGGGCTGCGCCGCAGCGGCGTGAGTAAGCAGCGGTGCCAGAATCGAGAGGGTCAGCAGGGTGCGGCGCTTCATGCTGCAGATGTGGCACTCGCCCACACGCGATGGAAGGAGGTACCGCGAAAGGCCAGGCCGGTCGTCTCACCCCTTCGCTGGACGCAATGCGCCGACCACGCGACAGAACCGACGCGACGTCGATGCGTTCAGGAGAAGCTATCAGGAGGATCCATAATGACTGAAACGCCGCAAGATCAAAAAGTCACGGGCACCACAGGCGCCCCCAACCCAAAGAGCGGAAGCAGCGACGCGGCTCGCGGGCTAGGCGGGCACAGCAAGGATGCGGACCACGCGCCGGGCGCACCGGCCGAGTACGTGGAAGAAAACAAGCCGGTGAAAAAGGACTAGTTCAGCCGCGACCGCAGCTCGTCGATCGCGGCGCGGGTACGGAGCGCCGCGTCGCCCTGCGGCACGAGGTCCAGAAAGCGCTCATAGCAGCGCAACGCCGCCCCGACGTGTTCCAGCCGCTGATTGATCAACGCGGCCTCGCGCCAGAGCGGGGCGGTATCGGGCGCGATGCGCAGCATATTCTCGGCGCAGGACAATGCCCCCGTCAGGTCTCCCGCGGTCAGCCGCCGCGCCTTGATGTTGTTCTGCAGGCGCAGCAGCACGCTGCGGCTCGACATCGGCTGCAACACGCCGGGGCGCAGTTCGGCATCGGGCCCCTCGACGCGCTTCAATAACGCGCGCATGTCGCGGGCATCCAACGGCACGCCGCCGGCGAACACGTCCAACACCGTCTGCTGCTGCTCGGGCGCGCGGTTGCGCCTGGTGGTGTTGGGGCCCTCCAGCGCCACGAGGAAATGGCCGGGAAAATCGACGCCGTGCGCCCCCCAACCAGCCGAACGGGCGCAGTGCAGCCACAATATGCCAAGCGCCACCGGCAGCCCGCGGCGGCGTTCGATCACCTGGATCAGGTTGGCATTGGCGGCGCTGCCATAGTCGTCGGTATCCCCGGCATAGCGATTGCGCCCGGTAATCAGCCCGGCCAACGCCCCGGCCCGCGCCGAAAGATCGGTGCTCGGCAGGTCGTTCGCCAACTCCACGGCCGAACGCGCGAGCTCGCTCAAATGCCGGACCGCCGCCTGCCAATCAAGCTCCGGCGCGTCGATGCGTGCCAGTTGCACGGCCGCGCCGGCGAGGTCGATTTCGATATCCGGCAACTGCCCGATCGCGTCCAACGCATCCCGCGGGTCACTCATGCCATAGTCCCATCCCACTTACGCCAGGAGGATGGCGATGGGTGGCCCGCGCTGCAACCGTGCCCGTTCGCCCTATTCGGCCGCGGGCACATACAGCGCCGCGCCGCCCTCCATGAACTCGGCGCTCTTCGCCTCCATGCCGGCCATGCGCTCGGCGTCGGCGCGGATATCCTGGCTGATCTTCATCGAGCAGAACTTCGGCCCGCACATCGAGCAAAAGTGCGCGACCTTATGCGCGTCCTTCGGCAAGGTCTCGTCGTGATACTTGCGCGCGGTGTCGGGATCGAGGCCCAGGTTGAACTGGTCCTCCCAACGGAAATCGAACCGCGCGCGGCTGATGGCGTCGTCGCGCAGCTTGGCCGAGGGATGCCCCTTCGCCAGGTCCGCAGCGTGGGCGGCGATGCGGTAGGTGATCACGCCCGTTTTCACGTCGTCGCGGTTCGGCAGGCCGAGGTGCTCCTTCGGCGTCACGTAGCAGAGCATCGCCGTGCCGAACCAGCCGATCATCGCCGCCCCGATCGCCGAGGTGATGTGGTCGTAACCCGGCGCGATATCGGTCGTGAGCGGCCCCAGCGTGTAGAACGGCGCCTCGCCGCACTCGCGCAGCTGCTTGTCCATGTTCACCTTGATCTTATGCATCGGCACGTGGCCGGGACCCTCGATCATCACCTGGCATCCCTTGGCCCAAGCGACCTTCGTCAGCTCGCCCAACGTCTCCAGCTCGGCGAACTGTGCGGCGTCGTTGGCGTCGGCGTTGGAGCCGGGACGCAGGCCGTCGCCGAGCGAGAAGCTCACGTCATACTTGCGCATGATGTCGCA
>CAZZWN010000091.1:0-12277 GCA_964657765.1 uncultured Acetobacteraceae bacterium
CTCCGTCGCATCCTGTCCCGCCTCCACGGCCGAAGCGGCACTCCCGCCGATGCTATCCTCCCTTCGCCCACCCCGGCGGCGGCGGCGGCGACGGCGGCTGCGCTGCTCTTCCTCCTCCGCCGTCTCGCCGGGGCGCGGCGTTTCGTCGTCCGCTTCGTCGGCCACGGCATCGATCGGCGGCGCCTCCGCTTGGTCCGCCGCCTGCTCCCCCGCCTTGTCCATATCCTCCTCGTCCGGGTCCTCGAACGGCTCCGGCGGGGCAAGCTGCGAGATCGGCGCCGGCAGCTCCGACGCCGCCTGCGCCCGCACCCGGTCGATCCGCGTATTTGGTGGCAACAACGTGTCGTCGGCGGCGAACGCGACCCGCATTGCGTAGCGGTTCTCGATCTCCGCCAGCCGCACCCGCTTGTGGTTCAACACATATAGCGCGATCGACCCGGCCACGTGCACCACGATCTCGGCCGCCCGGCGCTTCGCCCCTTCCTCCTCGACCGTGCGCAGCACATGCAGCGCGGCGCTCTCGGTGCTGCGCACATGGCCGGTGCCGCCGCAGTGCGTGCACAAAACCAGGCTGGTTTCCGCAAGCGACGGGCGCAGCCGCTGCCGGCTCATCTCCATCAGGCCGAAATGGCTGATGGAGCCGACCTGGATACGCGCCCGGTCGATCTTCAGCGCATCCTTCAGCCGCTTCTCGACGGAGGCGATGTTGCGCCGGCTCTCCATGTCGATGAAGTCGATCACGATCAGCCCGGCCAGGTCGCGCAGCCGAAGCTGCCGCGCCGCCTCCTCCGCCGCCTCCATGTTGGTCTTGAGCGCGGTCTCCTCGATGCCCCGTTCCCGGGTGCTGCGGCCGGAGTTCACGTCGATCGCGACCAAGGCCTCGGTCTGGTTGATGACCAAATAGCCGCCGGAGCGCAGCTGCACCGTCGGCGACAGCATGGCGTCGAGCTGCGCCTCGACCTGCGCCTTGACGAACAGCGGCTGCGGGTCCTTCCACAGCTGCACCTTGCGCGCGTGGGTCGGCATCAGCATGCGCATGAAGTCGCGCGCCGCCCGCCAGCCCTGCTCGCCATCCACCAGGATATCGTCGACGTCGCGGGAATAGACGTCGCGGATGGCGCGCTTGATGAGGTTCGCCTCCTCATAGATCAGCGCCGGCGCCACCGACTTCATCGTCAGATCGCGGATCTGGTCCCATTGGTTGAGCAGGTACTCGCAGTCGCGGATGATCTCCGGCTTTGGCCGGTTGGCCCCGGCGGTGCGGACGATCAGGCCCATGCCGCGCGGCAGGTCCAGCTCGGTCGTGACCTCCTTCAGCCGGCGGCGGTCGGCGGCGGAGGTGATCTTGCGCGAAATCCCGCCGCCACGGGGCGAGTTCGGCATCAGCACCGAGAAGCGTCCGGCGAGCGAAACATACGTCGTGAGCGCCGCGCCCTTGGTGCCGCGCTCCTCCTTCACGACCTGGACCAGCAGGATCTGCCGGCGGCGAATGACCTCCTGGATTTTGTAGTTGCGGGTGAACCGGGGCGGCGCGCGTTGCTCGCGCGGCTCCTCGACCTCGCCGCCTATCGACTCCGGGGCCGGGTCGGCGTTCTCGAAGCCGTTTTCGGCGGATTGGTCCGGAGCCGCCTCGTCCATCCGTCCATTGGCGGCGGCAGACCCGGTTGCGGCCCCGTCGATCCCGGGCCCGTCGAACGCAGTCAGCTCAGGGGCCGGTGCGTCGGGCAATGGAGCCGCCTGCGCCGAAATGTCGGGCGTGGTGGTTTCATGGTCGGCAGCCTCGGGCGCCATGTCGGCGCCAGACTCTTCCACAGGATCCGCACCGGGCGTCGCCCCCGCTGCATCGATTGGCGCTGCCATCGGTTCGGAGCTTGACGCCTCGGCCACCTCTGAGCCCGGCCGCTCTGCGATCGCTGTCTCCGGCGACGCCGCGGCGTCCGGGAACAGCATCTCGGCCTCATGCGGTGCGATCAGGATGTCCTGGCTGATCGCCGCCGCCTGCGCGACCTGGTCCGGCCGCGGCAGCGCCGCTTCGGCCGCCTCTGGATCGGCCTGGAGTGCGTAGGACGCCTCGGTGATCGCGTCCATGACGTCGGGCGAGCCGGCCTGGTCCGCCATCTCGACCATGTCGGCCGCAGCCTGCGGCGCTACGACAAGGGTCGCATCCGAGTTCGTCACCTGGATCTCGCGCGCCTCGCGGGCGGCGGCGCGGTCCTCGGCGTCCTCGTCCTCGCGCGCTTCCGCCTCCTGCATCTCCAGCAGGCGTTGCCGGTCGGCGACCGGTATTTGGTAGTAGTCCGGGTGGATTTCGCCAAAGGCCAGGAAGCCGTGCCGCCCGCCGCCATACTCGACGAACGCCGCCTGCAGGCTCGGCTCTACGCGGACGACCTTGGCAAGGTAGATGTTGCCCTTGAGTTGTTGCTTGCTCGATGTTTCGACATCGAAGTCTTCGAGGCGGTTACCGTCCAGCACCACTACGCGGATTTCTTCCGCCTGGGTGCTGTCGATCAGCATGCGTTTCGTCATTCTGGCATGGTCTCCGGAGTGCCGGGGGCACGCGCGTGCGGGGCACGTCGCGGCGGCGGCAGAAGGGGCGGGGAGGGGTCGGGTTCCCGCTGCGGCCGGGAGCCGGCTGCCGCATATTCAGTCCGAAACTGTGATGGACGAGCGCGGCAGTCAGCATAAGGGTCCTGGCGAGCGGGTCAGCGCTGCCGGCTACCGGCGTCGCTGCCCAAGTTGAGGGCATCTGCCCTGACCCATAAGCCCGGTGCCTAATGGCAAAAGGCTCGCTGGGACACACCCGGCGCGCGAGGTCGCGCGGCGCGGGCAACGGTGCCAGTGGGCGAGGACGCGAAGGCGATTGCGGCAGTGTCCGATCGTTCGGGGCTGCAACCGCGTTGGCTCGCCGGCGTCGCACCGCCGGAGCGTTGCAACTATGCCGCAACGCAATCGTGTCTGCAAGGTCACATTATCAAGCCCGCGTCAGCAGCCTGCACAGCCAGCCCGTTCCGTGCCATAGGAGCGCGGAATGGTAGAAACCGCCACCTTGTCCCGCCGCGCCCTGCTCGCCGCCGCGGCGATGGGCGGTGTCGTCTCGACCGCGCCGGCGCTCGCTGCGGCCAGGGAGGTCCGGCCGCTCCCGCAACGGGCCGCGCCCCAGCATCCGGGCCGGCGCCCCCTTCCGCTCGTCATGCTCGACCCCGGCCATGGCGGCAAGGACCCTGGCGCCATCGGCGTCTCCGGCACCTACGAGAAGCATGTGGCGTTCGCGGCCGCGCTGGAGCTGAAGCGGCAGCTTGAACGCGGCGGGCGGTGCCGGGTCGAGCTGACGCGCGGCCGGGACATTTTCATACCGCTGCACGGCCGGGTCGATATCGCCCAGCGGCGGGGCGCTGCGCTGTTCATGTCGCTGCATGCGGACGCACTGGCCGACCCGCGGGTGCGCGGCGCGAGCGTCTATACGCTTTCGGACACGGCGTCCGACGCGCAGACCGCGGCCCTGGCCCAGCGAGAGAACAGCGCCGACCGGTTTGGCGGTCCCGATTTCCGTGACATGCCGCCTGCCGTCGCCAACATCCTGGGCAGCCTGGTGCGGCAGGAGACGCGGGCCGGGTCGGTGCGTATCGCCCACCGCCTGGTCGAGGCGCTGCAGCCCGACGTCGGCCTGCTGGCCAATCCGTCGCGCCGGGCGAAATTCATGGTGCTGCGCGCTGCCGATATTCCGAGCGTGCTGGTCGAGATGGGTTTCATGTCCAATCTGCGGGACGAGGCGGCGCTGCGCCGCCCCGACCATCGCGTGCGCGTCGCGTTGGCGCTGCAGGGTGCTATAGAGGGCTTCTTGGCTGCGACCGATCACGGCGCGCGGGTCAGCGGCTAGAACAGAGGACAGGTAATGAGCGGTCAAGACGAGGATCGGGGCCGGACTCCGGTGCCGGGCGCGCCGGCGGTGAGCAAGGTGGGCGCGGCCTGGAAGCGGAGCGGTGCTTCAAGCAAGCAGCGGAGCGGTGCACCCGGCGTGGCGAAACGTCCGCGCTTCCGCTGGTTGCGCCGGCTGTTCGGCGTGGTGTTCGCGCTGTTCATCCTGGCGGGCGTCGCCGGCGGCCTGTTCGCCTGGCGGACCTATGAGCGCTACGCCGCCGACCTGCCGACGCTCGACGGCCTGCGCCACTACCAGCCGCGGGTCATGAGTCGCGTCTATGCCGGGGATAGCCGCCTGATGGCCGAACTCGCCACCGAGCGCCGCATCTTCGTGCCGATCAGCGCCATCCCGGACATGGTGAAGCAGGCCTTCCTCTCGGCGGAGGACCAGAAGTTCTGGAGCCATCGCGGCGTCGACCCGATGGCGATCGCCCGCGCCGGCTGGTTCGACCTCATGCAGTACGGACGCGGCCGGCGGCCGATCGGCGCCTCGACGATCACGCAGCAGGTGGCGAAGAACATGCTGCTGGGCAACGAGGTCTCGGTTGCCCGCAAGGTGAAGGAGCTGATCCTCGCGGTGCGCATCGACCAGTCGATGAGCAAGGAGCACGTGCTCGAACTCTATCTGAACGAGATCTATCTCGGCCTGCAGTCCTACGGCGTCGCCGCCGCGGCGCAGGCCTATTTCAACAAGGGGCTCGACGAGCTGACGTTGCCGGAGGCCGCGTTCCTCGCCGTGCTGCCGAAGGCGCCGAACAACTATAACCCGTTCCGCTTTCCCGACGCTGCGAAGGCCCGGCGCGACTGGGTGCTCGACCGCATGACCGACGACCACGCCATCACCGCCGCCCAGGCGAGCGAGGCCAAGGCGACGCCGATCCAGCCCGCCGCCTTCCACCGGCCCGAGACCATCACCGGCGCCGAGTGGTTCGGCGAGGAGGTGCGCCGCCAGATGATCGACCAGTTCGGCGCCGACGCGACCACCCAGGGCGGCTACTCCATACGCACCAGCCTCGACCCGGCGCTGCAGACCGCCGCCGACCAGGCGCTGCGCCGTGGCCTGTTGTCATACGACCGCGCCCGCGGCGGCTGGCGCGGCGCGGTGGCGCATCTGGACGCCGGACCTAGCTTCCGGGTCAACTGGAGCGACAAGCTGGCCGCCTTGCCGAAGCCGCCGGGCATGCTGCCGGAGTGGACGCTGGCGGTGGTGCTGGAGAGCACGGACGGGGAGGCGAAGCTCGGCTGGCTCGACCGTGCCGCCAGCAACGTGCCGCGCACCTCGTCGATGGCGTTGTCGGACATCGCCTGGGCGCGCCCGGCGCAGAGCAACGGACTGGGCCCGGTCCCGCGCCATATATCCGACGTGGTCCAGGTGGGCGATGTCGTGATGACGGAGTTCGCCGGCGTTCGCGGCCAGGCGAAGGCCGACCATATGATGCTGCGGCAGATCCCGCAGGTGCAGGGTGCGCTGGTATCGCTGGACCCGGCGACCGGCCGCGTGCTGGCGATGTCGGGCGGCTGGAGCTTCGAGGGGAGCCAGTTCAACCGCGCCACCCAGGCGCAGCGGCAGCCCGGCAGCTCGTTCAAGCCGTTCGTCTACCTGACGGCGCTGGAGAGCGGTCTGTCGCCGAGCCAACGCGTGCTCGATGCGCCGTTCGTGCAGAACCTCGGCACGCAGGGTGTGTGGAAGCCGAACAACTACGGCCTGACGTTCAACGGCCCGACGCCGATGCGGATCGCGCTCGAGCGGTCGCTGAACCTCGTGACGGTGCGCCTGGCCGAGAAGGTCGGCATGGAGGCCGTGGCGCAGAACGCGATGGCGTTCCATGTCGTGGACGGCATGCCGCGCGTGCTGCCCGCGGCGCTTGGCGCGGTCGAGACCACGGTGCTGCGTCAGGCGGCGGCCTACGCCGGGCTGGCGATGGGCGGGCGGGAGGTGTTCCCGTCGATGGTCGACGCCGTGCAGGATCGCGACGGCAAGGTGATCTGGCGCACCGGCGGCCTGCAGTGCTCCGGCTGCGGCGAGCCCGGCAAGCCGCCCAGCGTCGTCGACGCGCGCAAGCAGATCGCCGACCCGGCCAGCACGTTCCAGTTGATCACGATGATGCAGGGCGTGGTTTCGCGCGGCAGCGGCGTCGCGGCCGGCGCCGGGCTGAAACGCGCAATTGCGGGTAAGACCGGGACGAGCCAGGATTTCAACGACGCCTGGTTCGTCGGCTTCACTCCGGACCTCGTGACCGCGGTGTGGGTGGGGTTCGACGACAATACGAGCCTGGGCGAAAAGGAGACGGGCGGCTCCATCTCGGCGCCGATCTGGCACGACTACATGGCGGTGGCCCTGAAAAGCCGGCCCTCCCTGGCCTTCCGCATGCCGGACGGCGTGCATATGGCGGCCTGGGACAGCGGCAGCGGCCGGATAACGGACGCGTGGAAGCCTGACCAAACGCCCGGCGCAACCCAGGGCACGATCGGCGGCGGCGACAGCTCCAGCGGCATGACGGCGAGCGGCGGCCCGGGGGTCGGCGTCGACAGCGGCGTGGGTGGGCTGTATTAATCGCGGCTGGACATTAGATCACGGGCCATGACGACCGAATCCGACGCGCTCAACCAGCAGCTCCGGCAAACCTTCGCACTGCTTCGGAGGCATCTTTGACTGGGATGTCGCCTCCGCCCGCCTGGAGGAGCTGAACGCCCTTTCTGAGGACCCGACGCTCTGGAACGACGCGACGGCGGCGCAGGCGCTCATGCGCGAGCGCAACCGGCTGGCGAGCGCGATCGAGGGCCTGCGCAAGCTCGAGGGAGACGCCGCGGATACGGCCGACTTGATCGACATGGCGGACGCCGAGGGCGATCAGGCCATGGTCGCCGACGGCATGGCCACGCTCCGCGCCCTCATGGACGAAGCAAAACGGCGCGAGATTGAGAGCCTGCTGTCCGGCGAGGCCGACTCGAATGACGCATTCCTGGAGGTGAACTCCGGCTCGGGCGGCACCGAGGCGCAGGACTGGGCCGAGATGCTGGCCCGCATGTACTCCCGCTGGGCCGAGCAGCACGGCTACAAGGTGCAGCTCATGGAGCAGAGCGAGGGCGAGCAGGCCGGCATCAAGTCGGCGACCATGCAGGTGACGGGGCCGAACGCCTATGGCTGGCTGAAGACCGAGGCCGGGGTGCACCGACTCGTGCGCATCAGCCCCTTCGACAGCGCGGCCCGGCGGCATACGAGTTTTGCGAGCGTCTGGGTCTATCCGGTGGTGGACGACACCATCGAGATCGAGATCAACGAAAGCGACCTGCGCATCGACACCTTTCGTGCCAGCGGGGCCGGTGGGCAGCACGTGAACAAGACCGAGAGCGCAATTCGCATCACCCATATCCCGACCGGGATCGTGGTGGCCTGCCAGACCGACCGCAGCCAGCATCGCAACCGGGCGACCGCGATGGGCATGCTGAAGGCGCGTATGTACGAGGCGGAGCTGCAACGGCGCGAGGCTGCGGCGACCGTGCAGGAGAACGCCAAGACCGACATCGGTTGGGGCCACCAAATTCGCAGCTACGTGCTGGCGCCGTATCAGTTGGTGAAGGACCTACGCACCGGGGTGGAGACGGGCAACCCCGGCGCGGTGCTGGATGGAGCGCTGGACGAGTTCATGGCGGCGGCGCTGGCGGCCCGCGTGGGAGCGACGCGCAGCGAGGCGAGCGCTTCGGCCCAGTAAACCCTCCGAGCCGATCACCGCCATTTAGACCGCAACCCGGGTCGGCCTTTGCCGTTGCGCATAAATGGACCAGAGCAGCGGCCTCGCCGGCGCCCCCGACGTTTTCGAGACCGACGTGCCCAACCGGCTCGACCGGTTGCCGTTCAGCCGGTTCCATTGGCTCGTGATCTTCGCCCTTGGGATCACCTGGATCCTGGATGGGCTCGAGGTCACGCTGGTCGGCTCGCTTGCCGGCGCGATCTCGGCCAGCCCACGGCTGCAGCTCACCGGCACGGAGTTGGGCCTCACGGCCAGCGCTTATCTTGGCGGCGCTGTGGTCGGCGCGCTGTTCTTTGGCTGGCTCACCGACAAGCTCGGCCGCAAGAAGCTGTTCACCATCACGGTGCTGATCTACCTCGTCGCCACCATCGCGTCCGGATTTTCCTGGAACTTCTGGTCGTTCGCCATCTTCCGCTGCATCACCGGCATGGGCATCGGCGGCGAGTATGCGGCGGTGAACGCCACCATCCAGGAGCTGATCCCGGCGCGGCGCCGCGGTTTCACCGACCTCGTGATCAACGGCAGCTTCTGGCTTGGGGCGGCGCTTGGTGCACTCGGCGCCGTCGTCGTGCTCGACCCGCTGGTGATCGATCCCGAGATCGGCTGGCGGCTGGCCTTCGTCACCGGCGGCGTGATCGGCATCGGCGTGCTGTTCCTGCGCCGCTTCATCCCGGAAAGCCCGCGCTGGCTGATGACGCATGGCCGGCCCGAGGAGGCCAGCGACATCGTGGGCCAGATCGAGGCCAGGGTCGAACGCGAGACCGGGGCCGCGCTGCCGCCGGTGCCGCCGGGCCGGCTGCGGCTGCGCCGGCATCAGGGCGGCTGGTTCCTGCCCAGCCTGCGCGTGCTGGCGGTGGACTACCGCAGCCGCACGGTACTGGGTGTGGCGCTGATGGGCTCGCAGGCGTTTTGCTACAACGCAGTGCTGTTCACCTATGCATTGGTGCTGACCCGGTTCTATGACGTGCCGTCGCAGCAGGTCGGCTGGTTCATGCTGCCGTTCGCCCTGGGCAATTTCGCCGGGCCGGTGCTGCTGGGCCGGCTGTTCGACACACTCGGGCGGCGGACGATGATCACTGCGACCTATGCGCTGGCCGGCATCTTGATGGCCGTCGTCGGCGTGGCATTCGCGCATGGCTGGCTGGATGCCACCCAGCAGACCGTGGCGTGGACCGTGATTTTCTTCTTCGCCTCCGCTGCGTCGTCATCGGCCTATTTGACGGTCGGCGAGTGTTTCCCGCTCGAGGTGCGTGCCGTCGCGATCTCGGTGTTCTATGCGCTGGGCACTGCGGTTGGCGGGATTGCCGGGCCGACGCTGTTTGGCGCGCTCATTCAGACAGGGTCGCGCGACGAGGTCATGATCGGCTACCTGCTGGGCGGCGGCTTGATGATCGGTGCTGCGGTCGTCGAGGCGTTCCGGGGCGTCGATGCCGAGAAGCGCTCGCTTGAGGAGGTGGCGCCCCCGCTCTCGGCGGCGTGAAGACACCGGCTGGAGGCAACCCGGCGGTGGCGCGCACGTTACGTTGACAGCGGTATTCGACCGCAAGGGAGACCAAAAATGGTTGACGAGAACCGAGTTGAGGGCGCCTGGGACAAGGCCAAGGGCGCTGTCAAAGAGGGCGTCGGCAAGGTGACCGGCGACGAGAAGCTGCAGGCCGAGGGCAAGGCTGACAAGGTCAAGGGAACGGCCGAGAGTGCCGTTGGCGGGGCCAAGGACACGGTTCGCGACGCAGCCGACAAGATCTAGTCGACTGACACGCTAAGTTCGCGGCGGGCGCCCTGTTTGGGCGCCCGTTTGCGTTTAGGCCCTCCCGTTTTCGCATCGGCCGCGCCATATTGCATCCGAGTGTGGTTCGAGGTGCTGGATTGGTCGACCGTGAAGCCTATCGCGACGCCATGGCCCGTCTGGGGGCGGCAGTCAGCGTCATTACGTCGGATGGAGCTGCCGGGCGTTGTGCGTTCACGGCATCCGCGGTGTGCAGCGTCACCGATGACCCGCCGACCTTGCTGGTTTGCATGAACCGCGGCAGCGACTCGTACGACGCATTCAAAGCCAACGGTGTCCTATGCGTAAACACGCTGGCCGCGTCGCAGGAGGCCCTGTCGACGCTGTTCGCGGGCTTCACGGACCATACGATGACGCAGAGGTTCGAGCAGGCCGACTGGATCACTCTCGCCACCGGGGCACCGGTGCTTGCGAATACGTTGGTCTCGTTCGATTGCCGGATCGCGCAGGTCTCCGAGGTCGGCACCCACGGCGTGCTGTTTTGCGAAGTCGAGGCAATCCAGGCCGGAACGGCGCGTGAGGGACTAATCTACTTTGGCAGGGCGTATCACCGCGTCATTGCGGTCCCTTAGCTCTCGGCAAACCCATAGAGCCGCGCCGGGTTGCGCACGAGGAGGGCCGTGCGCGCAGCCTCGTCCGGCACCCAGTCGGCAATGAGGTCGAGCAGCTCCGAGGCGCGCGGCATGGCGTGCCAGGTCGCCACGTGCGGCCAGTCGGACCCCCACACGCAACGGCCGGGCGCGGCGGCGAACAATGCCTGCGCGAGCGGCGCGACTGCGGCATAGGGTGGCGGCGTCAGCCGGTATGCGCCCGAGAGCTTGACCCAAGCGCCGTCCCGCACCAGCGACAGCAGTGCCTGAAAGCCCGGCGACTCAACGCCGTCCGACGCAGGGAAATGGCCCATGTGGTCCACCACCACCGGCACCGGCAGGCGCGCCAGGCGAGGCGCCAGCGCCGGCAGCTCGCGCGCATCGACCAGGAATTGCAGGTGCCACCCCATGTCGCGGCACAGCGCTCCGTAGCTCGATAGCTCATCAAGCCCGATGCCGCCGCCATACAGGACATTCAGCCGTAATCCGACGACGCCGGCGTCCTGTGCCAGCCCATATTCGCGCTCGGGCAGGCCGAGAGGCAGCACCGCGATCCCGCGCAGCCGCTCCGGGTGCGCACGCAGCGTTTGCAGCAGAAGGCGGTTATCGGTGCCGTGCACGCTGACCTGGACCAGCACGCCATAGGTCATCCCGGTCGCGTCCAGCATGGCGATATAGGCGCCGGGCGTCGCGGCCGGAGGGGTGTAGCTGCGTGTCTTGACGAAGGGATGGTCGGGAGGCAGCCCGATCACGTGGGCATGGCAGTCGACGGCGCCGGGCGGAACGCGGAACCGCGTGGGGCCGGTCGGGCCGGGATGGGGGCCGGGGCAAGCGGGGGCGTCGGGCATGGCGTCACCAAGAAGGCAGGGCCCGGAACACGTCCGGGCCCTTGGCCGAAGCAGATTACATCTCGGCGTACTTGCCGTTCTTCCAGACGTAGAACACGTAGTCGGACTTGGTCACGTCGCCCTTCTTGTCGAAGGTGATGTCGCCCAGCACGCTGCTCCAGGGGCCGGTATGCAGCGTGTCCGCGACCTTCTTTGCATCGGCGCTGCCGGCCTTCTTCGCGGCCTCGGCCCAGACCTGGATGGCGGCATAGGTATAGAGCGTGTAGCCCTCGGGATCGATGCTCTTGGCCTTGAACTCCGCAACGACCGGCGCCGCCGTCGGGCGCAGCCGCGGGTCGGACGGGAAGGTCATCATGGTGTTCTCACCGGCGGGGCCGGCGATCTGCCAGAACTCGTTCGTCGCCAGCGCGTCGCCGCCGACGATGGTGACCTTCATGCCCTGTTCTTGCGCCTGACGCGCGATCAGGCCGGTCTCGGTGTGGTAGCCGCCGATGTAGATGACGTCGACCCCCGCCTGCTTCATGCGGCTGACGATCGCGGCGTAGTCACGCTCGCCGGGGGTGTAGGCGGCATACATCGTCTCGGTGACGCCGGCCGCGTTCAGCGACTTCTTGGTCTCGTCGGCCAGGCCTTTGCCGTAGGCGGAGTTGTCGTGCAGGATCGCGATCTTGTTGGTCTTGAACTGCTTGGCCAAGTAGTTGCCGGCGACGATGCCCTGCTGATCGTCGCGCCCGCATACGCGGAACGTGTTCCAGCCGCCGTCGTCCGTCAGCTTGGGGTTGGTGCTGGCCGGGCTGATCTGCAGCATGCCCTCCTCGGCGTAGACCTTGTTCGCCGGGATCGAGCTGCTGGAGCAGAAGTGCCCGGCCACGAAGACGACCTTGCGGCTCGCCATCTGGTTCGCGACCGACACCGCCTGTTTTGGATCGCAGGCGTCGTCGCCGACCTCGAGCACGAGCTGCTGGCCGTTGACGCCGCCGGCCTTGTTGATGTCGGCGACGGCGAGCTCGGCGCCGGCCTTCATTTGCGCGCCGAAGGTGGCGTTGCTGCCGGTCATCGGGCCGACGGTCGCGATGTGGATTTGCGCTTGGGCTGCGCCGCCGGCGAGGGTGGCGGCCAGCACGGCGGCGCTGGCGAACAAGGTCCTACGGAGCATGCGACATTCCTTAATCTGTCTGTGCGACAGCCTAGGCGGAAGCGTGTGGGTGGGGAAGGGTGGGGGTCTTTCTGCATGAAGGTGTTGGCTGGTTGCTGGCGCGAGGATCCGAGGTCTGACTCAAGCGCCAGGGCGATCGCATTTGCCCCGTCGTCGTTGTTTCGTCATTGCGAGGAGCGCTTGCGACGCGGCAATCCAGGGCCGCACGCACGGATATTGGTCCATGC
>CAZZWN010000092.1:0-12194 GCA_964657765.1 uncultured Acetobacteraceae bacterium
ACCCCGTCGATGCGGGTCATCATGCGCGGCCCCTCGTCGAGGTCGACCAGCGCCAGGTTGTAAGCGCCCTCCCGCGCGCGGTTGACGGTGATGGCGTAGACCGTGGCGAGGCCGCTGGCTGCGACCCACTCCAGGTCCCGCTCGCCGGTGCCGGGGATGGCGATGCGCGGGTAGAACGTGTGCGCGCCGGTCGAGCGGCTGCGCTGGATCATGAAGCGCCCCTGCTGCAGGTGGGCGCGATACTCGGCCTCCGGGCCCGGGCCAGTCTGGTTCACGATGATGTCTCCCCAAGTGCCGTCGAGCAGCGTCGGGACGGAGCATGGCAGGTCCGGGCGGGCGCGTGTAGCCGCCGCGAGCGCGGTGCCGAGCCGATCCCGCCATTTTCCATGCAAGGTTGCGGCCTGCGAGCGATTGCGGGCACAATCGAGACCCTTGCAATCGCCACTTGCAGGGCAGCGACGAATAATATGGGAGAAGACAATGACAATAAACTTCGTGCCGACCCGCCGCCGGTTGCTCTCAACTGCCGGCCTTGGCGCCGCCGCGCTGGCCTTGCCCGGCGCAGCCTTGGCCAAGGCCCCGTTGGGGGCGTTGGCCCAGGCGCCCTACTTCTACCGATTCAAGCTCGGCACCGCCGAGGCGACCATCGTGTCCGACGGGCCGCTGCCGCTCGGCGACCCGAATGCCTCGTTCCTGAAGATCGACAAGGCCGAGATCGGGCGCGAGCTGACTGACAACTTCCTGCCAACCAACAACGCGGTGCTGGAACAGAATATTCTGGTGCTGAACTTCGGCGAGCGGGTGGTGCTGTTCGACCTCGGCATGGGGACGTCGAAGGTGTTCGGCCCGACGACCGGCAAGCTCATGACCACCTTGCGCCAGGCCGGCATCGACCCCGCCAGCGTCGACGCATTGGTGATGAGCCACGCGCACATCGACCACTGCGGCGCCATCATGGCGGACGACGGCAGCCGCAATTTCCCCAACGCCCAGCTCTATATCACGCAGTCCGACTTCGACTACTGGACCAGCGATGCCATGGTGCCGGCGAACTACCCGGCGCGAAAGGACTTCTTGGGCCAGGCGCAGAAGAACCTGCTGCCGAACCGCGACCGCATCCATTATATCAAGGACGGCGAGGAGTTCCTGCCGGGCATCACCGCAATGGCGGCGCCGGGCCACACGAACGGACATACGATCTTCATGATCCAGTCCGGCAACGACCAGCTCTGCTACATCGGCGACCTGGCGCATCATCCGGTGCTGCTGCTCGAGCACCCGCGCACGCAGTTCGCCTTCGACACCGACCCGGCGCAATCCGCGGAGACCCGGGTGCGTATGCTGTCGATGCTGGCGGCGAACCGGACGACGCTGCTGGCCTACCACTTCGCCTGGCCCGGCCTCGGCCATGTCGCGAAGGTCGGCGACGGGTTCCGCTACTTTCCGGCGCCGTTGAACCTCGCGACTTAGGGCGGAGCAGGCAGTCAGCCGAAGCCGAGGAACCCCGGGGCATCGCGGAGCGGTGGCGCAGCAGCCAGCGCCGCGATGTCCGGGACCGGGCGGGCAGTGCGCGGGTCGTCGGCCAACAAGCGCTCCAGCGCGGCGGCGACGGCCAGCACCTTGGCGTCGCCGCCGCGGCGTCCGACGATCTGCAGCCCGAACGGCATGCCGTTGCGGTCCAGCCCGACCGGCAGCGACACCGCGGGATGACCGACGACGGTGACGGCATAGGCCAGCGCCAGCCAGTTGAAATAGGTGCGGGTCGGCTTGCCGTCGATGCTGGAGGGAAACAGCTCCGACCACGGCCGCGGAGTGATGGTGACGGCGGGCGACAGGATGACGTCGAACCGGTCGAAGAAACGCTGCCATCGCTGATAGAGCACGGTTTGCTGCTTGAGCGCCTTCGCCACATCGAGCGCGCTGAGCCGCAGCCCGGCCGCCACGTCCGCATGCACGTTGGGGCCGACCGCGTCCGGCGTGTCCCGCACGCGGTCATTATGGCTCGTGAGCGTTGCGATTGCGCGCAACACCTCGAAAACCTCGTCGGTGCCGGTGCAGTCGGGCGTCGTGTCCTCATGGGCGGCGAAGATATGGCGGAACAGGCCGGTCTTTTCGGCGAAGACGTCGGCGATCTGCCGTTCGGTGGGCGCAAAGCCAAAGTCCGGGGTCAAAGCGACCCGCAGCCCCGCCAGGTCGACCGTGCCCGGCACGGCGAAATCCGCAGCTTGGCGCACCGTGCGTCCCGCGATCGTCGTCGCCAGTGGGTCCCGCGCGTCGTCCGACACCATGCAGGACAACAGCAGGCACAGGTCCGGGACCGTGCGTGCCATCGGCCCCAGCACCGTAAGCGGGTTCCAGCCGAGTAGCCGTTTCTCGTTCGGCACCAAGCCCGGCGTGGGCCGGAAGCCGACGATGCCGCAAAACGCCGCCGGGTTGCGCAGCGAGCCGCCCATGTCGGACCCGGTAGCGAGCGGCGCCATTCCGGTCGCCAACACCACCGCGGACCCGCCGGACGACCCGGCGGCGGAACGCTTGGGGTCGAACGGGTTGCCCGTCGCGCCATACACGGCGTTACGGGTGTTCGCGCCGGCGCCCCACTCGGGCGTATTGGTCTTGCCCAGCACGATCGCGCCGGCCTGCCTGGCCGCCTGCACGATGCCGTGGTCATGCGCCGGAACATGATCGCGGAACAGCACGCTGCCATAGGTGGTGCGCAGGCCTGCCACGTCCTCCAGGTCCTTCACGCCGAGCGGCAGGCCGTGCAGCGGTCCGAGCGCGCCGCTCTGCATCGTCTCCGCATCGCAGGCCGTCGCGGCAGTGCGGGCACGGTCCAAATCGCGGGCGACCATCGCGTTCACGGCCGGGTCGACGGCGAGGATGCGGGCAATGCAGCTTTCGACAAGCTCGGCGGCGGATAGCCGTTTGCAGCCGATCAGCCGTCGGGCTTCGACGGCATCGAGGTCGCAGGCCTCCATCAGGTCAAGCAGATATCGCTAAACAAGCTCGATCCTCCCCCGGAGCGGCTGGCATCAGGCCCTTCGCTCATCGCACAAACCGTGGCACGCTCTCTTGGCATCGTCCAGCAGGAGGGCCGCATGGCCGTGATCGTCGCAGACACCGTCACCATCTTGCCGCCCGCCGCACGTGGCGCGGTGCTGCTGACGGGCTCGCATGGCGGCCGGTATGTCGGGACGGTGGCGCTTGCGGCCGGGGTGCGCGCGGCGGTGTTCCATGACGCCGGCTTGGGCCTGGATGAGGCAGGGATCGCGTCGTTGCCGCTGTTCGACAGCTTGGGCGTACCCGCGGCGGCGGTCGGCCACGAGACGGCGCGGATCGGCGACGCACAGGACATGCTGGCGCGCGGACGGCTGACGCGGGTGAACGCCGCCGCCCGCGCCCTCGGCGTCCGGCCCGGCATGGCCTGCGCCGACGCGTTGCCGCTGCTCGAAACCGCTGCGGATCGGCACTACCAACCGCCGCGGGCAGCGGAGGCGCGCAGCACGATGGAATTACCGGGCGCGACGAGGACGGCCGTGCTGGTCGACAGCGCGTCGCTGGTCAGCGCGGAGACGGACCGCGGCACGATAGTCGTCACCGGTTCGCATGGCGGCCTAATCGGCGGCGATCCGGCGACGGCGTTGCTGACGGACGCCTTCGCGGCGGTGTTCCACGACGCTTGCATTGGGATCGATCAGGCCGGGATTGGCCGCCTGCCAGCCCTCGATGACCGCGAAATCGCCGGGCTGGCGGCGGACGGCATGACCTGCCGCATCGGCGAGGCGCGCTCGGTGTTCGAGACCGGGATCGTCTCGGCCTGCAACGAGACGGCGGCGCGGCTAGGCGCCATGCCGGGCATGTCGGTTCGCGAGCTGGTGCTGGCCTGGGCGCGGTGAGCGGCGCAGGGAGCAAAGTAAGATCACCGCACGCCACTGGGCCAAAGCACGACGCGGATTGTTTGCAGCATGATAAGAACATCGAATAGAACATTGAAGTTCTTGACGTAATACAAATCGTAGCTCAGTTTCGACCGAGCGTCATCGATCGACGCGCCATACGGGTAGTTGATCTGCGCCCAGCCGGTCAGCCCGGCCTTGGCCATATGCCGTTCATGATACAGGGGTATCTGCTTTGCCAGCATCGCGACGAAATCCGGACGCTCCGGCCTTGGTCCGACGAAAGACATCTCCCCGCGCAGCACGTTGAACAATTGCGGCAGCTCGTCGATGCGGCTGCGGCGCAGCATCGCGCCGACACGGGTGACGCGCATATCCCGCGTCGCCGCCCAAACCGGGCCGTTGGCCTCGGCGTCGGTCCGCATGGTGCGGAGTTTGTTGATGAAGAACGTCTTGCCACCGCGGGTGATGCGGAGCTGGCGATAGAAGACAGGTCCGCCGTCCTCGCATTTCACCGCCACCATCGCCAGCAGCAGGACGGGCAGCGCCAGCAACAACACGCCCGCACTGACCAGCAGGTCCAGCCCGCGTTTCAGCATGCGGTCGACCATGCCGAAGTAGAACCCATCGCAATACAGCAGCCAGCCAAGCTCCATCCGCTTCAGGTCGATGCGGCGCACTTCCTGCTCCAGGAAGCTCAAATACTGGGCAACCGGAAACCCCGCCGTCTTGCAGTCCAGCAGGCCCTCCAGTTCAAGGCCCCGCCGCTCGTCGGGCGCGACCACGATCTGGTCCGCGCCGCAGCGCCTCGCCAGCTTCAGAAAGCCATCGGGCGGCATTGCCAGCACCGGGCCGGCCGAGCCGTCAGCGAGCCGAGGGTCGAGCTCACCCCAGCATGGTCGGTGAACGAAGGTGATCCGGTAGGCCAGATTGGGCCCTTCGTTCCGCAGCATCCAAACAAGGTCCCAAGCCCGAAGCCCGGCGCCAACGATCAGCAGGCTGCGGCTGAACAAGCCGTGCCGGCGAAAACCATCGAAAGCTACCCGCGCGACGCTGCCGCTCAACAGGAACGCAAGCGTCCCGCCGATCATCCAAGGGAATTGGCCGGAGAGACCGTCCAATGCCGCCATCGCTCCGCCCGAGGCAGCCGCGCCTACCGCCGAAACCAGCGGCATCCGGGACAGCGACTTGCGAAGTTCGACGCCGACGTCCCGGCGGTAGAGCCCGAGCCCGTAAAGCGAGACGAGATTGGCGAAGGGGTAGAGCAACGCCCCAACCCAGGCGTGCGCAACCGGCGAGGCCGGGCCGACCGTCAAGAACCAGAGCATGAAGGGCCAGACGAGCGCCATTGCCGCAAGGTCCAGCAGGCACAGGGCCCAGCTTGTCGTAAGCTTGGTCAGACGATGAAGCATTCCGCTGTATAAACCTAATGGTTGCTTTTCTCAACCTATAAACGCTTTGTGAGATTAAACCACGATCATGAACGAAGTGCGAACGCTCGCTCCCCGCGCGTGGTGCCAGTGCTGCCCGATGGCAGCCGGCAGCAAATCTTGGCAAACCAGCAACGGGAGCGCCGTTACGCTAAAAGCTTCGGCGGACGCCATACAGGATGCCGAATGACCGTTGCCCTGCTGCGGACCCGGCGCTTCCTGCCGCTGTTCGTGACGCAGGCGCTGGGCGCGCTGAACGACAACCTGTTCAAGAACGCGCTCGTCGTGCTGGTGGTGTTCCGCATGGCCGAGGGCGGGCCGGCGCTCGTGGCGCTCGCTGGCGGGGTGTTCATCCTGCCCTACGCGCTATTTTCGTCGCTCGCCGGGCAACTGGCCGACCGTTTTGATAAATCGCGGCTGATCCGGATCACCAAGCTGTTCGAGGCGGCGCTGATGGCGCTGGCGGCCTGGGGGTTCCTCGCGGCGCATGTTCCGGCGCTGTTCGCCGTGCTGTTCGGCCTCGGCGTGCAGGCGGCGTTTTTCGGCCCGCTGAAATACGGCATCCTGCCCGACCATCTGACGGAGCACGAGCTGGTGCGCGGCAACGCGCTGATCGAGGCGGGAACGTTCGGCGCCATCCTCGCGGGCACCATCGCGGGCGGCGCGCTGATCGGGCTGGCCTCCGGGCCGGAGATCGTCGCCATGGCCGGGCTCGTGGTCGCGGCGCTGGGCGTCGGGGCGGCGTTCATGGTGCCATCGGCGGCGCCCGCCGATCCCGGACTGCGGCTCGGCTGGAATGTCGCGCGCGAGACCTTGAAGCTGCTGCAGGCCGCACGCGCCAACCCTCCGGTATGGCTGTCGATTTTGGGCCTGTCTTGGTTCTGGACCGTGGGCGCGACCTTCCTGGCCGAGTTCCCGGTCATGGCGAAGCAGGATTTCCACGCGAGCAACGCCGTCGTGACCCTACTGCTGGCCGGCTTCGCGGTCGGGGTCGGCGCGGGGTCGATCCTGGCCGGTCGGCTGCTGCGGGGCGAGATCTCGGCCCGGCAGGTGCCGGCGGCGGCGCTGTTGTTGTCGCTGTTCACCTTCGGCTTCGCCTATTTGGCCGGACAGCCCGAGGCGGCGCAGTGGAACACCCCGGCCGCCATGCTCGCGTCACCCGGCGGCGCCGCGGCGTTCGCGTGCCTGCTCGGTGCGGCCGCGTGCGGCGGCGTGTTCTCCGTGCCGCTGTATGCCATCATGCAGGACCGGGCCGCGAAGGCGCAGCGGGCGCGCATGATCGCAGCGAACAATGTGCTGAATGCGGCATCCATGGTGGCCGGCGCGGGCGTCATCGCGGGTCTCGCGGCGCTGGGCATCCGGCCTGCGTCGGTGCTGATGGCGACGGGTGCGGTAAACCTGCTGGTGGCGGCATGGTTCTACCGCCCGGCGGCCAACGCTCCGCCAACAACCTCGTAGCCGCCATGCTCAAGCAAACCGCGAGCGCGAGCAGGCGTTCTTCCGACTCACTGGTTCGTACCGCAAAGGCGTAGCTTGTCCGGAGTCTTCGGGCGATCACGACCATCCCGGGTGGCCCAAGCTTTCATCGGAGTAGTTCATGTC
This sequence comes from uncultured Acetobacteraceae bacterium, assembly GCA_964657765.1. Classification (GTDB taxonomy): domain Bacteria; phylum Pseudomonadota; class Alphaproteobacteria; order Acetobacterales; family Acetobacteraceae; genus CAHJXG01. Next base: position 6,926 of record CAZZWN010000092.1, read on the forward strand.
TGGTTTCCGTGTGGCGATCCGCCCGTTGCAGCCCATCGCGCTGGTGCTGGCCACTGCTCTTTTGGCTGGGGGCTGCGCCACGCGGCCGCCCGCGACCGACCCCGATGCGGTGGCGGAATATCAGGCGAACAACGATCCGCTGGAGCCGACCAACCGCTTTCTGTATCGCGTGAACGACGTCATCGACACCAACGTGCTGCAGCCGGTCGCTCGCGGCTACCGCTATGTCGTGCCCGGCGCGGTGCGGCGCTCGATCGGCAATGCGGTCGCCAATGTCACGAGCCCCGTCGTGTTCGCCAATGACGTGCTGCAGGGCCATCCGCGCTATGCGGCCGAGACGGTGACGCGGTTCGTCGTGAACTCCACCGTGGGGATCGGCGGATTTTTCGACGTGGCGGACGTGCTGGGCCTGCCGCCGCACCGCGGCGCCGGGTTTGGCACGACGCTTGGCGTTTGGGGCGTCGGCGACGGCCCGTTCCTGTTTTTGCCGCTGCTCGGCCCATCGAATTTACGGGACACGACCGGGCTCGCGGGGAACGTCGTGCTCGATCCATTCACCTGGGCGAGCTTCGGCGGGGTGAACGCGCTGGAGTACTCGCAGTTCGGCGTCGGCGCGTTGGATACGCGGGAGCGGCTGCTGGATACGGTCGATCAGATCAAGAAGGACAGCCTCGACCCCTACGCGACCTTCCGCAGCCTGTATCGGCAGAGCCGCAACGCCGAGATCGAGGCCGCGCGCCCGGACGGCAAGCCGCTGCCGCCGCCGAAATACGTCGGGCAGTAGCGGCGCGGCATCCAGCAGGCGTTAACCGGGCTAGATCGAGCTGACCACATGGCCGCCATCGACCGGCAGCACCACGCCGGTGATGAAGCGCCCGGCGTCCGAGGTCAGCAGCAGCAGCGCGCCGTCGAGGTCCTCCGGCTGGCCCAGGCGCCCGAGCGGCACGCGGCTGGCGATGCGTGCGCCGGCGGGGCCCTGCAGGAACGCACGGTTGAGGTCGGTCTCGACATAGCCCGGTGCCAGCGTGTTCACTGTGATGCCGTGCGGCCCCAGCTCCATCGCCAGCACCGACGTCATGTGGACCAGCCCGCCCTTCGACGCGCTGTATGCGACGACGCCCTTGATCGTGCGCAGGCCCAGGATGGAGGCGACGTTGACGATCCGCCCGCCCTGCCCCGCCGCGATGGCCGCGCGCGCGAACTCCCGGCACATCAGGAAAGCGCCGCGCAGGTTGGTGTCGAGCACGCTGTCCCACTCCTCGGCCGTGCCGTCCAGGAACGGCTTGCGCCCGGTCACGCCGGAGTTGTTCACCAGGATGTCCAGCGTGCCTAGCCCGGCCGTGGCGCGCGCGACCGCGCCCACGACCGAGGCTTCATTCGTGACGTCGCACTCGATGGCGAGCGCCGTGCCGCCCACCGCCTCAATTTCGTTGGCGAGGGTTTCCAAGCGGTCTAGGCGCCGGGCCGCGAGCGCGACCTTGGCGCCCTGCGCCGCCAGCAGCCGGGCGAAATGCATGCCGAGGCCCGACGAGGCCCCGGTGATCAGGGCCGTGCGGCCGTGCAGGGTGAAAGGCTGGTCCATGACGCATCTCCCGATATTTGCTCCAGGAAACACCAACTGCGCGGCGTGGGCCAGCCGCTGTCCATAGGTTTACCGAAGCGGTGGGGATCGTGTCCGGGCGTGCCGCGTTCTGCTGCTCCGGATCACCAAGCAGGAGGCCAGCATGGCCGAAGACAACATAATGCGCCGCCGTATCGTGCAGTTCGGCGCAGCCGGCGTGGGCGGGGCGCTGCTGGCCCGCAGTGCCGCGGCTGCGGTGCCGGAAGTCGACACCGGCAAAATGCAGGGCGGCCGGGTGGAGTTTCCGCCCGAGGTCGCGTCCAGCGAGCGGCCTTCGGGCGGGCCGCCCAACCCGATGCCGGTGAACGAGCGGGTCGGCTTCGCCGTCGTCGGCCTCGGGCGGCTGGCGTTGGAGGAGGTGCTGCCCGCGTTCAGCGAGACCAAGAAGGCGCGCCTTGTCGCGCTGGTGAGCGGCACGCCCGACAAGGCCGCGCGCATCGCCGCGGAATACGGCGTGCGGCCGGAAGCGGTGTATGACTACGCCGGGTTCGACCGCATCCGCGACAACCCGGAGATCAAGGCCGTCTACATCATCCTGCCCAACTCGATGCACAAGGAATACACCATCCGCGCCGCCCAGGCCGGCAAGGACGTGCTGTGCGAGAAGCCGATGGCGGTCTCCTCGGCCGAGGCGCAGGAGATGGTCGATGCCTGCAAGAAGGCCCAGCGCAAGCTGATGATCGCCTATCGCTGCCAATACGAGCCGTATAACCGCGAGGTGCTGCGCATGGTGCGGGAACAGGCGTTCGGGCCCGCCCGGTTCATCGACGCCGTGAACGTGCAAAACCAGGGCGACGGCAAGCAGTGGCGCTTCGACCATGCGCTCGCGGGCGGCGGATCGCTGCCGGATGTCGGGCTGTATTGCCTGAACGCGGCACGTTTCCTGACCGGGGAGGAACCGGTCGAGGTCATCGCCCGCATGTTCTCGCCGCCCGGCGACCCGCGCTATGCCGAGGTGGAGGAGACCGTCAACTTCATGCTCCGCTTCCCGAGCGGCGTCGTCGCCAACTGCGCGGCGAGCTACGGCATGCACGAGAGCCGCCTGCTGCGCGTGCATACGCCGGGGGGCGCGATCACTCTGGACGGCGCGTTCTCCTACGACGACAAGCAGCTCCGCGTGGCCCATCGCGATGGCCGGGCCGAGAGCGTCGACGAGCGCCGCCTGCCCAAGCAGAACCAGTTCGCCCTGGAGATCGACCACATGGCCGAATGCGTGCTGGCGAACCGGCAGCCGCACACCCCCGGCGAGGAGGGCGTGCAGGACCACCGGGTCATGGAGGCGATCTACCAGTCCGCAGCGAGCGGCCAGCCGGTCGCGTTGCCGCGGGTCGAGGGCTTGGACCGCACCCGTGGCCCGGCGCCCGCTTCGTGATGCCCGCCTACATGACAAGTGGCTGATTGCGCTCGCTCCGCGCCCGGCTGCTGGTGCTCTGGGCGTTGTCGCTGGCTGCCTGCGTCGCGGCTGGGGCGTTGCTGGTGCAGCTCTCCAGCCGGTCCACCACGGCGCAAGTGCAGCGCGGCGAGGCCGTCGTCGCGCAAGCCTGCGACCTGATCCGCGACCGCTATGCCTTCTACGTCACCGGCTGGCGCGGCCCGGTCCCGCCTTTGGACGACGCGGCGCTGCGGGCCGACCTCGGCGCGGCCGTGTCCCTGGCGCTCGCGCGGCAAAGCGGGGTCGAGGGCGGCGTCTGGCAGTCGGATGCCGGCTCGCTGGCCTATGCTTACCCGACCTACGCCAGCCCAATCACGTCCGGCAAATACGCGAACCCTGGCCCGCCGCCGGGCGAACTCGACGGCATCGAGGCGGCGAACGAGCAGGCTGCGCGGGACGAGGCCGCGGTCGCCCGCATCACCGCCTCGAACAATCAGACGGTGTTGCTGCACGCCTGTCCGCTGCCGGGGCCGATCGAGGGCCTGACCGCCTGGGCCATGACGCGGGTGCAGGCGGCGACGGCGGCGGACGGGCTGCTCGGCGGGTTGGGCCTGCTGTTCGCGCTCATGCTGGGCATGTCGGCGTGGCTCGCCTGGATGCTGCGCAGCTGGTCCCGGCAGGTCGGCGCCATCGAGGCCGGGCTGGCCCGCGAGGCCGACGACGCACCGCCCGTGCTGGCGCGCACCGGGGAGCGTGACCTCGACCGTATCGTGGAGGCGCTGAACCAGGCCGGCCGGCGCCTTGTTCAATCGCGGCAGCGGTCGGCGGAGCTGGGCACGCGGGTCGTCGCGGCGGAGCGGCTGGCGGCGTTGGGGCGGGTGGCCGCCGGGGTGGCGCATGAGATACGCAACCCGCTCGCGGCGATGCGGCTGCGGGCGGAGAACGGCCTGGCGGGCGACGACGAGCGCCGGCAGCGGGCCTTGGCCGCGGTGCTGGAGCAGATCGGCCGTCTTGACCGACTGCTCGGCGAACTGCTCGCCATGACCCAGCGCCGCGAGCCGATGCCGGAGCGGGTCGACATAGCCGCGCTGCTGGCCGCTTGCGTGGAGCGGAACGCCGGCCAGGCAGCGGCCGGAGCGGTCGGGCTCGTGTCCGAAGGCGCCGGCACCGCCGAACTCGACCCGGCGCTGATCGGCCGGGCGCTCGACAACCTGGTCTCCAACGCCATTCAGCACACGCCGGCTCGTGGCCACGTTTTGCTGCGAGCCGAGCGCTCGGATGCAGCCTTGCGCTTCGTCGTCGAAGACAGCGGACCCGGCGTTGCACCCAGCCTCCGCGACACCTTGTTCGAACCCTTCGTGACCGGCCGCGCCGATGGCACCGGCCTGGGCCTCGCGATCGCGCGCGAGTTGGTCCAGGCGCATAGCGGGCGGCTCAGCCTCGCCGCCTCGGAGCAGGGCGCGCAGTTCGTGATCGAGCTTCGGGGCGTGGCCTGATGGCGACCATCCTGATCGTGGACGACGACGCGGCCCTGCGGGAGGGGCTGGCGGAGGCGTTGGGGGACCTCGGCCATCGGGTGGAGGAGGCCGCGAACGGCGACCTCGCGCTGCGCCGGCTGGCCCGGCCGGGCGTCGACGGCGTGCTGCTCGACCTGCGGATGCCGGGGCTCGACGGGCTTGAGGTCTTGCGCCGCATCCGCGCCCTTCCCGCGCCCCCCAACGTCGCGGTGCTGACGGCGGTACCGACCGCGGCCAACACGATCGAGGCGATGCGGCTTGGGGCCGTCGACCATCTGGCCAAGCCGATCGGCCGTGCGGATCTGGCCGCCCTGCTGCCGCGGCTGTTGCCACCCAAGGCCGACGACAGCGCGCCTGCTGCTACGGCGTCCAGCCCCGACGGCGAGATGGTCGGCGCGAGCGCTGCATTGCGAGAAGTGCAGAAGGCAATCGGACTCCTGGCGGACAGCGACGCGACCGTGCTGATCACGGGGGAGACCGGGACCGGCAAGGAGGTCGTCGCCCGCGCGCTGCACCGGCATGGACGGCGTGCCAAGCGTCCGTTCGTCGCGGTGAACTGCGCCGCGATCCCGGCCGAGCTGCTGGAAAGCCTGCTGTTCGGCCATGTGCGCGGCGCGTTCACCGGCGCAGTGTCCGACCGCGCCGGGTCGTTCCGCGAGGCCGACCACGGCACGCTGTTCCTCGACGAGATCGGCGACATGGCTCCCGCCATGCAGGCCAAGCTGCTGCGCGTGCTCGGGGACCGCATGGTGACGCCGG
>CAZZWN010000093.1:0-3562 GCA_964657765.1 uncultured Acetobacteraceae bacterium
GCCACAGCGCGCCGGGCGAGTATGTGATCGAGAAGGCGTTCGTGGAGAAATAGCGAGCGGTCCGCCCGGCCATCGCTGCACGCTTCCATGCTGATGGCGAGAGATACGACATGACGATCGACCTTCGCAATTTGGCCCTGTCCGCAACGGTTGTGCGCGATGCGTTGGGCTTGTCGCAGCATCCCGAGGGCGGGCACTACCTCGAATTATGGCGCGACCGCCCGCAGTCCGGCCAACGCGGCGCTGGCACGAGCATCCTGTTCATGCTGGCCGCGGGCGAGCGGTCGCATTGGCATCGCGTCGATGCGGCGGAGGTGTGGCTGTGGCATGCCGGCGCGCCACTGCTGCTCGGCGTCGGCGCACCAGGAGTCGGGGCGCCAGGAATGGAGCTGCGGCATACGCGGCTGGGTCCTGACCTTCGCGGTGGGGAAGTGCTGCAGAGCGTCGTGCCGGCGCATGTTTGGCAGGATGCCCGGAGCCTCGGCGCCTGGACGGTCGTGAGCTGCGTGGTCGCACCGGCATTCGACTTCGCCGGGTTCGAAATGGCGCCGCCGGGCTGGTCTCCGCCTGGCGGTATCTAGCCGGGTATCGTGACGCAGGTTGCTATCTTAATGGCCTAAACCCCCCGGAACACGGGCTTGCGCTTCGCCATGAACGCCGTCCGCCCCTCGGTATAATCGGCGCTGTCGAAACAGGCCGCGACCACCCGGTTCACCGCCGCCATGTCGCGCTCGCCCGGGTCACGCAGCGCGTGCTCCAAAATCAGCTTCATGCCGGACACCGAGAGCGGCGCGTTGCCCGCGATGCCGCGCGCCATCGCCGCCACCGTCCGCTCCAACTCCGCCGCCGGCACCACCTGGTTCACCAGGCCGATCCGCGCCGCCTCCTGCGCGTCGATCCGCTCCCCGGTGAACAGCAGCGTGCGGGCGTGCGCCTGCCCGACCAGCGACACCAGCCGCCGCACCATGTCGAACCCATAGGCGATGCCGAGCTTGGCCGCCGGTATGCCGAACGCGCTGCTCTCGGCCGCGATGCGTATGTCCGCCTGCATGGCGATGCCCAGCCCGCCGCCCAGGCAGAACCCCTGGATGCGCGCGATCACCGGCTTGCCGAACGAGGCCAGCTTGTCCCGCCCGGCGCTCGTCAGCTTATCGTAATCGCGCTGCGCATCCGCGTTGCTGCGGCTTTTTTCGAACTGGCTGATGTCGGCGCCGGAGACGAACGCCTTGTCCCCGGCGCCCGTCAACACGACGACTCGGATCGCAGGGTCCCGCTCCCAGGCGTCCAGGATCGCGGCCAGCCCGTCCCACATCTCGACCGACATGGCATTGCGCTTCTCGGGCTGATTGAAGGTGATCAGCCCTATCCCGTCCTGCGTTTCGGCCAGCATCTTGCCGCCCGCGTAGGCCGTGTTGCTCGAAACCTGGTCCATCGCCGCACCCACCCGTGACGCCGCAACCCTAGGTCGCGCTATTCCGGTTGACAATCTGGCCGCGGGATCAGCACGTTGCGCCAAGAGGCAGGCCAGGGGGCAGGCATGAACCAGGCGGCCAAGCCATGAAGCCAGTCCTCTCCGTGCTGCTGCTGCTGACGGCGTTCCCCGCCGCTGCGCAGGATGCAGCCGCGCCGCCGGTGGTGCATGAACCGATGGACGCCAGCACTGCATCGCCGATCCTGGGGCGGCAGGTGCTGGACCAAACCGGCAAGACGGCCGGGCGCATCGTGGATGTGCTGGTGGACCAGGACGGGCAGACCCGCGCCGCGGTGATCGACGTCGGCGGCTTCATGGGCCTGGGCCAGCGGCGCATCGCGGTGGCCTGGCGCGGGCTGCGCTTCAACCCGACCGACGGCGCGATCACCCTGCTGTTGCCCGCGGACCAGATCGGCGCCGTCCCCGAGTATAAGCCCGCAGCCGCGCCCGTCGTGCTGGCAAGCCCGCCGCCCCAGCCTTGACATTATTCGGGCGACACCGGCGGTGCTGACGGCCCGCTGCTCGCGTGGCCTCGACGCGCTGAATGCCCTGGTCGCCAGCAGCCAGACCGGATTTGGCGCCTTCATCGCCGTCTATCTGACGGCACAAGCCTGGACCCAGGCAGATATCGGCGAGGCGCTCAGCGTCGGCACGATCGTTGCGATGCTCAGCCAGCTTCCCGCCGGGGCGCTGGTGGACGCGATGCGCAGCAAGCGCCTGGCGATTGCCGTAGGCGGGCTGGCGGTGGCGCTCAGCGCGCTGCTGTTCGCGGCCTCCTCCACCTGGATATCCGTGCTCAGCGCGGAGGCGCTGCACGGCTTCGCGAGCTGCATGATCGGCCCGGCCATCGCGGCTGTGAGCCTGGAGCTGGTCGGGCGCGTCGGGCTCGGCGTACGGCTAGGCCGCAACGCGCGCTTCGCCTCGATCGGCAGCGCGGTCGCGGCGGTGATCCTGGGCGCGATCGGAACCTATGTTTCCGGCGCCGCGGTGTTCTGGTCCACCGCCGGGCTGATGGTATTCGGCTTATTGAGTCTGCGCGCGCTGCCGGCACCCAGGCCAGAGGCGCCCGCCGCCCATGTCGCGGAGGAGACCCGGGGCCTGCCCGACGCGATCTGGGTCCTGCTGGATCGCCGGCTGCTGATCTTCGCCGCCTGCGTCGGGCTGTTCCATCTGTCCAACGCCGCCATGCTGCCGTTGGTGGCGAACGAGGTCACCCGCAATACCGGGGCGTCGGCCAACCTGGTGATCGCGGCCTGCGTGGTGGGGCCGCAGGCGATCGTGGCCGCGCTTTCCCCGCTGGTCGGGCGCAGGGCCGAGAAATGGGGGCGGCGGCCGGTCCTGCTGCTGGGCTTCGCCGCATTGCCGATACGCGGCCTGCTGCTGGCGTTCGTGACCGACCCGACGTCTGTCGTGCTGGTCCAGGCGCTGGACGGGGTCAGCGCCGCGGTGTTCGGCGTGCTGCTGCCCCTGGTCGCGGCCGACCTGACCCGCGGGACCCGGCGTTTCAACCTCTGCATGGGGCTGCTGGGCCTCGCGGTCGGGGCCGGCGCGACATTGAGCACGGCGATCGCCGGGCTGGTGGCCGACCGCTTCAGCAATGGGCCGGCCCTGCTCGTGCTCGCGGCCGTTGGCGCCGCTGCCGTGTTGGTCCTGCTGGCATTGCCCGAAACGAAGGAAGTGCCGTCGGGCCCGGCAGTCGCGGGAGCTTTTGGCGCAGATGCGCGTTGAGTAGCAATCACAAATGGAGAGCCAAGTTATGAAGACTCTATTGATTGCCGCAGGGACCGTTGCACTCATGCTCGGCAGCTACGTGCCGGCCCAGGCGGCTGGATGCTTGAAGGGTGCGGCGGTCGGCGGCGTGGCCGGGCACGTCGCGGGCCATGGCGTGCTGGGGGCGGCGGCCGGCTGCGCAGTAGGCCGTCACCAGGCCAACAAGTCGGCGCGCCAGGCCCAGCAGACCTCGGCCCCGGCGAACGCCCCAGCCCAGGACTCAACCGCCCGCTAAAAAGTTCGCCGCCAGCTGCAAGGCTGGCGGCGGCTTGCCTGCGTTCCCTGAGTTCTGCATACACGGCGCATGTCGCCCACCAAGCC
>CAZZWN010000093.1:3662-12112 GCA_964657765.1 uncultured Acetobacteraceae bacterium
GCCTTTGCCGCCCGGGTCGCCCGGCAGGCATTCGGGCCCGACGGTGACCCGGCAGCCGCGTTCCTTGCCGCCGCCATGGAAGGTCTCGGGCGCGCTGAGGTCCTGGCCGGTATCGCCGAGGCCGCCCCGGTCCGCGCGCGCTCCTCGTTGCTGCCGGGCCTGTTCCCCGATGTGCCGCCCGACGATCCCGTCGCGTACGCTTTCTGGATCGCCGCCCACGACACCATGCCGGCCGATGCCGCCTCCCGCATCACCCCGCTGCCGGGTCCGCGGATCAGCTTGGCCATGCGGGCGGGGGACAGTGAGATCGAGGCGGCACTGCGCTCGGCCACCGCATTGCAGGCGCAGGTGCATCAGGACTGGCAGCTGCGCTTGGCCTGCCAGCTTCACTCGCCCTGGCCGCGTCGCGCCATCACAGCGCTGGCGGAGGCCGATGGCCGGATCGTGCTGCTCGACCTGCCGCCGGCGACGCCGGTCATCGCGGCCCTGAACCATGCCTTGACCGGCTGCACCGGCGGCATCGTCGGCCTGCTCGAACCCGGCGATACGCTGCCGCCCACGGCGCTGCACGAGGCGATGCTGGCGTTCGAGCCGGACGTCATGCTGGTATTCACCGATGAGGATCAGGCCGACCCCGCCGGCCACCGTTTCGCCCCGCGGTTCAAGCCGGACTACAGCCTCGACGCCATGCAGGCCATGGACGTGATCGGCCAACTGGCGCTGTATCGGGCCGAATTGCTGCACACCCTCAATGGCCTGGACCCGGCGGCGGCTCCGCACGAGGCATATGATTTCCGCCGCCGCGCTGCGCTGCTCGCCGGCCCCGCTCGCATCCGCCATGTGCCCGTTGTGCTGTGCCATTGCGCTGCGCCGCCGCCCAACCCCGCCGTCGCGCTGCCTGATCCAACACCGCCTGATCCGTTGCCATTCGTAACCGTCATCCTGCCCACGCGCGACCGGGCCGACCTGCTCGCGACCAGCGCGTGGGGCGTGTTGCGCGGGACCGACTACTCGTCGCTCGAGCTCATCGTCGTCGACAACGGCAGCGCCGATCCCGATGCGCTGGCGCTGCTGGCGGAAATCGCAGCTGACCCGCGGGCCGAAGTGCTCCCGTTCCCCGGTGCATTCAACTTCGCGGCGATGAACAACGCCGCCGCGCGCCGTGCCAAGGGCCAGGTTCTGCTGCTGCTGAACAACGATGTGGAGCTGATCGAGCCCGGCTGGCTGCGGGCGATGGTCGTCCATGCCGTGCGCCCGGACGTCGGCGCCGTGGGCGCGCGGCTGCTGTACCGCGATGGCAGCCTGCAGCATGGCGGCATGGTGCTTGGGCCGGCCGGGCGCGCGACGCATCTGCTGCGCGGTGCGCCGCGGGACGCGCCGGGCTATTTGGGCCAACTGGCGGCGACGCGCGACCTTTCGGCCGTGACCGCCGCGTGCCTCGCCATCCGCGCCGACGTCTGGGCGCAGGTGGACGGCATGAACGAGGGGCTGCCGGTCGCCTGGAACGACGTCGACCTGTGCCAGAGGGTCCGCGCCGCTGGCCTTCGGGTGATCTGGACGCCGCACGCCGTGCTGCTGCACTTGGAGGGCGAGACCCGCGGGGAGGACGCCGCCGACCCGGCCCGGCAGGCCCGATTCCTGGCGGACCAGGCGCATTACCGCGAGACCTGGGGCAGCGCCGCCGACACGGACCCGTTCCTCAATCCCAATTTGGTCGCGACCGACCATCAACTCGTGTTGGCGCCGCCACGCTGGCCGCGTCCATGGCAGTAATGGCTGTTTGGAACGGTTGCCAGCCCCCGGCAAATCTGATTTCAGTCTTAGTACGCCCATAAGCGGGCGCGTCGATAAACGCCGACCTCTCGAACTGGAACCGGGTCCTGGACCAACGCTTGACCGACATGCCGGGGTCCGACCCGAACGCGGCCAGCACGCTGCAGGCACTGTGCGATCCTGCGCTCGACCCGCTGTTCCAGCGCCCGGCACTCGTCGGCGTCGCCAGCACCTGGTACGGCCACGTGCCGTTCGCCAACTGGCTGATCGCCGCCAGCCGCCCGCGCCTCATCGTCGAGCTCGGCACCCATAACGGCGTGTCCTATGCGGCGTTCTGCGAGGCCGTCGCCCGCTACGGCGTCGACGCACGCTGCTACGCCGTCGACACCTGGGAGGGCGACGAGCACGCCGGCCACTACGGCGATCAGGTGTTCGAGGCGCTGCGGCGCTTCCACGACCCGCGCTACGCCGCGTTCTCCGAGCTGCTGCGCTGCACGTTCCAGCAGGCGCTGCCGCAGTTTGCCGACGGTTCGGTCGACCTGCTGCACATCGACGGCTTCCACACCTACGACGCCGTGCGCGGCGACTTCGACGCCTGGCGCCCCAAGCTGTCGGACCGCGCGGTGGTGCTGTTCCACGACACCAACGAGCGCCGCGGCGACTTCGGCGTCTGGCGGCTATGGCGGGAGCTGCAGGCCGCGTATCCGGCGTTCGAGTTCCTGCATAGCCACGGGCTCGGCGTGCTGGCGGTCGGAGCCGATGCGCCTGCGGCGGTGCTGGCGCTGTGTCGGCCGGGTCCGGCGCAGCACATTGTCCGCCAGCGTTTCGCGCTGCTGGGCGAGCGTTGGATGGACCACTTCGAGCAGGTCCAGGCCGTCGGCGCGCAGCAGCGGGCGGAGGCGCGCAACGCCGGCTACGCGAACGAGGTCGCGGCGCTGCAGGGGGTGCGCGAGGCGGCCGCCGCTGCCGAGGCCGAGGCGGCGCGGCTACGCGAACAGCTTCAGGCCGCGGAGGCCCAGGGCCGCGAGCTTATCGAAACGCAGGCCGAGCTGGAGGATGCATGGTCCTACCAAGCCGCCCTGAAAAGCCAGATCGCCCAGCGCGACGCCCATGCCGCCGAGTTGCTGGCGATGCTGGCCACCCGCGCCGAGGACTGGGAGCGGGTGCATCAGGTGCTCGCGGCGCGCGAGGCCGAGGCGGCGGCAGCGCGGGCGGCGCTGGCCCGGGCGGAGGCGTTGCAGGCGGCTACCTATGCCTCGGCGTCGTGGCGGTTCGCCGCCCCGGTGCGCGCGGTCGGCCGCTACGCACCCTGGCTCGGTCGCGGCATCCGGCGCGGGGTGCGCGTCGCGGGCATGGCGCTGTCGGGCGAGCTTACGGCCCATCGCCGTTTGCTGGCCCAGCGCAAGGAGGAGGTCGCGGCCGTCCGCGCCTCGCCTTTGTTCGACGCACAGTTCTACTTGTCGCAACAGCCCGAGCTCGCCGCGGCCCGGCACGACCCGGCGGCGCATTTCGTCTGGGTCGGCGCACGACCTGGCGCCCAATCCGGCGTCAAGCCGAACCCGTATTTCGACACGGCATGGTATCTCGCCCGCAACCCTGGCGTGGCGGCGACCGGGGAAAACCCGCTGCTGCATTGGGTGCGGGAGGGTGCGGCACAGGGCCTCGACCCGAACCCGTTCCTGGATGTCGACTGGTATGTCGCGCAGAATGCGGATGCGGCTGGTGAGAACGCCCTACTGCACTGGATGCGGGTTGGCCGAGCTGCCGGGCGCGATCCGAACCCGATGCTGGACGCGCGGGCATTCGCGTTGGAATACGGCGGCGGGCCGGATTTCGACCCATTGCTGCATTGGTGGCGTCATGGTGCAAGCGACCGGCTGAACCCGCATCCGCTGTTCGACGCGGCGTGGTACGCTGCGCAATACGGATTGCCGGCCGGAGCCGACCCGCTGGCGCATTGGCTGGAAATGGGCCGCACCGCTGGTCTGCCGGTCTCGCCGCTCGACATGGCCGCCGCCGGGCCACCCGCCGTGGCGTTCGTGCCCGAGCCCTCGCCCGACGTGTCGATCATCATCCCCGTGTATGGCCATTACGCCGACACGCTGCGCTGCCTGCAGGCCATCATGCTGCATAGCGGCGGGCTCCGTTATGAGGTGATCGTCGCGGATGACCGCCCGGCCGGCCGCATTGCGCCGTTGCTGCGCGACCGGGTGCCGGGCCTGCGCATCATCGAAAATCCGGAGAACCTCGGCTTCCTGCGGAGCTGCAACAATGCGGCGCGGTCGGCGCTTGGCCGGCACATCGTGTTCCTGAACAACGATACGACGGTGCAGCCGGGCTGGCTGACGGCGATGGTGAGGCTCGCGGATGCGGATCCGCTGGTCGGCCTGGTCGGCGCGAAGCTGCTGAACACCGACGGGACCGTTCAGGAGGCGGGCGGGGCCGTGCTGCGCAATGGCTGGGGCCTGCCCTACGGCGCCGGCCGCAATCCGGCCGCGCCAGAACTCAATTTCGTCCGCGACGTCGATGTTGTGATCGGCGCATGCATCCTGGTCCGCCGTGCGGCGTTCGAGCAGGTCGGCGGCTTCGACGACCGCTATGCCCCGGCGTTCTACGAGGAGTTCGACCTCGCCTTCGAGCTGCGCAAGCACGGCTGGCGCGTGGTGTACCAACCCGCGAGCGTCGTCGTGCACCATGGCAGCAATTCGTACGGCGCGGCGGCGCGAGACCGGCACAGCCAGGCGAACCACGCGAAGTTCTGCGCGAAATGGGCGCGCGTCCTGCTGGAGCAGCCGCTGCCGAACGCGCCGGAGCTGCAGGTGCGCAGCCGCCCGGCCCCCGCCGGCACGGTCCTGGTCATCGACGACCGCGTGCCGGAATGGGACCGCAACGCCGGCGGCGTCACGCTCAACCAATACCTGCATCTGCTGCAGGACATGGGCTACCAGGTCATCTTCTGCCCGGCCTATGACGCGACGCCGACGCAGCCCTATACCGCCGTCCTGCAGCAGGACGGCATCGAGGTGCTGCACGCGCCCGAGACGCTGGAGCGCTGGCTGAAGGCCAATGGCCGCCAGCTCGACCTGGTCTGGACCGCGCGGCCCGACGTGGCGGGCCCGATCCTCGATTTGCTCCGGGCCGAGACCCGGGCGCCGATCCTGTATTACACCCACGACCTGCATCACCTGCGTGAGCGCCGCCGGTGGGAGCTGGAGGGCGATCCGCACGCTCTCAGTGAGAGCAGGCGGCTGAAACGTATCGAGGACCGCATCTTCGCCCGGGTGGACCACGTCATGACGCCCAGCGCGGACGAGGCGGCGGTAATCCGCGCCGACGTGCCCACGGCGCGGGTGCACGTGATCCCGCCCTACCTTGTCCCAGCCGTGCCCGTGACGCCGGCGGGCCCGGATTTCGCGGACCGGCATGCGCTGATCTTCGTCGGCGGCTATAACCATCCGCCGAATGTCGACGCGGCGGTCTGGCTGGTGCGGGAGATCATGCCGCTGGTCTGGGCGACGCTGCCGGACGTGCGGCTGCTGCTGGTCGGCAATGCGCCGCCGCCTGCGGTCCTGGACCTTGCCAGCCGCCGCGTCGCCGTCACGGGGTTCGTGCCGGACATCACGCCGCTCTATGCGCAGTCGCGGCTTTCGGTGAACGCGCTGCGCTACGGCGCCGGGGTGAAGGGCAAGATCGTGGCCAGCCTGCAGGAGGGCGTGCCGGTCATTACGACGGCCGTGGGCAACGAGGGGCTGCGCCTGGTCCATGGCGTAGAGGCGTGGCTGGCCGAGACCGCGGCCGACATCGCGGCCGGCATCGTCGCGCTGTATCGGGATCCCGCGCGATGCGCCGCGATGGCATTGGCGGCGCAGGCAGTGCTGCGCCGCAACTTCAGCGAGGACACGGCGCGGGCGGCGCTGATGGACGTGCTGGGCCAGTGGACATGCCGGGTTTGCAGCCGGTCCGCTCCGGGGCGTCCGGCTGCTTGCCCGCATTGCGGCGCCGGGGCTGCGGCACTCGGTTTGGCCAGTGCCATCCTGCAGGGATTGCCGTCCGGCAACGGGCGCAGCCTCGCGGATGCGCTGCCCCGCCTGGCCCGGCTTTCTATTCGGGTATGCGACGATGCGCCGGGGCCGCTGCAGGAGCATTTGCGGCGACCATCCGACGCCGTGTTGGTTGAAACATCCCTTGATCTACTGGTCGGTGGTGCGTCCCTCGACGCCGCGGCCGTGCTCGCAGCGTTGCGGCCTGGCGGACGCTGGGTCCGGCCGGGCGGAGTTGCGGATGCGGAGGCGCTCATCGTCGCTGGCTTCGACGTGTTGGAGTATGAAGGCGAGGGTTCCACCCTTGACGCCCGGCCACGCGCATGACGGCGAATATGACCGGGGGTCGCCCGTCCGTCCTGGTGGACCTGCGCCCGTGCTACGAAGGCTTCGCCGGTATCCCGCAGGAGACCCGCCTGCTGTTCCAGATGTTCTCCGACATGGGGCTGGCGCGGCTCGGCGGGCTCGCGTCCGGCATCCACTTCGCCGGCCCGCCCCGGCGGCGCAGCGCCACCGCCCAGACGCCGTTCGACCGCACCCTCGAACAGGCCCGCGTGCTGATCAGCCAAGACACCAAGCGCCACCACGCCCCGCCCGGCCTGTCGTTCCTGCTGCCGGGCCCGATCCGCCGCCGCATGCACCACGTCACTACCATCCTCAGCCTGGCCCAGCGCGAGGAGCAAGTCGACCTCAGCATCGATCCGGTCCTGTTCGAGGACTATCTATGGATGAAGCTGTTCGACAACACGCTGCCGCCGTCCGACCGCGGCCTGCTGGCCCGCGCCGAGTTCTTCGCGACGGTTCTCGGTCATGAGAACGCCCGCAGCCTGTCGCTGCTGCCGCTGCCGTTCCAGCGGCGGCTGAACACGGCCGGTTGGAACGTGTTCTTCGCCGCCACAGTGTCGCCGTATCGCGTGACGCCGGGCACGCATTTCATGGTCCGCTACTACGACGCGCTGCCGCTGCTCAGCCCGCACACCATCGGCGAGCCGTGGCCGCACGCCAACAGCCACGCCCGCATGCTGAAGCGCAACATGGACCAGGGCGCGCATTTCTACTGCGACAGCGAGCCGGTGCGGGAGGACGTCTTGGCGCTGTTCCCCGAGAGCGAGCGGCGTGTGCACACCATCCCGGCGCTGGTCGCGCCGGAATACCGTCCCGATGTGCGGGCGGACAATGAGCTGCGCACCATCCTGCGCCGCCGGGCCAGCACGGCGACGGCGCCCGCGGGTGGGCGGAAGGAGGCGCCCGACACGCCGCTGCCGAAGCTGATCATCGCCGTGTCGACGCTCGAGCCGCGCAAGAACTACCTGCGCCTGTTTCGCGGCTTCGAGATCGCGCGGCGCATGACCAAGGCGCCGATGCAGCTGTTAATCGTCGCCAACCCCGGCTGGCGTTCGGACGCCGAGCTCGCCGAGCTGAAGCTGCTGGTGCGGGAAGGCGCATACCACGTGTCCGGCGTGCCGCTTTCGGAGCTGCGGGTGCTGTATTCGATGGCGCATCTGGTGGTGGCGCCGAGCCGCGCGGAGGGGTTCGACTATAGCGGCGTCGAGGGCATGGCCTGCGGCACGCCGCTGGTCGCGAGCGGCATCCCCGTGCACCGCTGGGTTTACGGCGACGCGGCCGAGTACTTCGACCCGTATGACGACGAGGAGCTTGCCACCATCCTGGCCCGGCTGGTCGAGCTGCCGCGCGAGACCGGCGTACTGGCCGATATGCGCGAGCGCGGCCTGCGCCGGGCGGCCCTGTATCAGTCCCCTGCCCTGTCGCCCCGGTGGGAGCAGGCGGTCCACTCCATCACCGCGCAGCCGAAGGCACCCGACACAAAATGAACGCCGAGGGGAATCGGGACAACAACTTCGACTTCCTGCGGCTGTTCGCGGCGGGGCTGGTGATCTATGGGCACGGCTGGATCCTGGCGACGCCCGCCGGCCCCGGCTGGTGGGGGGTGCCGTTCGCGCGGATCGGGCTCGACATCTTCTTCGCCATCAGCGGCTACATGGTCACCGGAAGCTGGGAGCGCACGCCGAACCTGCTGCTATTTCTCGCCAAGCGCGCGCTGCGCATCTTCCCCGGCCTCATCGCCTGCGTGCTCGTGACCGCCTACATCCTCGGGTCCAGGCTCAGCAGCCTGCCGTTGCGCGCCTATCTGCACAACGGCGAGGTGCTCAAGTACTTGCAAAACATGTGGCTGTTCCAGCGGCTGTACCTGCCCGGCGTGTTCGACGGCTTGCGGGAGCGCGGCGCCGTCAACGGCTCGCTCTGGAGCCTGTTTCCCGAGGCGTTGTGTTATCTTACCGTGCCGTTTTTGGCGTTGCTGCCGCTGCGGGCACGACTATGGACGCTCGGCGTGGGCGGCATGCTGGCCGGCGTCGTGGGCATGTGGATGTTCTACGGCTACGACGGCCTGCCGTTTGTGTTCTACAACACCGACGTCAAATATATGCTGGTCGAGGTGCCGTTCTTCTTCATCGGCGCGCTGTATCGGCTGCTTGGCGACCGGATGCCGAACTTCTACCGCGCCGATTTTGCCGTGCTCGGCTACTCGCTCAACTGGATGGTCTCGAGCTGGTTCAGTTGGTGGAACCTGCCGATCGAGTGGGTGACGCTGCCCTACATGGCGCTGTGCTTCGGCCG
>CAZZWN010000094.1:0-3599 GCA_964657765.1 uncultured Acetobacteraceae bacterium
CAGGTCGGGTCCGGCGCCGGCTCGCCCTTGCGGTAGATCCAGTCGAACTCCTCCTCGGGGTCGCGCGAGAAGACGAAGTCGTGGTGCGCCAGGTGCTCGTAGCGACGGTCTAGGCCAAGATACAGCACGACGCCCGAGCACGCCGGGTCGCGCTTCCAACGCCGGCTGAACGCGGCCTGCGGCTTGCCGCCGATCAACTCCTTATAGGTGCGCACGCTGTCCATGTTGCTGACGACGGCCGACAGCCGCACGGTCTCGCCGGCCTCGGTCCGCACGCTGGTCACCCGGCCACCGTCCGACAGGATCGCAGCGACGCCTGTGCCGGGCCGCAGGTCGACGCCGAGCTCGCCCGCCAGCCGCTCCAGCGCCAGGGGCACGGCGCGGGTGCCGCCGATCGGATACCATACGCCCTTTTGCGTCTGCATATGCGCGATCGAGCACAGCACCGCCGGAGACTGATAGGGCGAGCTGCCGACATACTGCACGAAGTGGTCGAGCATCTGCGACACCCGGCCGTCCGGCACGCGCTGGCGGATCTGCGACGCGACCGACGTGCCCATGCGCAGGCTCAGTACGTCCTTAAGCGTCGCGAGGTTCATGCCCTTGAACTCGAGCGTGTCGGTGATGCCCTCGACCGACTTCCAGAAGAAGAACTTCTCCGACACCTCGTGCAGCTTGGCGGACATGGCGATGAAGTCGACATAGCCTTGCTCGCTGCCGGGCGCATAACCGGCGATGACCTTGGCCATGGCCGGCACGTCTTCCTGCAGGTCGAGCACCGAGCCGTCCTCGAAGAAACAGCGCCACTGCGGGTCCAGCCGCCGCAGATCGAGGTAATCGGAAATGCGCCGCCCGGCCTCCTGGAACACGCGCTCCAGCACGTCGGGCACCGTCAGGATGGTGGGGCCCATGTCGAAGCGGAAGCCGTCCTGCTCCAGCAGCGCCGCCTTGCCGCCGAGCCACGGGTTCTTGTCGAACAGCACGACCTTGTGCCCGCGTGCGGCGAGCGTGCAGGCGGCCGCCAAGCCGCCCAGGCCGGCGCCCACCACGCCGACCGGAAGGTCGCCGCCGATTTTGTTGATTGCGTTCATAGGGCCTCCGCGATCGCTGGCTCGTAATGATCTTGCGCCATGGCGGACGGCGCCTCCCAATGCGCGTCGAGCCCCAGGTCGTCGGCCATCAACCGTGCCGTTATGCGGGCGCTCTCGAAGATGACCGGCAAGCCGGATCCAGGATGGGTTCCGCCGCCGACGAGGTAGACGCCGTCCAGGTCTTCGAATCGGTTGCGCGGGCGGAAATGCAGCATCTGCGCGAGGTTGTGGGCCAGGTTGAACGTGGCACCACGGTAGATCTGCAGGTCGTCCTCCCAGCCCTGCGGCGTGAGTATCTTCTCGAAGCGGATGCGGCGCTCGATGTCGGGGATGCCGATGCGTGCGAGCCGTTTCAGCACCAGCGCCCGGTAACGCTGCGTCTCCGCCGCCCAGTCCACGCCCTCGCCGATCCGGTGACCGACGGGCACCAGCACATACAGCGTCGAGTGCCCCGGCGGAGCCAGTGCCGGGTCGGTGATGCAGGCATTCTGCACGTAGAAGCTCGGCTCGGCCGGCGCCATGCCTGCCTCGATCTCGGCGATGTTGCGCCGATAATCGTCGGCCAGATAGATCGTGTGGTGCGACAGATCGGGGATGCTGCCCTCGATGCCGATATACATCATGAACGTGCTGCAGGAGAACTTCTTGGCCGCGATCTTGCGATCCGACCAGCGGCGGCGGATCGCGTCGGGCACCAGCTTGGTCATGGTCTGCGCGAAGTCGGAATTGATCACCAGCGCGTCGTAGCGCTTGGCCACGCCGTGCGTGCGTACGCCAACGGCGCGGCGGCCCTCGAACAGCACTTCTTCCACCGGTTCGGCCAGCTGGATTTTCACCCCGAGTTCACGCGCGACTCGGGCCATGGCGCCCATCACGGCCCCGGTGCCGCCGCGCGGGTGGTAGACGCCGAACTCGTATTCCATGAACGACAGGATGGTGAACAGGCTCGGGCAGCGGAACGGCGACATGCCGAGATACTTGGACTGAAAGCTGAAGGCGAGCCGCACGCGCTCGTCCCGGAAATAGGTGCCGAGGTCGCTGTCGACGCTGCGGTGCGGGCGCAGGCGGGACAGGCCGCGCATAACCTCGGGCCGCATCAGGTCGCGCATCGAGTTGAATGCATTTTCCAGCACTGGGCGGAACACGGCGAGCTTCTTGCGATTGTCGGCCATGAAGCGCGGCAGGGCGGCGGCGTCGGACGGTGAGAAGCGGGCGATTTCGGCGGCCATGCGCTCCATGTCCCCGGTCGCCTGGATGGCGCCGCCGCCCTCGAACATCAGGTGGTATTGCGGATCGAGCCGGATCAGCTCGACCTCGTCTTCCAGGCGCCGGCCGCAGGCGGCGAAGATGTCGCTGAGCACGCGCGGATACAGGAAGAAGGTCGGCCCCATGTCGAACCGGAAGGTGCCGGAGGGCGTGGGTGCGGTGATCGTGCTCGACCGCCCGCCCACGACGTCGCGCGATTCGTACAACGTCACGTCGACGCCCGCCTTGGCGAGCAGCATGGCGGACGCCAAGCCGCCTGGGCCGGCGCCGATGATTGCGATGCGACGCGTCATAGGGAGACCCCGCTTTGAAGCGGCGGATGATTAATTGGACAAAACGACATGCGGCGGAACCTAGTCCCTCTCTCGATGATCCGATAGATGCGCGCTAGACGTGGGGGCATGAACGATCTTGTCATCATGGCGACGCTCGCGCGGGCACGTACGGCTGGGCAGGCGTGGGCGAATATACCTGTTTCAGCGCGGCTCGCGGTCATCGGTTGCGTGCGGCGGTTGATTGCCCGCGATGCCGCCGTCCTGGCGGCGGCCGTTGACCGCGCGCCCGCCGACACGCTCGTTGCGGAGGTGCTGCCCCTGGCCGAGGCGGCGCGGTTCCTGCAGCGTCGTGCGCCGGCGCTGCTGGCGGCGCGGCGGCCGCGCGGTGGACGGCCGTTATGGCTGGTTGGCGTGCGGGCGCGCATCTTCCGCGAGCCTTGCGGCGTCGTGCTGATCCTGGCGCCGAGCAACTATCCGCTCTTCCTGCCGGGGGCGCAGGCGCTGCAGGCCTTGGCGGCCGGCAATGCGGTCTGCGTGAAGCCGGCACCGGGCTGCGAGGCGCCGATGCGAGCGCTGGCGGCGCTGCTGCGCGAGGCCGGGTTGCCGGAGGGCGTGCTTCAGGTCCTGGACGCAGCGATGGGGGAGGTGGCGGTCCGCGCCGGATTCGATCACATCGTGCTTACCGGAAGCGCCGAGACCGGCCAGCGCGTGATGGAGGCGGCCGCGGCGACGCTCACGCCCACTACGATGGAGCTTTCGGGCTCCGATGCCGTGTTCGTGCTGCCGGGTGCAGATTTGGACCTGATCGCTTCGAGCCTCGCCTATGGCTTGCGGCTGAACGGCGGCGCGACCTGCATCGCGCCGCGGCGGGTGTTCGTCATGCATGCGGACGCGGCGGCGCTGGAGGCGAAGCTGCTGGGCCGGCTGGCTGCTATACCGGCAGCGACGGTCCCCTGCGCGATTGCCG
>CAZZWN010000094.1:3609-12093 GCA_964657765.1 uncultured Acetobacteraceae bacterium
GGGGCGGCGACCCCGGCTGCCATCGCGGACAGGCTATCGACGCTGGTGGACCAGGCGTTGGCCGAAGGCGCCCGGCTGGCGTCGGGTGGGGTCGGCCGCCCGACGGTGGTGGCCGATGCCAGGCCCGGGATGGCGCTGCTGCGGCACGACGTTTTCGCCCCATGGCTGGCGCTGATCCCGGTCGATACCCCCGAAGCTGCATTGGCCGCTGCCGCGGAGTGTCCCTATGCGCTCGGCGCCAGCGTGTTCGGCCCGGCCGTTGCAGCGCAGGCGATAGCGCGGCGTGTGGCTGCCGGGTCGGTCTGCGTGAACGACCTGATCGTGCCCACGGCCGACCCGCGTTTACCCTTCGGCGGCCGCGGCCGCAGCGGCTTCGGCAGCACGCGGGGGGCGGAGGGCTTGCTTGGCATGACGGTCGTGAAGACCGTGAGCGAACGCCGTGGCCGCTTCCGCCCGCATCTCGCGCCGCCGACAACGAACGACGCGGCGCGGTTCGCCGGCATGACCGCGATCTTGCACGGCGGCTGGCGCACGCTATGGAACACGCTGCGGGTCCTTGCGGATCAGCACCCGGGCAAAACGATATCCTGAGCGGAGGCTTGGATGCCGAACCGCCACGAGAAGGAGAACAGGCATGGTAGCGACCAGGGCAGGGGCGATTGCCCGCGCAACGGGGTTCTTCGACGATGGCGGTTTCCAATCGCGGCTCGCTGAGCTGGTGGCGGTGCCCAGCACGTCGCAGGACGCCGGCCACGATGCGGATCTCGCCGGCTACCTCGAAGCGCACATCCAGCCATGGCTCGAACGCCTGGGCTTCGTGGCCGAGCTGCACGCCAACCCCGTGCCGGGCTTCGGCCCCATCCTGTTGGCCGAGCGGATCGAGGGCGACGGGCCGACCGTGCTGACCTACGGCCACGGCGACACAGTGCGCGGCCTCGCGGACCAATGGCGCGTCGGGCTCGATCCCTGGGTGCTGACGCAGGAGGGCGACCGCTGGTACGGCCGCGGTGCCGCCGACAACAAGGGCCAGCATGCCATCAATCTTTCGGCGCTGGAGGCTGTGCTCGCCGAACGCGGCGGTCGCCTCGGCTTCAACATCAAACTCATCCTGGAGATGGCGGAGGAGCGCGGCAGCCAGGGCCTGCGCGAGTTCGTCGCCGCAAACCGCGACCGGCTCGCCGCCGACGTGCTGATCGCCAGCGACGGCCCGCGGGTGAACTCGGCCACCCCCACCGTCTCGACCGGCACGCGCGGCACCTTCCACTTCGACCTCGTGCTCGATCTCCGGCCCGGCGGCGTCCACTCCGGCAACTGGGGCGGCATGACCACCGACCCCGCCATCGTGCTGTCCCACGCCATCGCCAGCATCGCCGACCGCCACGGCCGCATCCTCGTGCCAGGCTGGCTGCCGGCCGCGATCCCCAACAGCGTGCGCGACGCATTACGTGGGCTGGAGCTGGTGGCCGAGGGCGAGGCGGCGACCATCGACCCAGGCTGGGGCGAGCCGGGCCTGTCGGCGGCGGAGAAGATCTACGGCTGGAACAGCTTCATCGTCTTGGCCATGCTATCGGGCCGGCCGGAGAACCCGGTGAACGCCGTGGCGCCTAATGCCCGGGCGAGCTGCCAAATCCGCTACACCGTCGACACCGACCCCGCGACGTTCGAGCCCGCGCTACGGCGTCATCTCGACGCAGCCGGCTTCCCGGAGGTGAAAATCATCTCGCAGGGCGTGCGCATGGCGGCGAGCCGCACCGACCCCGGCAGCCCCTGGGTGCGCTGGGCCGTCGCCAGCATGGCCCGGACGCTCGGCGGCACAGTGCAGCTGATCCCGAATGGCGGCGGCGGCCTGCCGGGGGACGTGTTCGTCGACCACCTGGATACGCCGCTCGTCTGGGTGCCGCACAGCTACAACGGCTGCAAGCAGCATGGGCCCGACGAGCACTTGCTGATTGCGCCGGCGCGGGAGGGCATCGCCGCGTTCGCCGGGCTGTGGTGGGATTTGGGAGAGGGGAATGCGCCTAGGGCGGCTGGTGGGCGCGACAGGGATTGAACCTGTGACCCTTCGCGTGTGAAGCGAATGCTCTACCGCTGAGCTACGCGCCCCCGATCTTTACGCCAGCTAGTCTCGGCGGCGTCCAGGGGCTGGCTGTGTAGGGGCGGGCTCCTGTCGATGTCAAGTTGCAGGGCGCGCAAAATGGGCCAATGTCCCAGCATGCGACATCTTGCGGCTGCCCTGATCCTGCTATGCTGCCTCCTGGATTCCCCGCCTGCCGCGCGTGCTCAGGCGGCGAAGATGCACTACGCTGCCTATGCGGCCGGGCTGAATGTGCTTCGCCTCGATGTGGATTTTGCGCTCACTCCGCGCGACTACCGAGTGCACCTTGCCTATCGGACAGCTGGGACAGTCGGCTTTCTGATACGGGCGGAGCAGGACACCGTCGTCGACGGGGCATTCGCCGGCGACCGCCCGGTGCCCCGGCGCTTCTACAGCTCCGGCATCCTGCGCGGCAGCCCTCGCGTCACGCAGATCGACTATCCCAAAGGCCAGCCTGAAATCCGCACCCTGACTCCGCCCAACGAGGAGGAGCGCGAGACGGTGCCACCCGCCGACCAGGCCGGCACGATCGATAGCCTGAGCGCCATGGCGCGCCTCCTGCGCCAGGTGAACGCATCGGGCCGCTGCGACGGCCATTCCCGCACCTATGACGGCCGGCGTCTCGCCGAGCTGAGCGCGCGCACGATCGGGCCGGAGACGCTGGAACCGACCGGGCGCTCCAGCTTCAGCGGACCAGCGCTGCGCTGCGACTTCGAGGGCAGGCAGCTCGCCGGCTTCAAGCTGGACGGCGACCGCGCGAAGGCGCAGCAGCCGCGCCGCGGCAGCGCCTGGTTCGCCGCCACGGCACCGGGCGGCCCGCTGATCCCGGTGCGCATGCAGTTCGAGACCGATGCGATCGGCAGCCTGACGATGTACCTAGCCGCGCCCGAGTAGCTTAGGCGCCAGCTTCGCCACCTCGGCAAAGTCCGCCGCAGTCGCCGAAACGTCTGCCGGGGCCGCGCCGTAGCCCCAGGCTGCGAAGATGCAGGGCACTCCGGCCCCGGCCGCCGCCTGCACGTCGTTGTGATGATCGCCGACCATCACCGCCGCATCCACCCGGCCCCCGGCATCCGCCAAGGTCGCGAGCAGATGCTTGGGGTCAGGCTTGCGGGTGCGGTAGCTGTCGCCGCCGCCGACCGCAGCGAACAGCTCCAGCACGCCCAGCGAGGCCAGCAGCTCGCGCGCCGGCACGACCGGCTTGTTGGTGCACACCGCGAACCGCCAGCCCTCGGCCGCCATGGCGCGCAGGGTCGGCTCCACGCCGGGGAACAGGCGCGACCCATCGGCAACATGCGCGGTGTAGTCGGCCAGCAGGAACTGTATGTCTCCCGGCGTTGCCTCCCGCCCGCGCGCCGCCATCGCCCGGCGCACCAGCACGCCGGCGCCGTCACCGATCATCGGGATGACCTCCGCGGTCGAGTACGCCTCCAGGCCCAGCGACGCTGCGAGGCGGTTCAGGCTGGCCAATAGGTCGGGAACCGTGTCCACCAGCGTCCCGTCGAGGTCGAGCAGCAATGTCGCATCCATCCGAGGCACTCCAGGTTCGCGGCTGTGGCCGGGTTGCATTCATGGCCTTTGACATGGGTAGGAGCCGGACGCTACCCCATGCCGATGACAACAACCGCCGTCCTGCTGGCCGCCGGGCTGGGCACCCGGATGAAGTCCGCAATTCCCAAGGCGCTGCACCCGATTGCGGGCCGGCCGATGCTGCAGCATCTGATCGCGAGCTGCGCCGCGGCGTTCGACCGCATCGTCGTGGTCGCCGGCACCGGGATGGAGGCGCTGGAGCAGGCCGCGGCGCCGCACCCGGTCGTGGTGCAGGACGAACGGCTGGGCACAGCGCATGCGGCGCTGCAGGCCGCGGCGCAATTCGGCGACGGCGATGTCGCGGTGCTGTATGCCGACAATCCGCTGATCCGGCCCGCGACGCTGCAGCGCCTAATGGAGCGCCGCCGCCAACCGGGTATCGGTCTGGCGCTCCTGGCCATGCGGCCCGCCGACCCCGGCCGTTATGGCCGCATAATGGCCCAGGGCGACGACGTGGACCGCATCGTCGAATGGGCCGATGCGACCGCCGCCGAGCGCGAGGTCGGCCTGTGCAACGCGGGCGTGCTGTGCGCTGCCTCCGGCGACTTCCTGCGCTGGTTGCGCCAGGTGCAGCCCAGCCCCAAGGGGGAGTTCTACCTGACCGACTGCGTGGCGCTGGCCCGTGCCGAGGGCCGTCGCGTCGCCGCCGTCGAGGCGCCGTTCGCGGAGCTGCGCGGCATCAACTCCCGCGCCGAGCTGGCAGAGGCGGAGGCGACGGTGCAGGGCTGGCTGCGCCGTGCTGCGATGGATGGCGGCGCGACCCTGACCGCCCCCGAAACCGTGTTCCTGAGCGCCGATACCGTGCTGGCGCCCGACGTCACGGTGCAGCCGCATGTGGTGTTCGGACCCGGCGTGAGCGTCGCGTCGGGCGCCGAGATTCGCGCGTTCAGCCATCTCGAGGGCTGCGAGGTCGGGCGCGGGGCGCTGATCGGCCCGTATGCCCGGCTCCGGCCCGGCACGGTGATCGCCGCCGGCGCCCATGTCGGCAACTTCGTTGAGCTCAAGGCGACGCATCTCGGCGCCGGTGCCAAGGCGAACCACCTGAGCTATCTCGGCGACAGCACGGTCGGACCCGGCAGCAATATTGGCGCCGGCACCATCACCTGCAACTATGACGGCTTTGCCAAGCACCGCACCACGATCGGCGCCGGGGTGTTCGTCGGCACCTCGTCGGTGCTGGTGGCACCGGTCGCACTGGGGGACGGCAGCTTCGTCGCCGCCGGCAGCGTGGTGACGCGGGACGTCGAACCCGACGCGATGGCGTTCGGCCGCGCATCGCAGGTGGACAAGCCCGGCCGCGCGGCGGCGTTCCGGGCGGCACGGGTCAAGCCCCGCTGATGCGGCGGCTCCCGCTGACATCGCGGGCGCGCGTGCCTATCTTTTGCACGAACGGAGAAAATCATGCTCAACCCGACTACGCCGCTGCCCCTCAAGGACCCAAGCCTATTCCGCCAGGAATGCTGCATCGACGGCAAGTGGGTGCAGGCGGCGAGCGGCAAGACACTGACGGTCCGCAACCCCGCCACCCATGCAGTGATCGGCGAGGTCCCGGCGCTCGGCGCCAATGAGACCCGTCAGGCGATCGAGGCCGCCGCCCGAGCCTTCCCGGCCTGGCGCGCCATGCTGGCGAAGGAGCGCGCGGCAATCCTGCGCCGGCTGTTCACGCTGATGATCGAGAATACCGAGGACCTGGCCGTCATCATGACCGCCGAGCAGGGCAAGCCGCTGGCCGAGAGCCGCGGCGAGATCGCCTATGCCGCCAGCTTTATCGAATGGTTCGCCGAGGAGGCCAAGCGCGTCTATGGCGACACCATCCCGCAGCCGCAGAAGGGCCGGCGGATCATCGTCACCAAGGAGCCGATCGGCGTGTTCGCCGCCATCACGCCCTGGAATTTCCCGGCGGCGATGATCACCCGCAAGGCCGGGCCGGGCTGGGCCGCCGGCTGCACCGGGGTCATTCGCCCGGCGAGCCAGACGCCGTTCTCCGCCCTGGCGCTGGCGGTGCTCGCCGAGCGCGCCGGGATGCCGCCGGGCGTGTGCAACGTGATCACCGGGCCGAGCGGCGAGGTCGGCGGCGAGCTGACCAGCAACACGTTGGTGCGCAAATTGAGCTTCACCGGCAGCACGGAGGTCGGCGTCAAGCTGCTGGCGCAGATCGCGCCGTCGGTGAAGAAGGCGAGCATGGAGCTGGGCGGCAACGCGCCGTTCATCGTGTTCGACGATGCTGACCTGGACGCCGCCGTTGTGGGCGCAATCGCCAGCAAGTTCCGCAACGCCGGCCAGACCTGCGTATGCGCCAACCGCCTGCTGGTGCAGGACGGGGTGTACGAGGCGTTCACCGAAAAGCTCAAGGTCGCCGTGGCGGCGCTCCAGGTCGGTAACGGCATGGACGAGGGCGTGACCCAGGGGCCGATGATCAACATGGAAGCGGTCGAGAAGGTCGAGGCGCACATCGAGGACGCAGTCGGGCGTGGTGCCACGGTGGTTCAGGGCGGCGCGCGGCACGAGCTGGGCGGCACGTTCTTCCAGCCCACCATCCTGACCAACGTGCCGCGCACGGCCGACATTTTCCATGAGGAGACCTTCGGCCCGGCCGCGGCGCTATTCCGTTTCTCGACCGAGGCGGAGGCGATCGAGATGGCGAACGACACCGAGTTCGGCCTCGCCGCCTATTTCTACTCCCGCGACGTCGGCCGCATCTTCCGGGTCGCGGAGGCGCTGGAATACGGCATCGTCGGCTGCAACGAGGGCATCATCTCGACCGAGGTCGCACCTTTCGGCGGCATGAAGTCGAGCGGCCTGGGGCGTGAGGGCAGCAAATACGGCATCGAGGACTACCTCGAGATCAAGTATCTCGCCCTTGGCGGCATCGGTACCTAAGCGCATGGCCGACTACGACTACGATTTGTTCGTCATTGGCGGCGGCTCCGGCGGGGTGCGCTGCGCCCGCATCGCGGCCGGGCACGGCGCACGCGTCGGCATCGCGGAGGAGGCGCGTTGGGGCGGCACCTGCGTGAATGTCGGCTGCGTGCCGAAAAAGATCATGGTGCAGGCGGCGGAGTACGGCCGGCAGGTCAAGGACTCCCGCGGCTTCGGCTGGGACGCATCGCCCGGCACGCATAGTTGGGCGGCGCTGATCGAGCACAAGGACCGCGAGATCCTACGGTTGAACGGCATCTACACCCGCATGCTCGACGGCAGTAGCGTGACCCGGCACGAGGCGCGGGCGGTGTTCACCGGTCCGCATACGCTGCAGGTCGGCGGTCAAACCGTCACGGCGGAGCGGATCGTCATCGCGACCGGCGGCATGCCCGCGATCCAGCCGCCGATCGAGGGCATGGAATTCGGCATCGTCTCGGACGACGCGTTTGAACTGCCGGCCTTGCCGAAGCGGGTGCTCATGGTCGGCGGCGGCTATATCGGCATGGAGTTCGCCGGCATCTTCCACGGCCTCGGCGCCGAGGTCGACGTGGTGTTCCGCCAGCCATTGCCGTTGCGCGGCTTCGACCACGAACTGCGCGAGGCGCTGGCCGTCGCCGTCACCCAACAGGGCATCCGTCTGCATCCGAGCCAGACGGTGCACCGGGTCGAGCAGGCCGGTGCCGCACGGCGCGTGACGCTCAGCAGCGGGCATGTCGTCGAGGCGGACCTCGTGTTCTTCGCCGTGGGCCGCGCGCCGAAGACGGCAGGCCTGGGCCTGGAGCACGCCGGTGTGGCCACCGACAGCAAGGGCGCCGTGGTCGTCGACGCGGAGAACGCCACGACCCAGCCGCATATCTTCGCCCTGGGCGACGTCAGCAACAAGCTGAACCTCACGCCCGTCGCCATCGCCGAGGGCCACCATCTCGCCGACCGGCTGTTTGGCCCCGGCCGGCCGCGGAGTTGGGCGCTCGACCCGGTTGCGACCGCGGTGTTCAGCAACCCGCCGCTCGCGACCGTCGGCATGACGGAGGAGCAGGCGAGGCAGCACGGCGCGATGGACATCTACGTCGCGCACTTCACCCCGATGCGGCACGTGATGTCGGGCCGGCCCGGCAAGACGTTGATGAAGATGATCGTGGACCAGGCCAGCCAACGGGTTGTGGGCGTGCACATGCTGGGCGACGACGTGCCGGAGATGATGCAGGGCATCGGCGTGGCCCTTGTCGCCGGCGCGACGAAACAGGATTTCGACCGGACGATCGGCATCCATCCAACCAGCGCCGAGGAGTTCGTGACCATGCGGACCATCACGCGCGTGGCGCCGGGGGTTCCGATGTCAAAGGCGGCTGAGTAGGATGCCGAGTCCCGCTCGGTCGCCTGGGTAGCGTTCCCCGCCGAAAGACGCGATAATCCGGTCCGCGTAGAGGGGACTGGCGTTATGAGCGAGAGGCTAGGCTGGACACCGGCGAGTTGGCGGGACCGGCGGGTGTTGCAGGGACCGTCCTATCCGGACCATGACGCCCTGGCTCTGGTCGAGGCCCGGTTGGCGAAGTATCCACCGCTGGTGTTCGCCGGTGAGGCGCGGCGCTTGAAAGCCTCGCTGGCCCTGGCGGCCAACGGTCACGCCTTCGTGCTGCAGGGCGGCGACTGCGCCGAGAGCTTCGGCGACTTCACCGCCAACGTCATCCGCGACACGTTCCGCGTGCTGTTGCAGATGGCCGTCGTGCTGACGTTCGGCGCCAGCGTGCCGGTGGTGAAGATGGGGCGCATGGCCGGGCAGTTCGCCAAGCCGCGCTCGTCCGACACCGAGACGATCGACGGCGAGACCCTGCCGAGCTACCGCGGCGACATCGTGAACGGCCCGGAGTTCACCGCCGCCG
>CAZZWN010000095.1:0-11989 GCA_964657765.1 uncultured Acetobacteraceae bacterium
CCAGCCTACCAAGCCGACAAGCCCCGCCAAGATAATCATTCCCATCCCGCCATGAAAGATTGGCGCGCTTTCCCGGTCAACCGATGCCGCCCCCGCGGGTTGCCCAAAACCCGCCGATCCGCTACACCGCCCGCCTCGCTGGCACCCCTGGAGGCCGGCGCAATACCTGTTAGGAGCAACCCATGGCCAATTACGTCACGATCGAGGCCGAGGCGCGCGAGCGGGCTGGTAAGGGGGCGGCACGCGCATCTCGTCGGGCTGGCATGGTGCCGGCCGTCATCTACGGCGCCAAGCAGCCGCCGACGCTCGCACAGCTCGACCCCCGCGTGGTCCTGCGCGAGCTGCAGCGCGGCGGCTGGCGGTCGCGCCTTTATGAGGTGAACGTCGCCGGCGTCCCCTCGCGCGCGCTGATCCGCGAGGTGCAGTTCCATCCGGTGTCGGACAAGCCGATCCATGTGGACTTCCAGCGCCTCGCCGCGGGCCAGCGTATCCGCGTCTCCGTCGCCGTGCAGTTCCAGAACGAACTGACCTCGCCCGGGCTGAAGCGCGGCGGCGTGCTGAACGTCGTGCGGCATACGGTCGAGGTGCTGGCCGACCCCGACAGCGTGCCGGAGGCGTTCCAGGCCGACCTCGCGAGCCTCGACATCAACGACAACGTCCGCTGGACCGACCTTTCCGGCACTGGCGACGTGACCCCGGTGATCGCCGGGCGCGACTTCGTGATTGCGACCGTCGCTGCGCCTACGAAGTCGGCGGAGCCGGCGGCCGATCCGAACGCCCCGGTCGCTGCGGCTCCGGCGAAGGGTGGAAAGGCTGCCCCCGCCAAGGCTGCGGCCCCGAAGGCGGCCCCGGCGAAGGCTGCCGCCAAGCCGGCGGGCAAGAAGTAGGTTCCAGAAAAAGCAGAGATCGTGCTGCTCTGGGTTGGCCTGGGCAACCCTGAGCCCGGGATGGCCCGGCAGCGCCACAATATCGGCTTCATGGCCATCGACGCCATCGCACACCGCCACGGGTTCGGCCCGTGGCGGCAGCGCTTCAAGGGCTGGGTGGCCGAGGGCAACGTGGGAACCGAACGCGTGATCGCGTTGAAGCCCGGCACCTACATGAACGGCAGCGGCGAAAGCGTGCAGCCGGCGGCGGCGTTCTTCAAATTGCCGCCCGAAGCGATCACGGCGTTCCACGACGAACTCGACTTGGCGCCGGGTAAGGTGCGGGTGAAGCGCGGCGGCGGTGCGGCCGGGCACAACGGACTGCGCAGCATGGACCGCTGCCTGGGCACGCCGGAGTATTGGCGGGTGCGGCTCGGCATCGGCCATCCCGGCGACAAGGCGCGGGTGCATGGCCATGTGCTGGGCGACTTTCACAAGACCGATCTGGCCTGGGTCGCCGACCTTCTGGACGCGGTGGGCGACGCGGCCCCGATGCTGGCCGCCGGACGGCCCGAGGATTTCATGACACGCGTGGCACTGCTGACACAGACAGAAAGCCCTGCTTCCGCATTGAGGGGAACCAAGTAGATGGGCTTCAACTGCGGCATCGTCGGGCTACCCAACGTCGGCAAGAGCACGCTGTTCAATGCGCTGACTGCAACGGCGGCGGCGCAGGCGGCGAACTACCCGTTCTGCACCATCGAGCCGAATGTCGGCCGGGTCGCGGTGCCGGACCCGCGGCTGGTGCTGCTGTCCGTCATCGGCAAGTCGAAGACGACGGTGCCGACCAGCCTCGAGTTCGTCGACATCGCCGGGCTGGTGCGCGGCGCCTCGCGGGGCGAAGGCCTGGGCAACCAGTTCCTGGCCAACATCCGCGAGGTGGACGCGATCATCCACGTGCTGCGCTGCTTCGAGGACGGCGACGTGACTCACGTGGAGGGCAGCGTGGACCCGATCCGCGACGCCGAGACGGTCGAGACCGAATTGATGCTGGCCGACCTCGACAGCATCGAGCGCCGCCTGCCGGCCGCGCAGAAGAAGGCGCGCGGCGGGGACCGGGAACAGCAGGCTCTGGTGGCGCTGATGGAGCCGATCGCGGTTGCGCTGCAGGCGGGGCTGCCGGCGCGCAGCGCCATTCCGGCCGATCAGGTCGAGGCGGCGAAGCGGTTGCAGCTCATGACCAGCAAGCCTGTGCTGTATGTCTGCAATGTCGAGGAGGGCGCGGCGGCGACCGGTAACGCGCATGCCGCTCGCGTAGCCGAGCGCGCCGCGGCCGAGGGCGCCGGCGTCGTGACGGTGTCGGCCGCGATCGAGGCGGAGGTGAGCCTGCTGGCGGAGGACGACCGGCGCGAGTTCCTGGATGGGCTCGGTTTGGACGATAGCGGGCTCGATCGGGTGATCCGCGCCGGCTATGCGCTGCTCGGGTTGATTACCTACTTTACCGTCGGACCGAAGGAAACGCGGGCGTGGACCATCGTCCGCGGCACCAAGGCGCCGCAGGCGGCGGCGGTGATCCACAACGACTTCGAGCGCGGCTTCATCGCGTGCGAGACGATCGGCTACGACGACTACATCGGCCTCAAGGGTGAGGCTGGCGCAAAAGAGGCCGGCAAGATGCGGATCGAGGGCCGCGACTACGTGGTGCGCGACGGCGACGTGCTGCTGTTCCGGTTCAACGTCTAAATGGCCTGACCGCCAAGTTCGGGCAGGTCCGCGACCACGGCCAGCAGCGTCACATGGGCAGGCTGGCTGTCGGCGGTTCCGACCAGCAGCGCCGCCGTGCGAACCGCCAGTGCCGAGAGCCGGGCCAGCGCCGCGTCCGCCCCGATTTCGGATCGGTCGGCCGCACGCAATATGCGCAGCGCGGCCAGTCCGACGGCGGCGAACGTCTCCCGCAACACGTCGTCGAGGGACGCGGCCTGCCCGATGCCGGGCTCTAGCGGCACGCGGCGGATCGCGGCGTCGCCCAATAGTCCGCGTGTGTTCCAGCCGCCGATCGGCGCATACTCAGGGTCCATACCGGCGAATATGCCTGCCAGCCGATACATCTCGGCCTCGCAGGCGGCATGCGGCGCGGTGCCGCCGGCCCGGGCGATCAGCAGGGCGATGTAGCCGTCGACCAAGCTGCGCACGACCGCCAGGCTGCCGAGATAGTTGGGATGCTCGGCGCGCTGCAGCGCTGGCCCGGCCGGCCCGGCCTCGGTGCGCGCTCGCCACTCCTGCCGCAGTGCGTCGCCGTATCGAAGCAGGCTTTGATGCCGTTGGCTGTTTGTCCGCCGGGCGAGTGCCGTAAGCTCGCCGTGGACCCGGTGCACACGCCCGGCCTGCATGAGCCGCAGCCACCACACGGCGCGGCGGGTGGTCCAGGACGGCGCCAGGCGGGGCGGCAACGGCCAGCCACCGGGGCCGTTACGCTGTTTCCGGTTCATGCGCGCTCCGCTAACTGCAACCCGGCGCAGTCGTTTGGGTTAGGATAGGTCGCCATGCCGTTGTGCATAACAACGGCAAACTGAATTTGGAGATGATCAATCATGGGACTTCTCGACGGTATTCTGGGTAGCCTGCTTGGCGGCAACAGCAACGCATCACCGCTGCAATCGATCCTTGGCTCTATGCTTGGCGGCGGCGGGCAACCTCAACAGGGCGGCGGCCAAGTCCAGCAGGGCGGTTTGGCCGGCATGCTGGGCGGCGCGGGCGGCCTGGGCGGCCTTCTCAGCCAGTTCCAAAACGCCGGGCTGGGCAACGTCGCGCAATCCTGGGTCGGCAGTGGCCCGAACCAGCAGGTCTCCCCGGACCAGCTGCACCAGGTGTTCGGCGACCAGCAGGTCAATCAATGGGCACAGCAGGCGAACATGCAGCCGCACGACCTGCTGTCGCAACTCTCGCAATACCTGCCGCATGCGGTCGATCAGATGACGCCGGGCGGCCAGGTCCCGGCAGCTTCGGGCGAGGACGGCGCATTTGATGGGGCCGGCATCAACATGGGAACGCGCAACGTCTGAAGCGCAGCGAGCTTTGGCGGGGTGGCCGCGAGCGTCTAGATACGCTCGTCCGGCCGCCCCAGTCAGCGATGCGTCTCTAGCTCTCCTTCTGCATTCTCCAGCTCCAAACACAGCGCGCGAAGCTGCATGGTGTGCGGATGCTTGATGCGGCCTGCGCGCAGGGCGTCTGTGGTCAAGGTCTCGACCAGATCACCGGCCTGCATCACGCCGATTTCGGAACAAAGATGCGCTACGACCGCGAGGTTATGGCTGACCAAAATGTAAGTCAGGCCGCGACGCTGCTGCAGGTCGCGCAACAGGTTCAACACCTCCGCCTGCACTGACACGTCCAGAGCGCTGGTCGGTTCGTCCAGCAGCAATACATCGGGATCGGCCATCAACGCGCGCGCGATGGCGACCCGTTGCCGCTGCCCGCCGGAAAGCTGGTGCGGGTAGCGGAACCGTATGCCGGACGGCAGCGCCACATCGGACAGCGCCTGAGTGATACGGGCATCCCGGTCCTGCAAACCGTGCACAATCAGCGGCTCGCTCAATGCGCGGTCAACCGTCTGCCGTGGGTGCAGCGAGCCGTACGGGTCTTGAAACACCATTTGCACCTGGCGGAAGAAACTGCGGCCGCGCTTTGCAGCAAGCGGGACGGCATCCAGCCGCATGACGCCCGTCCAGCTCGGGTTGAGGCCCGAAAACGCGCGCAGCACGGTGCTCTTGCCGGAACCGCTCTCGCCCACCAACCCGAAGCTGCCGCCGCGCGGAACCGCGAGCGACAGGCCGTGCACGACCTCGTTGGCGCCAAACCGCACCCGCAAGTTCTCGATTTCTATCAAGCCGGGATTGCTCATGGGCCGAGCCAGGCCGGGTCGCGGTGCATGACCGGAAGCCGGGCCGCCGGACGCGACAGCATCGGCATGCAGTCCAGCAACCCGCGCGTATAGGGATGCCGTGCATGGCTCAGCTCGCCCGCCTGCAGCTCCTCGACGACCCGTCCGGCATACATGACGGCCACCCGGTCGCAGAAGTGGCCGACGAGCGGCAAGTCGTGGCTGATAAGCAGCAAGCCCATGCCGCGGCGGCTCACGAGGTCCTCCAGCAAGCGCAGGATCTCGGCCTGCACCGTTGCGTCCAGCGCGCTCGTGGGCTCATCGGCGATCAGCAGCTCGGGATCGGGCGCCAGCATCATGGCGATCATCACACGCTGACCCATGCCGCCGGATAGCTCGTGCGGGTAGGACCGCGCGACGCGGGCCGGGTCGCGGATCAGCACCTGCGCCAGCAAGTCGACTGCCGCCTGCGCCGCCAGCCGCTTGCTGCCGCCCTTGTGGGTGCGCCAGGCCTCGGCGATCTGGTCTCCTGCGGTCATGACGGGGTTCAACGAGTACTTTGGATCCTGTAGTATGAGGCCGGCGCGCTTGCCGCGAATGGCACGCATCTTCCGCTCGTTCGCAGTGAGCACGTCGATGCCGTCGAAGGTCAGCCGGTCCGCCTGCACCCGGGCATTGCCGGGCAGCAAGCGCATGATCGACCGGGCGGTAAGCGACTTGCCGGAGCCGCTCTCACCGACAATACCGAGTTTCTCTTTCCCAACCGTTAACGAGACGCCGCGCACCGTCTCGGCCCAGCCTGTCGGCGTGGCGAACGCGATGCGCAGATTTTGGATATCAACGAGCACTAGCTGCCCTGCTTCGGGTCGAGCACGTCGCGCAGGCCATCGCCCAGCAGGTTGAACGCCAGGCTCGCAACGAAAATGGCGAGGCCGGGGATGGTCGGCACCCACCATTGATCCAGGATGAAGCGCCGGGCCGTGGCGATCATGGCACCCCACTCCGGCGACGGCGGCTGCGCGCCCATGCCGAGGAACCCCAGACCCGCGGCGGTCAGGATGATGCTGCTCATGTCGAGCGTAACACGCACGACAAGGCTCGGCAGGCAGAGCGGCGCGATATGGCGCAGCATGATCCGGCCGGGGCTGGCGCCGGTCAGCCGCGCGGCGGCGATGAAGTCGGTCCGGCGCAGCCCGAGCGTCTCGGCCCGGGCCAGGCGCGCATAGGGCGGCCAGGCCGTGAGCGCGATGGCGGCGACGGCGCTGCTGACGCCGGGGCGGAGCGCGGCTACGAAGGCAAGCGCCAGGATGAGCCGCGGGAACGCCAGGAACACGTCCGTCACCCGCATCAGCAGCCGGTCCCATAGGCCACCCGCATAACCCGCGACGCAGCCGACCGCGAGGCCCAACGGCGCCACGAGCAGCACCACCGCCACGACCATCCCGAGCGTGATCCGCCCGCCGAACAGCAGCCGCGAATACAGGTCGCGGCCCAGTTCATCGGTGCCGAACCAGTGCGCGGCGGAGGGCCGGGCCAGGCGATTGCCCAGGTCCTGCACGCCCGGATCATGCGTCGCCAGCAATGGCGCCGCCAGCGAGAGCGCAATCAGCGACAATGCCACGATCAGCCCGGCCATGGCGAGCGGGTTGCGGCGGAACTGCAGCCAAAGCCGGTAGCGCCGCCCCCAGGCCGCCTGCTTGCGCGACCCCGGCGTCTCGGTCAGCAACCAGTCGCGGTTGACAATCCCCCCGCTCATCGCACCCGCGGGTCCAGCACGCGATACATGAGGTCGCAAAACAGGTTCAGTGCGACGTAGGTGAGGCCAACGACGAGGGTCGCGCCCAGCACCGCGTTCATGTCGGCGTTGAGCAGGCTTCCGGTCAGGTACTGGCCGAGGCCGGGCCAACTGAAAATCGTTTCGGTCAGC
Organism: uncultured Acetobacteraceae bacterium; assembly: GCA_964657765.1. Taxonomy (GTDB): domain Bacteria; phylum Pseudomonadota; class Alphaproteobacteria; order Acetobacterales; family Acetobacteraceae; genus CAHJXG01. The sequence goes on from CAZZWN010000095.1 coordinate 6,674, forward strand.
ACCGCGCCTTCGAGCAGGCCGGCGTAGGTCAAAACGACAACCGTCAGCAGCCGTACTAGTATGTTGCCGAAGGCGTGCCGCCAGATCACTGCGGCTGCGGACAGGCCCTTGGCCCTGGCCGTCACGACATACTCGCCGGCCAGGCTTTCGAGCATGAAGGCGCGGGTCATTCGAGCGATATAGGCCATGTTCGACAGGCCCAGCACCAGCGCCGGCAAGGTGAGCTGCTTCACGGCATCACGAAATGCGTCCCAGTCGCCTGCGAGGGCAGCGTCTAGCAGCAATAATCCGGTGCGCTGCTCGACCATGCCGTCGAACATGATGCTCTGCCGCCCCGGTCCCGGCGCCCACTGCAAGGTCGCGTAGAACACCAGCAGCGCCAGCAGGGCCAGCACGAAAATCGGCACCGAATAGCCGGATAGGCAGACCACGCGGATGATGGTGTCGACCCAGCCTCCTTGCCGCACCGCCCCATAGACACCGAGCGGCACGCCGAGCGCCACCGCGATCAGCAGTGCCGCGGTCGCCAGCTCGAGCGTTGCCGGGAAGAATCTCGCGATGTCCTCGCTGACCCGGTTGCTGGTCATGACCGACCGGCCGAAATCGCCGCACGCAAGCTGGCCGACATAGCGGACGAACTGCTCGGGCAGCGGCCTGTCGAGGCCCAGTTCGAGCCGGGTCCGGGCCACGACGTCCTGCGGCGCGCGATCGCCGACGATGGCCAGCACCGGGTCGATCGGGACGACGCGGCCAATTAGGAAAGTGATTAAAATCAGGCCGAACAGCGTGATCGGCACGCTGGCCAGGGTGGCAACGAGCGCCCGGACGCGGCCCACGCTTCGGCGCTATGCCTTGGTCAGGCCAGCGTATCGCGTGCGGTCCGACAGCAGCGCGAGGTCGAGCCCGGTCGTGCCCTTCTTCATCGCCGCGACCTCGACCTGCTGCGACATGATCACGAACGGGCTCCGCTCCTGGTGGTCGCGCTGCAGGCGTTCATACAGCGCCACGCGGCGGGCGGCGTCCGGCTCCTTCAATGCGGCGACGGCGCGGTCGGTGAACTCGTCGTCCTTCCAATTGCTGCGCCAGGAAAGCGTGCGGTTCTTCTGAGCTTCGCTATTGTCGGTGTTGATGTTGAAGGTCTCGGCATTGCTGTGCGGGTCCATGTAGTCGGAGCCCCACCGAACCATGGCGATCTGATGCTGCCGCGCGCGCGTCTTGGTGATGACCTGCCGCTCCTCGCCTGCGACCAGCGTCACCTTGATCCCCGCCTCCGCCAGGTTGGCCTGGATGGCCTGCGCGACGTCCGGCCAGGGTGCCGCCGTGGGATGGTCGAGCGTGACCTCGAAGCCGTTCGCAACACCGGCCTCGGCGAGCAGCGATTTGGCGCGGGCAATGTCCTTGCTGAAGGGCAGGTCCGTCAGCGCGCCCGGGAAACCCTTCGGCAGGAAGGCTTGGTGCGGCTCATACGTGGTCGGCGTGAGGCTGGCGCAGATGCCTTTGTAGTCGATGGCCCACTTGATCGCCTGGCGCACCTGCGGCTTCGACAGCATCGGGTGGCTCTGGTTCAGCGCGAGGTAGTTGAGGTATGATTTCGGCTGCGGCATCAAGCTATAGGCCGGGTCCTTGCCGAGCGCCGCCAGCTGGTCGGGCGCCAGCGTGCGGGCGATGTCGATGTCGCCGCGCTGCAGGCCCAGAAGCTGCGCCGACGGGTCCGGGCGATGCTGCAGCACGATGCGGCGCAGCTTCGGCGGCTGTGGAGACTGAGGATTGAGGTCGAGCGTGACGTTCTCGCTCGCGCGCCACTGCCGCAGTTGGAACGGGCCGGACCCGGCGCTGTTGCCCGCCTTCAGCCAGGCGTTGCCCATGTCGTCGCCGGCCGCCTTCGCCATCACGGCCTTCTTGTCGACCACGCTGCCCACCAGCGCCGAAAGGCAATAGAGCAGGAAGCTCGGCGAACCCTTTTCGGCGAGGGTCAGCACGAGGGTCGCGTCGTCCGGCGCCTGGATGCGCTCGGCGGCGTTCTCCTTGGTGAAGCCGAACTGGTTCACGATGAAGGCCGGCGCTTTGTTCAGGATCACGGCGCGTTGCAGCGAGAATGCGGCGTCGCTTGCCGTCACCGGGTTGCCGGAGGCGAACTTGCGGCCACGCACCAGCTTGAATGTGGCCGTGAGCCCGTCCTCGCTGGTGCTCCAGCTCTCGGCCAGGTCGCCCTTGATCTGGGTCGGGTCCTTGAGGTCGGGCAGGATCAGGCGGTCGTAGACGTTGCCGAGCACCTCGTTGCAGGTGAACTCGAAGCTCTCGTGCGGGTCGAGGCTCACGATGTCGTCGATCGGCATGCCCATCACCGCAAGGTCGCGCGGGGTCTCCGCCAGGGCTGGGGACGCAACGGTCCAAAACAGCGGGCTCGCGCCCACGGCGGCGAGCAGGGTGCGTCGGTTCAGCGTCATTCAGGATCCCCAGTCGAAGTTCCGGAGGATAATCGGCCTCCTATCCTTCGGCAACCAGCGCTCCCCGGCTATTCCTCCTCGTCCAGGAAGAACTGGTCGGCCTCCTCGTCATACGAATAGAGTTCGGCATAGCGGCCCCAGGTGATCGCAGTCGAGAGCGTCTCGTCGGCATAGTCCGGGGACATGAAATCCTCCAGCTCGTCGCGGAACCGCACAGCGGCGGCGCGATGGTTCGGGCGCTCGTCCAGCACCCGGCGGATTTGCGCCACCAGCGGCACGTGGGCCCGCAGCGCCTCGCCGAAAATCTGCTTTCGGGCGTCGGTGTCGGCCTCCACGAACATCTTGCCGCGGTCCAGCAGGCGCAGATCGCCCTCCTCCAGCACGCCTAGGCCCAGCAGTTGCAGCGTCTCGCCCATCGGCAGCAGGTCGTCCAACTCGAGCTGCAGCGACCCTGCCAGCGCAGGCAAATCGGCGCGGCCGTTATAGGGCGGCGCCGCCATCGTCTCGGCGAGGCCGGCGAGCAGGTTGGTGGAGACCCGGTGCAGCTGCATCGCCATCGTCGGCGCGGGCGTGGCGGTGGTGCGCAGCGTGGGTGCGCGCCGGGTCATCAGGGCGTAGATGTCGTCGACCATCTGGCGGAACGCCTCGTCGTGCCGGTTGCGCGGATGCGGGAACGGCACGCGCAGCTCGCTCGCGACCCGGCCGGGGTTGGAGCTGAACACGAGGATGCGGTCGCACATCAGCACGGCTTCCTCGATGTTGTGCGTCACCATCAGCACGGATTTCACCGGCAGCTTGCCCTCGCTCCAGAGGTCGATGAGGTCGGTGCGCAGCGTCTCCGCCGTCAGCACGTCGAGTGCGCTGAACGGCTCGTCCATCAGCAGCAAGTCCGGATGGACGACGAGGGCGCGGGCGAGGCCGACGCGCTGGCGCATGCCGCCCGATAGTTCCTTGGGATAGGCGCTCTCGTAGCCGCCGAGGCCGATCAGGTCGATTGCGGCCTCGGCCCGGCTTTCGCGCGCGTCCCGCGCCATTCCGAGCGCTTCGAGCCCGAGCTCCACGTTTTCCTGCACGGTGAGCCAGGGGAACAGCGCGAAGCTTTGGAAGACCATCGCGACGCCGTCGGCCGGGCCGTGCAGCGTCTGGCCGCGCCACAGGACCTTGCCGGACGTGGGCGGCAGCAAGCCGGCGATAATGCGCAGCAACGTCGACTTGCCGGAGCCTGACCGGCCCAATAACCCCACGATCTCGCCGTCGCGTAGCGAGACGTCGACGCCGTCCAGCACGACGAAATCTGCGCTGCTGTCCTTGTGGTAGGACTGGCGGACGCCTCGGACCTGCAACAGGTCGTCGGCCGCGAGGGTCTGGTCCATGAGCGGCTCTTTTCTGGAGGGTCAGGCGGGTCTAGAGAGTCAGGCGCCGGGCGGCGAAGCTGTAGAGCGGACGCCATAGCAGGCGGTTGAAGGCGACGACGAAGGCTGACATCACGACGACGCCTAGCACCACCTTGGCCGTGGCGCCATTTGCGGTCGCCTGCGCGATGTATGCGCCCAGGCCGTGCGCCTCAAGCTTGGTGTTGCCCCAACTCGCGACCTCGGACACGATGGCGGCGTTCCATGAGCCGCCGGACGCGGTGATGGCGCCGGTAACGTAATACGGGAAAATACCCGGCAGGATGACCCGGCGCCACCATAGCCAGCCGCCGACGCGAAAGTTGCGCGCGGCCTCCTGCAGGTCGCCGGGGAAGGCACTGGCGCCGGCGATCACGTTGAACAGGATATACCACTGCGTCCCCAGGATCATGAGCGGGGTCAGCCAGATGTCCGGGTTGCCGGCGAACCGCACGATCAGCACGACGAAGATCGGGAAGAACAGGTTGGCCGGGAACGCCGCCAGGAACTGCGCGACCGGCTGGGCGCGCCGCCCCCATTTCGGACGCAGCCCCAGCCATACGCCGATCGGCACCCAGACCAGGGTCGCCAGCGTCATCAGCACCACGACACGCACGAGCGTCAGCAGACCGAGCTCAACGGCTTCGAGCAGGTCCGACCAGGCGAGCGTTTGCGATACGAAGCTAACGATCTGCCATACCGCCGCCGCCAGCGCCACGGCCAGCACGGCTATGAACACGCTATCGCCGAGACGGGTCGGCACCGGCCGCCGCGCCGCTCGCGGTTTCGTGCGGAACGACAGGCGCAAGCCGCCGAATGCGTCGAACACCGAGCCGACGAGGCCCGATGCGGCGCGCAGTAGCCGGGTGCGGCGCAGCAGCTTGAGCACCCAGGGGTCCTCGACCTCCTCAGCCGTCGTCATCTCGAACCGGAACTTGGAGGACCACGCCACCAGCGGCCGGAACAGCAGCTGGTCATAGGCCAAGATGACGACGAGCATGGCGAGGATTGCATACAGCACGGCGCCGATGTCCCTCTGCTCCAGGGCCAGCGCCACGTAGCTGCCGATGCCGGGCAGCTTCCAGGTGGCGTCGCCCACGCTCACCGCCTCGCTCGCGACCACAAAGAACCAGCCGCCGGACATCGACATCATGGTGTTCCACACGAGGCCCGGCATGGCGAACGGCACTTCGAGCCGCCAGAAACGCTGCCAGGAGGTCAGCCGAAAGCTTCGGGTGGCCTCGTCCAGGTCCGCCGGGACGGTCTTCAGCGCCTGATAGAGGCTGAACGCCATGTTCCAGGCCTGGCTGGTGAAGATGGCAAAGATGGCCGCGAGCTCGGCGCCCAGCACGCGGCCGGGGAACAGGCTCATGAAGAAGACGACCGTGAACGACAGGAAACCCAGGATCGGCACGGACTGCAGTATGTCGAGGATCGGCACCAGGATCAGCCCGGCGCGCCGGCTTTTCGCCGCCCAG